>SXKJ01000419.1 GCA_005778115.1 Planctomyces sp. | reverse complement strand
CGAGTCATCGAGACCCACCACAAGCTGCGCTGATCGTGGTGGGTCTCGATGACTCGACCCACCCTACTTGTCTGACCATCTCGGCCCGGTACACTGCCGCGCGATCCCCAGTGTTGTTCTCGGAAGGGTGCGGCGAGTCATGGATAGTTACGCGTTGATGGCGGTGCTGACGTTGGCCTTGGGGCTAGCGCTGTTGGTCGCCGAGGTCTTTATTCCCTCCGGCGGAGTCATCATGGCGGCGGCCGGAATCGTCTTTGTGATCTCGGTGTGGAGTGCGTGGCAGGCCTGGGGCCGAACCGGCGAGTTGACGATATTCTTGGTCTACATCGCGGCGCTCGTCGTGTTGTTTCCGTCGGTGTTGGGCGGAGCGTTCTATGCCTTCCCACGCACCGAGTACGGCCGGCGGTTGATGAACCCTCCCAGCTTAGACGAGATGCAACCCTTCGTCGCGGAAACCGAGCGGCTGGCGCGGCTCATCGGAAAAACCGGGACGACGCTGACTCGGCTCAGTCCCGGCGGGATGGTGCTGGTCGAAGGCGAACGACTGCACGCCGAAAGCGAAGGAATGCTCATCCTGACCGATACTCCGGTACGAGTGCTGGCTCAGAAAGGCAATCGTTTGGTCGTGCGGCAAGTGCGAGAAAGCTCCGCGCCCGATCCGTCGCTAACCTCACAACCACTGGTCGAACACGAACGCACGCCGCTTGACGATGAATTCGGCCAGAGCTAAACCCGCCGCCAGTCGTAGGTCAGGCTTTCCTGCCTGCCCCCTTTGCGGCCAACCATACCGATCGCCACTCCGTCAGCCTGGAAAGGCTGACCTACTTTGAAAGACACCATGTTCAACCGCCTGTCCCTGCTGGCCGAAAACAAAAATGCGATGTTGCTCGGTGTGTTCGTGCTGGTTGCGTTTTTCGCGCTGATCTTTTTGCTCGTCTTTGCCCGGTATTTCAGCTTGTGGATTCAGTGTGTCACGACGCGGGCCAACATCTCGCTGCCGAGCCTGTTGATGATGTCGCTGCGGAAGGTCAGTCCGTCGATCATCGTCCGCTGCAAGATCATGGCGGTGCAGGCAGGACTGACGCGGGTGTATCCGATTAGCACGAAGGCGTTGGAAGCTCACTATCTGGCCGGCGGCAACGTGCCCAACGTGATTCGTGCGTTGATCGCCGCGCATCGGGCCGGCCTGGTTGATCTGGATTGGCAAACGGCGGCGGCGATTGATCTGGCTGGCCGCGATCTGCTCGATGCCATCCGGACCAGCGTGTATCCAAAGGTCATTGACTGCCCGGACTCGAAGCGTGGCAGCACGACGTTGAGCGCCGTCGCCAAAGACGGCATCGAGTTGAAGGTGCGTGCCCGCGTAACCGTCCGCACCAACATCAAGCAGTTGGTCGGCGGTGCGACGGAAGAGACCGTCATTGCACGCGTGGGCCAGGGCATCGTGCAGGCGATTGGCTCGACCGCGTCGTACAAGATGGTTTTGGCCAATCCCGATTCGATCTCCCGCACGGTGCTCAGCGAAGGATTGGAAGCACAGACGGCGTTCGAGATCGTCTCGATCGACATCGCGGACGTTGACGTCGGCGAAAACATCGGTGCCCGGTTGCAAGCCGATCAGGCGGAAGCTCAGGTCCGAGTAGCTCAGGCCAAGGCCCAAGAACAGCTCTCCGCCTACACCGCCGAGGAACAGGAAATGGTCGCACTCATCCAAGAGAACCGCGCCAAGGTCGTCATGGCCGAGGCGGCGATCCCGCTGGCGATCGCACAGTCACTGGCCGAAAGCAAACTGAGCCTCCTGGATTACTACGAACTGCGAAATCTTCAAGCCGATACCAAGATGCGAGACTCGATTGCCGGCGGCGAGCCAGCCACAAAGTAATCTCGTGAGCCGCAAGGCGCTAGCCGCGGGTCGAGGAAAAGAACCCGCGGCTAGCGTCTTGCGGTTCACAAGACACCGAAATCAACGCGAATGGTGGATAGTCCCAATAATTCAGACAGGGATCACAGGCGAGCCGCCTGTGCTACGTCGAAAGGCCGATTGTCATGTTCTCTCTCATTCCCGTCCTGGCGGCAGGCGAGTCGTGGCTCTCGATTCTGTTTGTGGTGATCGCGTTTATCAGTTGGTTGTGGAACGTGTTCAACGGCAACCAAAAGCCGGTCGGCGGCGGAGTTCAACCGCAAGCAGCGGGGGGCAAGCGCGTCGACAAGGATCTGCAAGCCGAGATCAACCGCTTCCTCAAAAACGTCATGGGCCAGAAAGAGGGCCAAGCCGACGAGTTGGAAGTGCTCGTCGCCGAGGAAGGGGCACAGAAACCTCGCTCGCGAGGTAAGAATCGCTCCAAGCGTCCGGCCGAGTCGGCCGCGAACAAGAGTTCGGCCGCAAGTTCTGGTGGTCCTCGGCCAGGCGGACGTATCTCGGACCGCAAGGGACTCGGTTCGGCAACGCTCGGTTCCGGAGTGCGGCAGCATGTGGCCGATCACATGCAAGAAGGCCGCATCGTGCAACAAGCAAAGAGCCACCTGGCACACGGCGTCGCCGAAAAAGTTCAACAGGACTTAGGCGCGTTTACCGCCGTCGATGCCCCGACCGCAGCGTCAGCCACCGCCGCTCGTGCCAAGTTCACTGTGACCGAAGTGGCCCGACTGATGCGCGACCCCGCCGGCATCAAGCAAGCCTTCGTGCTGAACTTGATCCTCAATCGGCCAACACTCGGCAAACGGCGCGGCTAAGGAACGGGAGCACAAAAGCTCCCGATCCCAATAGCAAGTTAGCACGACGCGCAAGCGAGTGGCCGTCGTCGGAACCACTCGCTTGCGCGTCGTGCTAACAGAACTTCGGGGAGTTATTGGGTTCCTTTGGTTCTCACTTCAGCTCTTTGATCCGAATCCGGCGGTATTCCATTTGTCCGCGGTCGGCTTCGAGACCGATCGGACCAGTCGCCGGCAACTCGTTGGGGAACTTCAGTTCTTCGCCGTTGCAGGTGCAGGTGGCGACTCCGCCTTTCACAATGACTTCGACTTCGTTCCAGTCTTGTGGCTTGTACTTGGTCAGTTCCTTGTACGGGCCAGCGACCAGGTAGTCTCGGCATTGAAGCTGCGGCTTGCGGAGAAAGATGCCGCTGTCGGCGTTGACTCCCGCACGGAACTCCAGCTTCAAGTGGAAGTCGTGAGGGAATTCACGCGTCGTCCATAACTGAGCCAGTCCCTTGCCGGGATTCACGACAATGCGGCCATCGCGAGCGGTGTAGCGGCCGTCGCTGGCGTGCTGCATGCCTTTGAACTCGGGGCCGTTGGCGTAGTGCCAGCCGGTCAGGTCGGTGCCGTTGAACAGCATCTCAAAGCCCTCTTCCAGCACGAACGCGCCGTCGGTTTGAAATGGCGACGCGGGCAAGCCGGCTTTGTTCCAGAGGCTCGCTTCCGGCACGTTCACCCAGCCGTAACGGACGGCGACTGGAGCGGCAACAGCATCACTGGTGACGACGATCGTGTCCCCTTCGATGGTGGCTGTCGCATCAACGAACTTGTTGTCAGAGCCGGCGATCAGGAAGCCTTTCAAGGCAGGCGAGCCGCTTGCACTACGGGCGACCAACCCACCACCGATGTGCTTGAAGCTGAGTGTGGCTTTGTTGCCGCTGACGCTCAGTGCGTCGTAGGCCGGGCCGGAGTGTTCGATCTTCTCGCCATGCGCGAGTGCTCGTGCGGCGAGCGCGAGTCGCGCCCCGACGGGCTGCTTGTCTTGCGGGTGAATGTCGGACGGATGACCGACATCCAGCGTCACGGCCATCGCGGTGTTCTGCGTCGTTTGAACTGTGAGCCGTTGAGCTTCACGAATCTCCGGTAACATTCCGCCGTGCGGCGCAATCTGCACGAACAGGAACGGGAAATCTCCTTGGCCCCAGACTTTTCTCCATCCGGTGATCATCGCCGGGAAGAGCGTTTGATATTCCTTGCCCCGCCCCGAATTCGATTCCCCTTGATACCAGATGGCTCCGCGAATGGCATACGGCACCAACGGCGTGATCGAACCGTTGTAGAGCCCGAACGGACGATTGGCGTTAACGGCAGGGTCTTGTGGCGGGCCGGGTTTGCGCGGTTCCGGCTTCTTGTCGGCTTTCGCTTTCGCGACAGCCTCTTCGTATTGCTTCAGCAGTTCCGGTTCGCGTTGCTTGTAGTCTTCGAGAACTTTGGGATAGCCAGCCAGTCGTTGGGCCTGTTGATCGAGCAACGGCTTGAGCGTTGGATTGGTTTCGAGGTCCGCTTTCGGAGTCCAAGCTTCACACACCGTTCCGCCAACCGCCGACTTGATGAGTCCGACCGGGACGCCCAGCGCCTTACGCAAGTCTTTGCCAAAGAAGTACGCAACACCAGAAAAGTTGGTCGCGCTCTGCGACGAGTCGATTGCCCATGTTCCGCCGATCGAATCCTGCGGTTCATCGACCGCGCGGGCACTCGCGTTGAATAGCCGCAACTGCGCATCGCCCGCCGCCGCGATCGCTTGTTCGCCGCCGGTCGATTGCTTGAGCGACCAGCCCATGTTTGACTGACCGCTGCAAATCCAAACTTCGCCGACGAGCACGTCTTGTCGAGCGACCGACTCATTCCCTTCCAACGCTTTCACGGTCAACGCACGCCCCTCGGCCGACGCGGCCAACGGGTCGAGCTTCACGGACCACTTGCCGTCCTTGTCCGCTGTGGCGGGTTTCTCTTGTCCCGCGAATTGCACGACGAGCTTCGATCCTGGCTCGGCCTTGCCCCACACGGGAACAGCGATGTCGCGCTGCAAGACCGCGTGATCGGTAAAGAGACTGCTCAAGCTGAGCTTCTCGGCGGCCGTGAGTGGACTCGACAGCAGGCCGATGACGGCCAGCGTTCGAACGATGGTGGTGAGCTGTGGGATTCTCATCGAATTGAAGTCTCCAAAAAGTAGAGTGACGAAGCTGCTGAATCGTAGGCGAGCCGCTCCAGCGACTCGCATTCCGAACGACGTTGGATTTCCCATGCGGCGATCCTCGGCAATGGCACGGATCGAAAACCTCAGTCGCGGGAGCGACTGAGCTACGCCGGAGCATCCTACATGGCAACACGGCGATCTTCGACGTGCCGGCTCCATTCAAGACGTTCGCGTTATCATCCGATGGAAAACGGTGATATTCTCTTCCTCGCCCCCGCAGCCCATTTGCGATCTGGAGACGAACCGATGTCGAATGCCGAACGACTACGCCCCCACCAGCACAGCACAGGCGTGTCACGCCGCGAACTGCTGCAAGTCGGGTATTCGGGATTGATGGGTGTCGGGCTTGCTCAGGTCGCCGGCCAACGAGCTGTCGCGGCACCTCGCACGCCGAAGTCACTCGTCATCGTGTTTTTGACCGGAGCCGCTAGTCACCACGACACGTTTGATATGAAGCCGGACGCTCCGGCCGAGATTCGGGGTGAGTTCAAGCAGATCGCGACTTCGATCCCCGGCTATCAGATTTGTGAGCACCTGCCGAAGCTCGCCGAGCGTGCTCATCGGTACGCGGTGATTCGCTCGCTCTCACACGGCGACAACAACCACTTGATGTCCACGCACCATGTGCTGACCGGCGAAAAACAGCCCGGCGGCTTCTTTGACAAAGTCGCCTCGCGAGATGACTGGCCAGGCTACTCAGCCGCGTTGCAGTTTCTACAGCCGCAGAACACCGGCATCCCGTGCGGCGTGAACCTGCCAACGTTTTTGCGCGAAGGTCCGCTGACTTGGCCGGGGCAACATGCCGGATTCCTGGGGCCCAATTCTGATCCGTGGCAGATCACCGGCGACCCGAACAAGCCGGAATTCCGAGTCGATGCGTTGTCGCTGTCGCCGGGCCTGGATGTCAGCCGGCTCGGCCAGAGGCATTCGCTGCTGAACGAGGTGAATCGCCAGCAGGCGCGATTCGGCGAAGCGGCTCAATCGCTCCGATTACAGAACGATCAAGAGTTAGCTTTGTCGCTGCTGACCTCCAGCCGATTGGCCGAGGCGTTTCAATTGAATCGTGAAACAGACGCGGTTCGTGATCGTTACGGACGGACGACGACGGGCCAGTCCTTGTTGCTGGCGAGACGATTGATCGAGTCCGGTGTGCGCGTCGTGCAGGCCAACATCGGCCGCGTCCAAACGTGGGACAACCACGGAAACATTTTCCCAACGCTGAAAAACATTTTGCTGCCGCCGGTCGATCAAGGTGTGTCCGCGTTGCTGGATGATCTTCAAGAGTCGGGTCGGCTTGAGGACACGCTGGTAATGATGCTCGGCGAGTTCGGTCGAACTCCGAAGATCAATGCTCAACAAGGCCGTGATCATTGGGGGCCGTGCTTCTTCGCTCTCTTCGCAGGAGCGGGCGTGCGTCCCGGCCAAGTGATCGGTCGCTCGGACGAAATCGGCGCGTATCCGGTGACGCGAGCCTTCTCGCCCAACGATGTCGGCGCGACGGTCTATCATGTGTTGGGCATTCCGCCGGACACCGAAGTCCGCGACCGGCTCAATCGCCCCGTCCGCTTGAATCGCGGCGATGTGATCGAGTCGCTCTTCACCGGCGCAGCGGTCTAGCGACGTATTGGCGAGCGGGGGGGCGTCAGCCCCCCGGTTCATTCCGCATTATCGGGACGTGCTCTTTCGCATTCTCCCGCATAAGACCGGGGGGCTGACGCCGCCCCGCTCGCCGATCGCTGGCGCTAACGTTCGAACTCCTCAAACCTCGCTCGCATCGCCTGCCCGCCAAGTTCGGGATACAGCAGCTTCGTGACCTTCAGCAGTTTGTCGGCTTCTGTCTTTTCACCAAGCTGTCGGCAATTCCGGATCACATGCCAGCGCGCGTCGAGCCATTCCGGACTTCCTGCCTTGAGCACTCCTTCCAATCGTCGCCAGTAGGTTTTTGCGTGTTGATCTCCAGTCGTCGAACTGAGCGACTCACATAACTCGGCGGCTGTGCGGAGCAGTTTTGCGTCGCGTGGTGCCTTTTCGACGAGCTGCTCATAGACGGCGACCGCTTTCGTCGGCTGACCCGTGGCTGAGAACGCTTCCGCGCGTGCTCGCCACAAGCGCAGTCGTTGCGCATCAGTCAGCTTCGAGGGTGCTTCGGTCAATGATTGGGACGCTCGCAATTGCAACTCAGCCACCAGCCGCTGCGTCCCCCTATCGCACTGAGCCGCGACCGACGCGAGTCCGTCCAACAGAGCGAGCAATTCCTCTGGCCCCGATTCTTCGAGTGCGCCGATCAGCTTCTCTGCCTCGTCGATTCGCCGCTGTCCGGCGAGCGACACGACTCGGAGTTGCTCCGCAGCTTTCAGCCAATCGCGGTCTTTCGATCGCGCGAGAACCGCCTCCAGCCATTGATCCGCCGACTTGTAGTCCGCTGGCTGCCGCTCCATCAAAAGCCGTGCGAATCGGACGAGTATTTCTGCTTGGGGATTTGAGATTTCCGATTTGAAATCTGAGGTTTGAGATTTGAGATTGGAAATTCGCAACTCCACGGCTGGCTGCAATTGCTGGATCGCCGCCGACTCGGCTTCCGCAGTCGGCTTGTTTTCGGCCCGCAACCTTGCGATCTGTCGGCCGTGACTGCGGGCGATCCCGGCCCACGCTTCGTCGTAGCGTGCGTGCATCGCCGGGATCGACGCGAACACTTCGATGGCTTCAAGGAATTGCTGTTGCCGTTCGTGCATTTGGCCTAGCAGCCAAGCCGCTTCGGCGGACTCTGGCTGACTGGCATATCGGTCGCGCACTTGGCGAAGCGTTTCTAGGAACCGATCGCGGTGCTCGTCGTTCGGCTCCTTCTCGAACTGCTTGCCGAGACTCATCGCCCAGAGCAAATGGGTCGCGGCCGAGCGGTCATGTCGCGGCGCTTCGGCCAGTTCGCGAAACGCAGTGGCGGCTTCGTCGAATCGGTTGGCTCGGAACAGCAGCGACGCGCGGGTGTCGGCAAGCTCAAGTAGCAAGCTCTTTTGGGAATCCTCTTGCGGTTTCTTCCGCGCCGCGGCGAGTGCTGCGTCATAGCGAGAAATCGCCAGGTCAATCTGATCTGAAGAAAACGACGATCGAGCCTGATGCACGAGGCTTGCGAGTTCTGCTCCGTAGTCGCGCACGTCCCGTTCCCGCTGCCAATCGAGCTGCGCACGCGCGGCCCAATACCCACCGTCGGTCGTTTGCAGCCGTGCGACTTCGGCCGAGACACGCTCCCACATCTCGCTCGTCAGTTTGGCGTCGCCACGCTCAACGGTGGCTCGCCACACGGCGAGCTCGATCGCAATTTGCCAGTAGGACAGCTCAGCCGACATCGCTAACGAATTCGCTCCGTCTACTTTCAAGACGCCGGTCCGGCGTTGTTCGATCAGCCAAGATGCCGCCTCGGTCAGTTGCCGCTTGGCGAGCATTCCCCGCAAGCGCTCGATGACGAATCGCTCTCGCAGTTCGAGCGACGTGTCCTCCGCGATAAACTTCTCAAAAGCGATCAACATCTTTGTCGCACGGTCGAGATCGCCGCGCAGACGCGCGACTTCAGCCAACACGAGCTGGCTCTCGCCCGTCAATCGGTCATTGCTCGACGCGGTCGCGAGCGGCAGCAGCCACTCGTCCGCCGCGACCAGCGCCGCCGCGCGGTCCGCGCTCTCGGTTGCGAGCCGTGATTGCGTCAGCCGAGCGAACCCCAGCCGAAAGCGAAGCTGCATCCACAACGCACGCCGCTCATACAACGAGAGCTTGTCTGCGGAGTCCTTCGAGGTCGGCCGGCTTCCCGCCGCCGCGTCTGTGGAACTCTGACGCACCTGCTGACCGATCGTTTTCTCCAGCGGAGCGAGTCGTTCCAACGCGGCATCAATCGCCGCTCGTCCTTGTTGACGCAACTTGCGATCCTCTGGCTGTAACTCCGTCTGCGCGAGCGACCATTCCGCTCGGCTCAGGTCAATCAACGCCAATTGCGTTTCAAAGAGTTCCTGACGCGACGCTGACTTCGTCTGCTCCAAATGTTCGACGATGACTTTCGCGGCACGGTGCCACAGGTCCGCTTGCTCGGACCCGACGGTGTGCCATGCATGCGCCGTGTATGTTCGCGAGAGTTCCAAGACCAACTCACCGCGCTCACGGTCGCTCAGCGATTTCGCTTCGAGACGCCGTAAGCCGTCCGACTCGACCAAGCTGAAGAGCTGCCTCTGGCGAAGTTGCTCGTAAAACCGCGCGGTCGCGTCATCAGCCCGCAGCTCTGACGCGGCTGAGATCACCAGCAACAGCCAGAACATTCCTTTGGCCCCATTCCTCTGGCAGAAAGATTTCGGCGGAGGAATGGGGCCAGAGGAATGACGGCGATGGGTGATGTGGGCTGTCATGATCGAACACTAACCCGAAGCGTCAGCGAGGGCGAGCGCTTCACAGTCGTCTGCTGTCCGACGGACGCTCGTCGTGCGAGAGATTTTCGTTCGAGGTCGGCAGTAGCTATACCTCGTTGAATCACTAACGAAACAGGCGAGCGGGGCGGCGTCAGCCCCCCGGTTGGGCGATCAATGCACCGGGGGGGGGCTGACGCCGTCCCGCTCGCCGGGAATTTATCGGGAGCATCCACGATGTCTTTTCTTGATCGCGATGTGTTGCGGCGACTCGGTGCGGGTGAAGCGATCAATAGCATTTGCCAATCGGCCGGTTGGACACGAGCTGAATTTGATGACCGCTGGAAACGCGAAGCGGAAAGTCGTGCTCCGCGCTGTGATGGGCAGGTTGTCGCAGGAGTTCAAGCCGCCGTTTCAATCGAGCGAGACCGCTGGGGAATTCCGCACATCTTTGCGGAGTCGGCTCGCGACTTGTGGTTCGGGTATGGCTTCGCGATGGCACAGGATCGGCTGTTTCAGTTGGACTATCTGCGACGCAAAGGGCTGGGCCGGCTGGCCGAGGTGCTGGGGTCGGACGGCGTGCCACTGGATTTGGTGGCGCGTACCGTTGGGCTGAATCGCATTGCTCAGGCGGAATGGTTGCAGTTGCCAAGCGAAACGCGCGACACGCTGCAAGCGTTCGCCGACGGCGCGAATGCGTTGATTGCTCAAAGCGGCGAGTGCCTGCCGATCGAGTTTGATTTACTGAACTATCGGCCGGAGCCGTGGTCGCCGATCGACAGTCTGGCGATCGAAAGCGAGTTCCGTTGGTATCTGACTGGTCGCTTTCCAGTGATCGTCATGCCGGAGTTGGCCAAGCGAGTGCTCGGCGATGGGCCGCTATACCGCGAGTTCCTGCTGGGTGAAGCCGACGAAGAAGCAGTCGTGCCTTCGGAGTCGTATCGCGACCGGCGACGTGAGTTGAGTGAGCGGCCGCTGGAGGGCGTTGGCCAAGCGACTGGCGATCCCGAACGAACCGGCAGCAACAATTGGGTCGTCGCGGGACAGCATTGCCGATCGGGAATGCCGATGGTCGCCAGCGATCCGCATATCGCGATCGAAGCGGTGTCGTGTTGGTACGAAGCGCATCTCTGCGGCGGCGGCTTCAACGTCGCGGGGATGGGCTACGTCGGGATGCCGGCAATCATGTTCGGGCGCAACGAGCGTGTCGCGTGGGGGATTACCAACAACATCTGCTCGCTGCGAGATCTGTATCAGGAGCGAACCGATCCGGCGCATCCAAACTGTTTCCTGTTTGATGGCCGTTGGGAGCCGGCCCGCGAAGTAGTCGAGATCATTCGCGTGAAAGGGGCTGAGCCGATCTCACGAACGATTCGCTTTTCGCGCAACGGACCCGTCGTGGAAGAGATCTTGCCGCCGCCGGGAAATCAAACGGGACCAGTGGCCTTGAAATGGCTCGGCGCGTTTCACGGAGGTTGGCTGACCGCCTTACTGAAGATGGATCGCGCATCAACGGTCGCCGAGTTCCGCGAGGCATTGCGGCCGTGGCATGTGCCGACTTTCAATCTCGTCATCGCGGATATCGCGGGGCAGATCGCCGTCCATTGTGCGGGAAGGATTCCACAACGCAAGACGGTCGAGCGAGGTTATCGCGCTGGTTGGGAACCCGATCACCAATGGCTCGGCCTGCTGCCGTTCGAGGCGATGCCGCACGCGATTGATCCTTCGCGCGGCTGGCTTGCATCCGCCAACAATCGGTTGGCGGGGGACGATTACCCGTTCCCGCTGTGCGGCACTTGGAGCAGCGGTTATCGAGCGGTGCGAATTCGTCAGATGATCGAAGCCAAGCTCGGCCAGGGTTTCACGGTCGATGACTTTCGAACGATGCACCACGACACGGTCACTCTGCGAGGTGTGGCCTGTCTGCCGCCGCTGTTGGCCGCGTTGTCCGAGCTCACTGATCCACAAATCTGCGCCGCAGTGCAACATTTGCGCGGTTGGGATGGACGGACCGAAGCCGATTCGGTCGCGACCACGTTGTTCAATGTGTTTCTCACCTTCTGGGCCAAGGCTGTTGCCGACGTTCGATTCTCAGGCGTCACGGCCGACCTGTTGGCGAAGCAAGCCGAGGGAATCGCCTCTCGGCTTCTCGCGGAGGATGCGCACGGCTGGTTTCCCGACGGGCAGCGACTTCCGGCACTGCACCGTGTCTTCAAACAGACGCTGAGTTTTCTGACTGAGCGATTCGATTCCGACATCTCGACTTGGCATTGGGGCCGTCTGCATCAGTTGCCGCTGAAGCATGTTCTGGCCTCTCGTGGCGATCTGGCACAACTGCTCAATCACGGCGGCGGGCCGGTGAAGGGGGACATGATCACGGTCTGCAACACCGGCAGCGGTCCCGATTGGCTGGCCACCAGCGGTGCTGGATATCGCCTGATCGCGGACCTCTCGACGAACTGCTTGCTGGCCGTCGATGCCGAGAGCCAATCGGGACATCCCGGTTCGCCGAACTACTCGGATCAATTCGAGGCATGGCACTCCGGTGAGTATCACGTCTTGCCGTTGGAGCGATCTGCGGTCGCGGAGCTGGTGTCTCAACGGTTGCGACTATGTCCGCCCAACTGATCGCCACAGTTATTGTTTTCAATGAAAAGTCTCACGTCGTTCCACACACCGCAGAGTCACATAATTGCGTCTCACTGAGGTCGTCCTTCCATGTCCAACACGCTTGATGATCGCGATCGCGACTCGCTCGACACTTTGCAACACGACGATTCGTCGGTTCCACCGCCCAGCGGCTGTCGCAACTTCGCGTTGGGATGCGGTTGCGCGGCGGGGGCTCTGCTGCTGGTGGTCGTCGCGATTGGCGCGTGGATCGCCATGAATTGGAAGACCGTGGTCGCAGACGGAGCCAAGAAGGTCGCGGCCGATGCCGTCGCGAAGTCGAAACTCTCTCCCGACGACAAGGTGCGAGTGCTCAATCGGATCAATCAACTGGCTGACGATTTCAAAGGGGGCAAAGTCAGCACCGAACAGCTCGTGAAAGTGATGGAAGAAATCGCGAAGAGCCCGTTGCTGCCGCTCGGCCTGCTGATGGCGGCTGACGAGATGTATGTGAAGCCGTCCGGCCTCAGCGACGACGACAAGGAAGCGGGACGTCGCACACTGCAACGATTCGCTCGCGGAGCCTTCGAGAAGAGCATCCCTGAAAAGGAATCGCAGGAGGTGATGAAGCTGCTGACGGAGAAACAAGCCAACGGAACAGACAAGCTCAAAGAGCGACTGACCGACGTTGAGCTGCAAGCGTTTCTGAAGATGGCCCAAGAGAAAGCCGACGCCGCCAACGTGGCCGACGAACCGTTCGAAGTCAGCATCGCCGACGAATTAGACAAAGCGATCGACAAAGTGTTGAAACCGCAGCCGTAGGTTGGGACTCCGTCCCGACCCCAATCGGTTGGTCGTGGCTCAGATTGGGTGGCACGCCCTGAGTCATCGAAGGGCGTAGATGACAAATTCCGGTAATCCACGCCCTTATCAGGGCGTGCCACCCAGGTTGGTAATTAGATGGACCCACAACGATCGGTCGGGATGGAATCCCAACCTACGCAATCAACTCGTCGATGACACGGCCATGCACATCGGTCAAACGGAAATCACGGCCAGCATAGCGGTAAGTCAGACGCTCGTGGTCGAATCCCAGCAGATGCAGCATCGTCGCGTGCAGATCATGCACGAGCACCGGCTTCTCGACCGCTTGGAAGCCGAACTCATCGGTGGCTCCGTAGACTTGCCCGCCGCGCACGCCGCCGCCAGCTAGCCAGCTGGTGAAGCCGTAATGGTTGTGATCGCGACCGTTCAACGCCGGCAGTTCGGCGACTGGCGTGCGTCCAAACTCGCCGCCCCATTGGATCAGCGTTTCGTCGAACAGGCCGCGCTGTTTCAGGTCGGTCATGAACGCGGAGATCGGGCCGTCCCAATCGTTGGCCAGCTTCTTGTGCTGAGCCTCCAGCCCATCGTGGTTGTCCCACGGCTGACCGGCACCGCTCCAGATTTGGACGAACCGCACGCCCCGTTCGATGAGGCGTCTCGCGATCAAAAGCTGTCGGCCGTGCGTCCCCGCTCCGTACATCAGCCGAATCGCTTCCGGCTCTTTCGAGATATCGAACACGTCGGCCGCTTCCGTTTGCATCCGAAATGCCAACTCAAAGGATTGGATGCGTGCTTCCAGCGCCGCGTCTTCCGGCCGCTCGGCTTTGTGCTGTTCGTTGAGCTTTCGCACGAAGTCGAGTTGCCGCCGCTGCTCGTCCAGCGAGAGCCGCGAGTTCCGAATGTTGGCGATCAGCTTCGTGATCTCGGTGTGCTGCGTGTCGAGGTACGTCCCTTGAAACGCTCCGGGCAGAAACGCCGAGCGCCAGTTCTGCGTCGAGACAATCGGATATCCGCCCGGACACATCACGATGAAGCCGGGCAGATTTTGATTCTCGGAACCGAGTCCATAAGTGACCCACGAACCGAAGCTCGGCCGAGGCAACCGGCCGTCGCCGCAGTTCATCAGCATCAGCGACGGCTCGTGATTGGGCACCTCGGCCTGCATTGAGCGAATGACCGCGATGTCGTCGATGTGGTTGTGCGCCGTCTGCCAGAAGAGATCGCTGACTTCGATGCCTGACTTTCCATAGCGGCGAAACTCAAACGGCGACCGCATCGCCGCGCCGGTCTTTCGTTCGGTTCGCAGGTTGCCGGCGGGCAGCGGCTTGCCATGCCATTCGGAGAGCTTCGGTTTTGGATCAAACGTGTCGACTTGCGAAGGACCACCATTCATAAACAGATGCACGATGTGCTTGGCTCGCCCCTCGAAGTGCGAACGCTTTGGAGCCAGCGGCGAGATGACATCGGCTTGCGCGGTCTCGGCAATCATGCTCGCGAGGCCGAGCATTCCGAGGCCGGTGCCACAGCGACGCAGAGCGTCACGACGAGACCATATGTGTGCTGATTCGCCAAGCATGATGTCCTACTTCCCGCATAGGCGAGCCGGAGGGCGTCAGCCCCCGGACATCATCGGTGTCGTCCGGGGGCTGACGCCCTCCGGCTCGCCTGGATCAATATCTATCCTCGCAGACCAACTTCCCGCATCAATCGATCCGTCGCCGTGTACGCCTCGCGAACCCAGTCCTCAATGCGATCCGGGTCGGGCGAGTATTCGAGTTCAATCGACACCGCTCCATCGATGCCAAGATTTTTGATCTCACGCAGGTACGGCAAGAAATCGACCACGCCGCGGCCGGGAGGCAGGTCGCCATGTCTCTTTCCGTCACAGTCGGAAATGTGGACGTGAATCGCTTTGCCCTTCAGGTGCCGCAACTCTTCGGGAGCGACGTTCGCGAGACACAAGTGCGACACGTCGATGTTCGCCTGCAACGCCGGATGAGCGACGTCGTCGATGAAGCGGACCATGTTGTCGACGTTATTCAGCAGCGAGAGCGCGAACGGTTCCAGTTCGAGTGCGATCTGTACCCCCAACTTCTCGGCGTGCTCGGCCAGCACGCGGCAGGTGCGGACGCCGGTCGCCCATTGCTCGGCGGGCGGGATCACTTCCTGATTCCAGATGTATTCACCGAGCACCAACAGCACGTTCTTCGCTTCTAATTCGTAGGCGAAGTCGAGGTACTGCTTGACGCGGTCGATGTGAAACCGCTGCACGCTGGGATTGAAGTCGACCAACCCCACCGCCACGCAACAGATCGAAACGATCGGCAATTCCGCCTTGTCCGCCTCGCGTTTGATGAGCTTCCGCTCGCGGACGTCGATGTCGAGCGGGTCCGCGAAGATGTCGATCGTGTCGAAGCCAAGTTCCTTCGTCTTATGAATGCCCCAGGCAGTTTCACGTCCTGTCTGAGCCCACGCCGAATTGATCAAACCCAGTTTCATGGTGCAGTTCCTCGTGCCAAAGAAATCGGAAGTGACTCTACTGCGACCATTCCGGCTGAGAAAGCGATTCGCGGGTAATGCGACTCCAGCACGACGCGCCAGCGAGTGGTGTTTCTCGAACAACCACTCGCTGGCGCGTCGTGCTAAAGCTTCAGATCGCTCTTGGGAATCACAATCTCCGCTCGCTACGATGGTCGCCGCACGAGGAGTATCTGCCATGAACGATTTCGATAACGCCGAATCAGATGTTGCCGTAATGGAACCGCAGGTCGTCGTCCGGCCGAAGCCGGCTCGGCCCGATCCGAAGTCCAAGCCGAAGCGGCAGCCGCCGTATGCGGTTATTCTACACAACGACGATCTGCATACGTTTCAGTACGTCATCGACCTGTTGATGAAGCTCTTCGCGTACCCGTTGGAAAAAGCGTTCTTGCTGACGAACCAAGTTCACACGCAAGGCAAAAGCATCGTCTGGAGCGGCACGCTCGAACTGGCCGAATTGAAGCGGGATCAAGTACGCGGCTTCGGTCCCGACTTCTACGCGATGCAAAAAGTGGACTTCCCGCTGGGCGTAACCATCGAACCGCTGCCGGAGTGATGACGTTCGATGCCCACTCGCCGAGACATCCTGCTGGCGCTCCTCGCCACATCGCTGGGACGAACGTCCTTCGCGCAGCCAACTGCGAAGAACCTCGTCACGCCACAGACTCTGTTGGCGATCGACCGAGGACTCGCGTGGCTGGCGGCCAAGCAGCGTGAGGACGGCTCATTCGGATCGGGCGGCGGGTTTGGCCGCAACGTGGCCGTGACTGCGCTGGGCGGCATCGCGATGTTGTCTTCCGGAAGCACTCCGGGGCGCGGGCCATTTGGCTCAAATGTGAATCGCACCGTGGACTTCGTCCTGTCGGTCGCCAAGCCGAATGGATTCCTGCACGTCAAAGAGCAAGAGTCCTACGGCCCCATGTACGGCCACGGCTTCGCGACATTGTTTCTCGCCGAAGTCTACGGCATGTCACGCCGAGTCGATGTGCGTGAAAAGCTCGAACGGGCGGTCCGGCTGATCGTACAAACTCAAAACAGCGAAGGCGGCTGGCGCTATCAGCCGGAACCGAAAGAAGCGGACATCTCGGCGACCGTTTGCCAGATCATGGCTCTGCGAGCCGCTCGCAATGCGGGACTCCATGTCCCCAAAGAGACGGTTGATCGCTGCATTGAATACGTCAAGAAGTGCCAGAACTCGGATGGCGGCTTCCGTTATCAACTGGTTCGCCGGGGGGACAGTGCGTTTCCACGCTCGGCCGCCGGTGTCGTCGCGCTGCACTCGGCCGGGCAGTACGAGGGGAAGGAACTCGATCGCGGTCTGGGCTACCTCCGCCGGTTTGCTCCGCAAGGTCAGATGGCTCGGTACGAGGGACATTTTTTCTACGGCCATTACTATGCCGCTCAAGCGATGTGGCGTGCCGGCGGAGAAGCGTGGGACGAATGGTACCCCGCAATCCGCGACACTCTGCTTCGCGATCAACTGCCGGACGGTGCCTGGACGGACTCGACTGTCTGCATTGAGTACGGCACCGCGATGGCTCTGATCATTTTGCAGATGCCGAACAACTACCTGCCGATTTTTCAGCGATAACCCCCGAAGCCGTACCGCGACCGTCAGGGAGTGGCCTGTCACGTTGAGCACAGGCCGCTCCCTGACGGTCGCGGTACGGTGACTCTCACCAAACAACTGGGATCGAAGTGAAATGCCTCTGAAACTCGTGACCTTCGGCGAAGTGATGCTTCGCCTTTGCCCCGAAGAATTCCTGCGGTTGTCGCAGGTCATCCCCGGCCGACTGGAAGCGACCTTCGGCGGCGGCGAGCTCAACGTCGCGGTCTCGGTGGCTTTACAGGGAGGGCAAGCGTCCTACCTGACCGCTCTGCCGGACAACGCGATCACCGATTGCCTGGTCCAAGAGGCCCGCAAGCTGGGCGTCGGCACCGACCTGATCCGCCGCGTGAAGACCGGCCGCTTCGGCATCTACTTCGTCGAAACTGGAGCGAACCAGCGCGGAGGGACCGTCACTTACGACCGCGAGGGGAGTTCCATCGCGCTGCAACCCGCCGAGTCGTATGACTTCGAGAGTGCCTTTCGCGGCGTGAACTGGTTTCACATCACCGGCATCACTCCGGCGATCAGCGCGAACGGAGCGGCTGCGGCGAAGCTCAGCCTGCAAACGGCGAAGCGGTTGGGGCTGACCGTCTCGTGCGATCTCAATTTCCGCAAGAAGCTGTGGAATTGGCGGCCCGGCACGAAGTCCACCGACCTTTGCCGCGAAACAATGCGCGGGCTGATGCCGTTCATCGACGTGGTCATCGCGAATGAAGAAGACGCCGAACAGGCTTTGGGCATTCACGCCGCAGCGACCGACGTCGAGGCCGGCGAATTGAACATCGCGGGCTATGAAGGGGTCGCTCGCCAGATCGTCGCCGAGTTTCCAAACGTCCGGCAGGTGGCGATCACGTTGCGAGAGAGCTATTCGGCCTCGCACAACAATTGGGGGGCGATGTTCTTCGACGTTGCTGCGAATCGTGCGTTTCTCGCACCGACCGATGCCGATGGGAATTACTCGGCTTATGAGATCCACAACATTGTGGACCGCGTCGGAGCGGGTGATAGCTTCGCGGGTGCTCTGATCTTCGCGCTCAACACGCCGGAGTTGTCTTCTCCCGCAACCGCGATTCGGTACGCCGTCGCGGCGAGTTGCTTGAAGCACAGCATCAAGGGAGACTTCAACACGGCAACTCGCGCCGAGATCGAATCGCTGATGGGCGGCTCAGGATCGGGGCGAGTGCAGCGATGATCAAGCGATACAGGCAGGCGAACGGGGCGGCGTCAGCCCCCGGTAGTGTCAATGTCTGCGGAGGACCGGGGGGCTGACGCCGCCCCGCTCGCCAAGACTTTTCACCGATGGCCGTTATCACAACTTTGAAAGTACGAAACTCCATGCCCGAACTTCTTGACCGGTTTCTGAAGTACGTCCAGATCGACACGCAAGCCGACGACCACAGCGAGTCCTCGCCGAGCACCTCCAAGCAACTCGAACTGAGTCGCTTGCTGGCCGACGAGTGCAAGCAACTCGGACTCAAGGACGTGTCGATCAGCAAACACGGCGTTGTGCTGGCGACGATCGCGCAGACGGTCACGCATCATGCGCCGACGATCGCCTGGGTCGCGCATGTAGATACGTCTCCGGAAACCAGCGGCACGAACGTCAAGCCGATCGTGCATCGTGAGTACGACGGCGGCGACATCGTGCTGCCGGGTGATCCGACAAAGGTCATTCGCGGCGAAGAGAACCCCGACCTCTGCAATCTGCTGGGGGGGACAATCATCACGACGGACGGCACGACGCTGCTGGGAGCCGACGACAAGGCGGGGATCGCGGTCATCATGTCCGCCGCCGAACAATTGATGAAACGCCGTGACTTGGCGCATGGCCCGATCCGGCTGGTCTTCACCTGCGACGAAGAAATCGGCCGAGGCACACAGCACCTGAGCGTGAAAGACATCGACGCGGTCTGTGCCTACACGCTCGACGGTGACGGACAAGGGAAGATCGACGGCGAGACCTTCTCCGCCGATCTGGCCATTGTGAGCGTGACTGGTATCAACATTCATCCTTCGATCGGCAAGGGGGCAATGGTCAACGCGGTTCGCATCCTGTCCGAATTTCTGGCCGGGTTGCCGCAGGACTCGCTCAGTCCGGAGACGACCGAGGGACGCGAGGGGTTCATCCATCCTTATTCGATCGAAGGCGGCGTCGCTCACGCGGAGGCCCGACTGATCCTGCGTGACTTCGAGACGTCGCAACTAAAGGTCTATGCTGACCTGCTGGAGAGCATCGCGGCCAAATTGCGAACTGCTCATCCAAAGGCCCGCATCGAAATCACGATCAAAGAGCAATACCGCAACATGCGCGAGGGACTCTCCAAAGAACCGCGAGCGCTGGCCAAAGCGATCGAGGCCACCGAAGCCGCCGGTCACGAACCGCAACTCTCAATCATCCGTGGCGGCACCGACGGTTCGTTGTTGACCGCCTTGGGCTTGCCGACTCCGAATCTTTCGACCGGCGAGCACAACCCACACTCACCTCTGGAATGGACCAGTCTCGAAGAGATGCAGGCAGCGGTCGATGTGCTCGTGCAACTGGCGATCACGTGGGGACGGGAAGAGGGATAACGTTCGGTGATTAGCCACGAAAAACACAAAGAAGCACGAAAAGGAAAAGAAGACGAACCGAGTGGAGTTTTTGTGATCTATCGTGTTTTTTGTGGCCATAAATCCCGCAGCTTGAGCCGCAGTAGGTCGAGGGCCGACTTCGCCGCACGGTTGCGAGCAAAAGAGACGTCGGCGACGGGAATGTGTTCTTGAACTTCAGTCCCCGATGAGTCGGCCAACGCGAGGCTGAGCTGTGGTATGCCATCCGTCTTCAGCGAGCCGGCAATCGCGAGTGCGAAGTCGGAACCGAATCGCTCGCGGGTCTGCTGGGCCAGTCGGCGAGCGTGTTCGTGGGGCAGGTTTTCAACCTGCCCGGCCGGAACGGGCGGGTTGAAAACCTGTCCCACGGCGGAGCCAATCACTCCCCCTAAGAAACAACTCTCGCTGTCTGACACCGCAGTCAGCCACAACGACAGCACGCCGCCGGTGACCTCATCAGCGACCGCCACCGTCTGCCCTCGGCGATTCAATTCGCGGACGACGATGTCTTCGAGTTGCTCGTCTTCTTCGCCGAAGACGAGTTCGCCGAGACGCTGATGAATAAGCTGCTTCGTCTCGGCGATCTTCGTGTCGCATTCGGATTCGGTCGTGCCGTGCGCTTCAATGCGAAGCGTGATCGTTCCTTCGTGGACGGTGATGCCGACTTCGGGGTCTCGGCCGCGAGCGGTCACGTCACCGAGTTTCTCTTCGCAGGCCGATTCGCCGATGCCGTAACAATTGATTCGCGCGCGACGGATGATTTTGTTGGAATGTGGTAGCCGAGGTAGCACGCTGTCCCGAAACATCGGCTTCATCTCGCTGGGAACGCCCGGTATTGCGGCAATCAAACAGCGTGCTCCATCGGGACGAGGCAACTCCATCCAGACGCCGGGGGCCGAGCCGTGTGGGTTTTCGATCGGCTGACTGCCGGCCGGGAACATCGCTTGGATGACGTTTCGCTCTGGCATGATCCGTTTGCGTTTGGCAAACAGATCGCGGATGTACTGCAAGCTCGGTTCGTGCAGCACGAGCGTCACACCGGCGAGATCCGCCAGCGCCTGCCGCGTGAGGTCATCCAATGTTGGTCCCAGGCCGCCGCTGATAACGACGATGTCAGAACGTCTCACGGCTGCGCGAAGAGTCTCCAGCATGGCCGGCATGTCGTCGGAGACGGTCGTGTGCATTAACACCGGAATGCCGACAGCGGCGAGTTCGATGCTGAGCCATTGGCTGTTCGTGTCGAGTTTGGCTCCAGTGGTCAGTTCCGTTCCAATGGCAATGATTTCGGCGTGCATGGGTTTGAAGAGGGGTTAGGGGCTGGGGATTAGGGGTTAGAGAAAGTACAAACGCTTGGTCGTTGGCAGAAGTGTCGCTGTTGTGTCGCTCGAATTCTCCTAACCCCTATACCCTAACCTCTGCCCCCTCATTTTGCCGGTCGCGCCGGTCACACCGAGCGTCCGCATGGCACAAGCGACGAGAAGTTTTCGCAAGCTGGGGCAGTAACCGCTCCGAAGTCGAAGACTAAGGGATGCTCTTGCCGAATCTGGATGCGCCTCCCTAGCTTGATGTCGTGAGGTCTGACCGTCCGAGCTTCCCGGAAGCCCACCCGTGAAAAAGCTGCATTTGATTTTATTGTCGCTCGTCACCGCACTGCCGGGGGGCTTTCTGTGTTATCTGCTGGGGACGGCGCTGGCGTTGCCGCGTAGCGATCTCTGGAAGAAGCCGCTGCTAGGAGGAGCGGTCGTGGGGACGGGCCTGATGGTCCTGCTGGCGGCAGTGGTCTGGCCGCTGCTGTATGCCGTCGCCTTCTACGATGATCCGAACAAGAGCAAGCCTCCCGTCGACGGCGAAGGGGACGCGGGCGTCGATGGACTCGAAGAAGACACACCCAAGACATCGCGAGCGGATTCGTTCGAGGAAGAGGATGTCGATGTCTTCGAGCGCGAAGGAGTCACCGAAGAAGCCGAAGGGGACGAGGACTTCGAGTCGGTCGAAGAGGGTGACGAGTTTGACGTCGAGGAAGAGTCCATCGAGTCCGCCGAGACCGCCGACTTCGATCTGGGCGACGACGAATTCGCGGATCTGGAGATGGACGACGAAGTCGAAGAAGCGGAAGAAGAAGCCCCGAAGAAGAAGGCCAAGAAAAAGAAGAAGTAACCATCGTGGCCGACGCTGCTAGCGTCGGTTCGGACGCTAGCAGCGTCCGCCACGGTCACGCTTCTGGATGGGTCAGAAAGCGGTAGCCGGTACCGCGTACCGACAAGATGTGGCGCGGGGCTGAAGGATTCGGCTCGATCAGCTTGCGGAGCCGCAGCACGAAGTTGTCGATCGTCCGTGGCATGACGTTCGAGTCGCTCCCCCAGACGTCTTCGAGAATTTGTTGGCGTGAGAGCACCTTGCCGTCGTTCTCCAGGAAGTAGCGGAGCACTTGCACTTCCATCGTAGTCAGGTCGTGTGTCTGGCCCTGAGCCGACAATTGAAAGCGGCTGAAGTCGATCTTGGCGTTGCCGAATTCGCGCACATCCGATTCTGGTTCCGGTTCGCGTGGCACGGCCGGCAGCGACGAATTGTCGAGCGGATGTCGTTCGATCAAGTTACGAACGCGACTGAGCAGTTCCGGCAGCGCGAACGGCTTGCTCATGTATTGATCACAGCCGGCATCGAATCCCGCCGTGCGATCCTCGCTGAGCGCGCGGGCGCTCAGTACCAGGATCGGCACTTGTTGGTCGATCAGCCGAATCTCACGGCAGATGTCGTAACCGCTCATTCCCGGCAGCATCAGGTCCAATAGGACAAGATTGAAACGCGGCTCGGCCTTGCGAAACGCGGCGAGCGCCGTGGTCCCTTCGCCAGCAACGATGGCCTCGTAGCCTTCCTGTTCGAAATTGAATTTCAAGCCAAGAGCCAGAGCCGATTCATCTTCGACGATCAAGATTCGCATAGAAGAGTTTCCCACGAAACCACTGACGAGCGGGGCAGCATTTGCCTCCCGGAAGATAGCACGACGCGCCAGCGAGTGGTCGTGGTCGGAACCACTCGCTGGCGCGTCGTGCTAACAGAACTTCGGGAAGTCATTAGGTCGCCACTCCTAACGCACCGGGGGGCTGACGCCCGCCCGCTCGCCTAAGACTTCTGTCGGCAATGTCGCGTCCAGTGTTTCGCTGACGATCGCTCGGCCGGGCAGATCGACCACGAACAATCCGCCCGGTCCGTCTTGGCGGTCGAGGACTTGCACTTTGCCTTTCAGCAGACCGACCAAAGTCCGCACGATGTACAGTCCGACGCCGGTCCCTTTTTGCCGGCGCTCCAGTTCGCTGCCACCGCGAAAAAAGATTTTGAAGATTCGTTTCCGCATGTCCGGAGCGACTCCTTCACCGTTATCGGCGATGCGTGTGACTACACGGCCATCTTCAGTGACGCATGCGGAAACCTGGACTTGGGGTTGAGCCGCGCCGTACTTCACGGCGTTGTCGATCAAGTTGCCGAAGATCATCTCCAACAGAATCCGCCGCGCGTGAATGACCGCCGGTTCGATCTCAAACGTGAAGACTTCCTCCACAACCTTTTTGTGATGTCGAGCGGCCAGTTCCGCACAGCGCCGCAAGAGCGGCTCCACTTCAATGTCTTCTGGATCAGCCTCCTGCCCCACCGCGTCCAGTCGCGCCACCTCCAGCAACTGATTGATGAGGTGATCGAGCCGGATCAATTCCGAATCCATGACATTGAAGAACTCCTCCTGCTGGCGAGGCTCGACATGCCGCAGTCGCAGCGTGTCGAGATACAGCCGCAACGAGGCGATCGGCGTCTTGAGTTCGTGCGTCACGCTGTCCACGAAGTTCGACTGCCGCTGGTTGAGCCGTACCTCTTTGACCGTCAGAAACAGATAAAACCCGGAGACCACCAGAATCAGCGCGAACACGACCGTGCCGATGGTCAGCGCGCCCCACGAATTGAGATGGGCCAGTAGAACGATCCAACACACCATCAGCGTCACGTTGAGCACCATCGACACGACGCTCAGCGTGATAGGCAAGTGCAGCGTGCGGCGTTTACGGACGTAAGACATGGCGATGGATTCGCAAAACCGTGAAAGTCGCTCACCAAACTAACCCGAAGCGTCAGCGAGGGCGAACGCTTCACGACGCTGTGCCGATGATCGAACCCAATAAGCACTCGCCCTCGCTGACGCTTCGGGTTAGTGAGTCTTTTGAACCGGCACGCGGCACAGTCTGTCGAGACCCAGCCGAAAAATCACCCACAGCGCGGCAACCGACTCTTTCCAGTTGATCTTGGACCTTCCGAAGCGGCGGTCCTCGAAGGTGATTGGCGTTTCCTCGAACGAGCAGCCGACCGCTCGGCAGCGATACAGCAACTCCTCTTGAAAGGCATAGCCGCGAGCCCGAATGCGGCTCCAGTCGATCTCGGCCAGCTTGGCGACTCGATAACACCGGAAGCTGCCGCTGTTGTCTCGTGTCTTCAGCCCCAGAAACAGCCGCGCATAAAAGTTGATCCCCTGACTCATGAAGTGTCGCCGCCAATTCCAGCCGACGACTCCGCCGCCGGGGATGTATCGCGAACCGATCGCCACATCGACTCGGCTCAAGCAATCGCGAATCGCCGGCAGGTGACGCGGATGATGGCTGAAGTCGGCATCCATATTGAGCACCTGCTCGTAGCGGTGCTCGATCGCAAAACGAAACCCGGCGACTGTCGCGGTTCCCAGGCCAAGCTTGCCGGAGCGGTGCAACACCTTGATCCGCGAGTCCTTCGCGGCCAACTCATCAGCCAACTGCCCGGTGCCGTCGGGAGAGTTGTCGTCGATCACCAACACCTCCGCATCCGGCGTGACCGCGTGAATGTCGGGGATCAGCTTCGGCAGATTCTCGTACTCGTTGTAGGTACAGAGCGTGATGAGCAATCGCGGCATTTGGAGTGCGGCGATTCATCGCCGCTTTGGCTGGTTTAGTTTGGCGACGAAGATGACTGAGCGGGCAGAAGCAAACAAAGAAAGCGGCGATGAATCGCCGCACTCCAAATTTAGCGGTTCTCTTCCGGCAGATAGACGTCTGGCAGGATCAATGCTCGACGATCAGGTTCGGGCGGAACTGCGAGAGCCGGAAGCCGTGGCCCGCGATCGTCCTTCTGTGGAACTGGTTGCGGTTGCCGAATCTCAGGTTTGACGGCGATATCATCTTGGGGCGGAGGCGGCGGTGGTAACACTCGGCGATTCACGGCCGGCGCTACGGGAGCTTGCTTCGGGGGAGAGCCGGGAGCCTGCAAGAACACCTGAAGATGTGGTCCACGTCCTCCCAGCTTTCCGGCGGCGGTGAGGAACTCGGTGGCGCGTGAGTCTTCATCGAAGTGCAACATCGCTCCCACCAGGAACAGTCGGTCGGTATCGCGCACGTCGGCGTCCGCCCAATCGGCAACACGTTGTAAGTAATCCAGCTTTTGCTCGACGTTCTCGACACCAAAAACGTTGTCGAGCGTCGGGCCAGTCTGCGGGTACTTCGGATCGACCTGCAATCCACGCTTCAGCTTCGAGACCGCGTGTGAGTAGCGTCCCATCGCAACCAACACAAACGCCTGACGGAAGTAAATCTCGCCACGATCCTCCGCCTCGCGCTGAGCCTCCAAGTATCGCAAGTACGCTTTGACGTGTTGCCCTTCGTGGAGCCAGCGGTCCCCTTCAGCTTGAAGCTGCTTGCTCCGTTCCTTGCCGATCCGAGATGACCCGCTGACGGGACGAATCACCGTCTCTTCATCGGGCGGAGGCGGGATGTTTCCACGTCGCTCGGCATGTTGTTGCACGACGTCGAACACATTGGACTGTTTCCGTGGAGGGGGATCGACCACGACCACACGCGGCCGAGCGACCACCGGATCGGCAATTGAGATCGTCGCCTGAATCGGCACAGTCGTCTGCTGCACGATCACGCCAGGGTAGACGGGGTAAACGGGATAGACCGTCGGAGCCCAACCCCACGACGAATACCGCACGCTCGAAAAGCTGGAGCGGTAATAGCCTCCCGTCGATAAAAAGAAGCTGCTGTCGAAGCCGGTCAGCGGCGCGTGAAATCCGTAATAGTCGGTGACGCAATAGGGCCGCGCATAACAACCCCTTCCGCAGTGCCAGTGACTCGCTCGCGTCGGCTGAGCGGAAAAACTCAAAGCTCCCAGCAGCGCCAGCATGCTCAACCAACGATTCCACATGATGAACTCTCCGAGTCTACGACGGCTCTCCCAAGCAAGGCGGCGGATTATCAAACCATTCGGCCAACGAGGTCAAACTGGATTCCTGTCAGAACTGACACAATCCACAATCGAATGTCGCTTGATCCGCTGAAACCGTACCGACACATTCTCGGTACGAGCGAAGTTAGATTGCCGCCCAAAGTTTTTGGTTCAGCAGGATTCAGGAGATTTCGATGCGTTCCAGTTCTCTCAATTGTGTGGTTCTTGTCCTGGCAATCTCCTGCGGTATTGTCGGAGCGGCGGAGTCGTCCCGAACCGAACGACTTGGCCGAGTCGTTTCCGAAGCGACTCTCACCGACTATCGCGGTGCGAGCATGTCGCTGGCCGACGTGCAGGATAAACCGATCGTCGTGCTGGCCTTCATTGGGACCGAATGCCCCCTGGCGAAGTTGGCGGTGACGAAGCTCAACACACTGGCGAAAGAGTTTGAGCTGCGCGGCGTCGCCATCTTGGGGATCAACTCGAATCGGCAAGACTCGCTGGCGGATCTGGCCGCTCAGGCCAAACAACAAGACGTCGGTTTTCGTCTCTTGAAAGACGCCGGCAACAAGCTGGCGGATGCGGCCGGAGCAGAACGGACTCCCGAAGTGGTCGTGCTCGATCAGAAGCGAGCAATCCGATACGTCGGCCGCATCGACGATCAAGATGGCATCGGTTATCGCCGTGACGCAGCGAAACGAAACGACTTGAAGATCGCGATCGAAGAACTGCTCGCCGGCAAGCCGGTCAGCGTCGCGACCACTGAAGTCGAAGGCTGCCACATCGGCAAGGTCCGCGAATCCAAACCGGGGGCTGCCGTCACCTACTCGAAACACGTCGCTCCGATCTTGCAGAATCGTTGCATGAATTGTCATCGACCGGGCCAGGTCGCTCCGTTCGCGATGACCAGCTACGACGAAGTCGCCGGCTGGGCCGAGACAATCGCCGAGGTCATCCAAGACAACCGCATGCCGCCGTGGCACGCCAGCCCCGATCACGGCAAATTCGCGAACGCCCGCAACTTGCCCGACGACGAGAAGCGAGTCCTTCTCGATTGGGTCAAAGCGGGCGCTCCCGAAGGGGATCGCGGCGATCTGCCGCCACCGAAATCCTTCACCGACGGCTGGCAGTTGCCGCGCGAGCCAGACCTGATCGTCAACATGCGCGACAAACCGTATGACGTTCCCGCGTCCGGTCCGGTGCGGTATCAGTACTTCGTCGTGGACCCCAAGCTGGCCGAGGACAAATGGGTCAGTGCGGCCGAGATTCAACCGGGAGAACACTCGGTCGTGCATCACGTTCTGGTCTTCGCCAAGACAGATTCGGAGATGCGCAAGTTCGGTGGTGAGGGAGCGTTTCTCGCAGCCTACGTTCCGGGCTTCTTGCCGCAGGAGTACCCGACTGGCATGGCCAAACTCCTGCCAGCCGGCTCGAAGCTCGTCTTTCAGATTCACTACACGCCAAACGGCAAAGCGGCCAAAGACACCAGCCGCATCGGACTGTTATTCGCCGACGACAAGTCAGTGACTCACGCGGTGCTGACCAGCGAGGCTCGCAAGTCCGGCGGCTTGATCATCCCACCGAACGCCGTCGATTCCCAACACGAGGCCAATTCGCCGAAGTCCCCGGTCGATGTCCAATTGCTGAATCTGATGCCGCACATGCACGTCCGCGGCAAATCTTTCCGCTATGAGCTGCAGTCCGCGAACGGCCGCAAAGAGACAGTGCTCGACGTGCCGCACTACGACTTCAATTGGCAGACGTCGTATCGGCTCGCCGAGCCGCTGAGTATTCCGGCCGGCAGCTTGATGCACGTCGTCGCCCACTACGACAACTCCGAGAACAACCTCAACAACCCGAACCCCAAAGCGACCGTCCGCTGGGGCGAGCAGACTTGGGACGAGATGCTGATCGGCTACTTCGATATCGCCGTGCCACGAGCGACGTTTGAATCGACTCGAAAGGTCTCCGGCACGTCGCGGCGAGAACCGACCGCGGAAACGATTACGCCCGCCATCGCCGCACGGGTTCTCGACGGACTAAAGCAGCTCGATAAGAACAAAGACGGCGTCCTATCGCTGGAGGAAACCCCCGATCGCCTCCGTCCGATCTTCAAGCAACTGGACCTCAACGGCGACGACAAGCTGACGACCGAGGAAGCTCGCAAGGCGATTGAGAGGCGACGCTAAACGCTCGGCCGAATGTCGTGAGCGGATGGCCGACAGCCGTTATCCTTGTTTATTCCGGCCAGCAAAACAAAAAACGGTATCGCGGCGATCGGCTCACGGCGATCGGCCGAATGGAGACATCAACAAGACATCGGCCCTCATGAGCACATCACAACTCCGTTTTGTCGTTCTCGGCTGCGGCCGCATGGGACGAATGCACATCGAACGCCTGCGAGCAGATGGTCGAGGCGACGCGGTGGCCCTGTTCGACACGCAACCGGATGCTATTGAATCACTGCGGAAACTCGTCCCCCATGCGCGAGGTTTCACGAGCTTCGACGACCTGCTGAATCAGACGGAAGCGGATGCGGCGATCATCGGCACGCCGACGTCGCTGCACTTCGATCACATTCGCGCGTGCCGAGCGCGCGGATGGCATGTGCTCTGCGAGAAGCCGCTGGCCGATCGACGCGAGCATCTGTTGACGCTGATTGACGAGTCCCACAGCGGGCCGGTGTTATCGGTCGCGTATCAGCGGCGTTCCTGGCCGATTTATCGAGTGCTCCGCGAGGAACTCCAAAGCGGGCGCTGGGGAGCGTTGCGAACGGTCACGTCGATCAACTCCGAACGCTGGCATCAGACGATCGGCGGAACTTGGCGAGACGATCCGGCGATCAATCTCGGCGGGTTCCTGGGCGATGCCGGTAGCCACAAGATTGATCTCGCGTTCTTCCTCAGCGGCCTGCGTCCGTTGGATGTGTTCGCTCGCAATCAGACCTGCGGCAGCCGGGTTGAGATCAATTCATCGCTCTCCGCGCGGCTCGAACAAGACGTGCTGCTGACAATGCACTTCACCGGCCACGCACAGACGTTTCGCGAAGACTTTCATTTTCATTGCGAACACGCTGACCTGCTCGTGCGCGACTGGCAAATCTGGCTCGGCCGAAGCAACACGCTTGAGCCCTTGCCGGTCGCCGATTCGCAATTGCGATCGGCGATGGGAGTCAGCCCGCTGACTCATCCGGAACTCGATCGGCTGGGTAATCCGGTCAGCGCGTTTCTCGATCAATTGCTGTTGCGGGCACCGCCGATTGCTCCGCCGGAATGTGCTTTGCCCGTCTTCGACTTCACACAAGCTGCACTGCGTTCCGGACGCAGCGGAACAGTCGACACAGTCCTCAGTCCGACCGCATGAAACCGGGAACTCGAAACGTCTCGGTGAATTCACTTCGCGCCCTTTGCGACCTTCTGTTCAAAGAATTGTGGTTTGAACAGAAGGTCGCAAAGAGCGCGAAGTGGGAACGCAAAGGAGTGAATCCCCCGTGTCGTGGTTATTTCATTCCCAGACTTTTGACCAAAAACGCCCATTGATCACTGACCTCTTCGATGATCTTCGAGGTCGGCTTGCCCGCGCCGTGGCCGGCACGGGTTTCTATCCGGATGAGCGTCGGCGAATCACCCGCTTGAGCCGCCTGTAACGCGGCGGCGAACTTGAAGCTGTGGCCGGGGACGACGCGGTCGTCGGTGTCGGCGGTGGTGACCATTGTGGCCGGGTACTTTTTGCCGGGCTTCAGATTCTGATACGGCGAGTACGCGAAGATCGCTTTGAACTGTTCTGGATCATCCGCGCTGCCGTAGTCATCGACCCAGAATCGGCCGGCGGTGAATTTGTGGAAGCGGAGCATGTCCATCACGCCAACCGCGGGCAGGCACGCGCCATACAAATCGGGACGCTGAGTCATACAGGCTCCGACCAGCAAGCCTCCGTTGCTCCCACCTTGGATCGCCAGCTTCGGGGTGCTCGTGTATTTGTTGTCGATGAGCCATTCGGCGGCGGCGATGAAGTCGTCGAAGACGTTCTGCTTGTTGAGCTTCGTGCCTCCCTGATGCCACTCCTCGCCGTACTCGCCGCCGCCGCGCAGATTGGGCACGGCGAATACTCCGCCCATTTCCATCCAAGCGAGGCGCGACACCGAGAAATTGGGGGTCAGCGAGATGTTGAAGCCACCGTAGCCGTACAGCAGCGTCGGATTGCTGCCGTCCTTCTTCAGCCCCTTCTTGTGAGCCAGAAACATCGGCACCTTCGTGCCGTCTTTGCTTTTGTAGAACACCTGCGTGACTTCGAAATCGTCCGGGTTGAACTTCACGTTCGTCTTGCGGAAGACCTCGCTTTTCCCGGTCAGCAGGTCGTATCGAAAAATGTTCGACGGGGTCGCGAAGCTGCTGAAGGAGTAAAACGTCTCGGTGTCCTCTCGCTTGCCGCCGAAGCCGGCCGCCGCGCCGATGCCGGGGAATTCGACTTCGCGCACGAACCGGCCGTCGAGGCCAAACAACTTCACCTGAGTCTTCGCGTCCTTGAGGTACGTCGCCACGAATTGATTGGCCAGGATGTTGACGCCGACGAGCGTCTCCTTGGACTCCGGGATCAGTTCTTTCAAGAGATGCGGCTTGCGCGTGTCGATGGCGATGACTCGCTTTCGCGGAGCTTCGAGGTCGGTCTGAAAATAGAAGACCGGGCCGTCGTTGCCGATGAGCGAATATTCGTTATCGAAATTGTCGATCAAGTCGATCGGCATCCCAAAGGGTTCCAGCAGGTCTTTGTACGTGATGCGATACTTGTCGTCAGTCCCTTTCCATGTCGTGATGACGAGATAACGGCCGTCGTCGGTGACCGAGTTTTGGAAGCCCCAGTCGGGCTGATCGGGGCGTTTATAGACCAGTACGTCATCCGCCTGCGACGAGCCGACTCGGTGATAGAACACCTTTTGATTTTTGTTGAGGCTTTGGAAAGCAGCTCCTTCTTTGGGCTCGTCATAGCGGCTGTAAAAGAAACCGCGTGAGTCCTTCGTCCAGGACACGCCGCTGAATTTCACCCACCGCAGTTCGTCGGTCAGTAACCGGCCGGAGTCCACTTCCAGAATCCGCCAAGTGTTCCAGTCAGAGCCAGCCTCGGCCACGCTGTAGGCGAGGAACTTGCCGTCATCGCTGAACGACGTGGACGCGAGCGCGACCGTGCCGTCTTTCGACCAGGAATTTGGATCGATCAGCACGCGCGGCTCGGAGGTCAGCGTCTCGATGACGTACAGCACCGACTGGTTCTGCAAGCCGTCGTTCTTTGAGTAGACGTACCTGCCGCCAACCTTCGCGGGGACGCCGAACTTCTCGTAGTTCCACAGTTCGGTCAGTCGCTTCTTGATTCCATCCCGTTGCGGAATCGATTCCAGAAACGCGGTCGTGACTTTGTTCTGAGCCTCGACCCACGCGGCGACCTCTTTGGATTGCCGGACGTCGTCTTCGAGCCACCGATAAGGGTCGGGCACTTTGGTGCCGTGGTACTCGTCAACGTGATCGATTTTTTTCGTCTCCGGGTACTTCATCCGTGTGTCTCCTGCGACAGCCAGACCGAACGCCACGATCAACGTCAGGCCGCCAAAAATAGTCGTGCGAGCGAACTGCATGGGAACCTCCGTGGTGAACTTCGAGTGAGGCAATGCGGCGGAAGGATAGGACTCTGCCACGAGGCAGGCGAGTCTGCTTGCCATCGTCCGAGATCCGGACTACACAAGTTGAGGTTTTTGATTTCAGGTGAAGGCCAAGGATGGCGAGCCATTCGATCGTAGAGTCGAGTCATCGAGATCCACCAAATCGAAACCGTGCTTGGTGGGTCTCGATGACTCGACCCACCCTACGCCTACGCCTACGTCTATGAGGTCAACAAGCGATGGACTCCGCGCGAACAGGAATGCTGTTGGCGATTCACTCCAGCGGGCGGCAGGCGGTGATCGCTGTCACTGGCGGCGGCAGTTTGGCAATCTCGGACTTGTTGACCGTGCCGGGGGCGTCCGCGTTTGTGCTCGAAGCGCGCGTTCCATACTCATCGCCCGCGCTGGCTGAATGGCTGGGACGTGCGCTGGAGCAGTTCTGTAGTCGTGAGACAGCGCTGGCGATGTCGGTTGTGGCGTATCAGCGTGCGCGGCAAATGTCGGCTGAGTCCGACATGGCAATCGGTGTTAGTTGCACTGCCGCGCTGGTCAGCGATCGCCCCAAGCGAGGCGAACATCGGGCGTGGATCGCGACACAAACCATGAACGCGACGCGGTTAGTCGAGTTGTCGCTGACGAAAGGTTTGCGGGATCGTGCCGCGGAAGAGCGACTCGTCGCTGATGCCCTGCTGCGGTTGCTAAGCGAGTCGTGTGGGCTGACTTCATTGCCGGAGGTTATTTTCCAAGCGGGCGACTCGCTGACGAGTGCAGGAGGCGTTGCCGATCCGTTACTCGTGGATTTGTTCGCAGGACGGCGGACGACACTCTGGGCGACTCCGACAAAGACACTCGCTGAGACCGCAACGTCGGTAATATGGCAGGCAGAGCCGCCGCTTAATCCGGTTGGTTTGTTAGCTGGCTCATTCAATCCGCTGCATGACGGACATCGCGAACTGGCACGCGTGGCGGAACAACGACTGGGTGGGCCGGTGGCTTTCGAGATGGCGTGCGTCAATGTCGATAAGCCGCCGCTCGATTTTCTGACCATCGAGTCGCGCTGCCGGCAATTCACGGAGCGCCCTGTGGTGCTGACGCATGCGCCGACCTTTGTGCTCAAGTCCCGGCTATTTCCGAACACGACGTTCGTCGTCGGCATCGACACGGCCGAGCGAATTCTGCAGCCCAAATACTACGGCGGTGACATGGAGATGATTGCCGCCCTTAGCGAGATCCGTTCGCACGGTGGACGGTTTCTGGTGGCAGGACGGCTCGATCGGAAATCGTTCCACACGCTGCACGAATTGGGATTACCGCAGTCGCTGCGCGACTTGTTCGAGGAGATTTCCGAAACGGAGTTTCGAAGCGATCTCTCGTCGACAGAATTGCGCAAGTCAATTTCGAACGGCTCTTGAGCGGCATTGCCACGAATCGTTTAACGGAAAGCCGAAGGCGTCGGCGTGTTGAGTCTGATATGACAGCGTGTCTTTCACATCGCCGACGCCTTTGGCTTGCCGTTAAACGAATGCCGATCAAACAAAAAAACACGGGCGGAAAAACCGCCCGTGTTTCATGGAATCAAAATCAAACCGCGACCAGCTTACTTCTTGCCCGACTTCTCGTCGGCATCGTCTGCGGCTTTCTTTTCCTTCTTGATGACTTCTGGCTCGGCCGTGTCGCCCGCCTCGGACGAGGAAACCGCTTCGACGACGATCGGCTGAATCACACGGACGACAATCGCGTCCGGGTTGTTCAGAACCGTCACCCCTTCCGGGATATCCAACTCTTTGACGTGAATTGCTTCGCCGATCTTCAGTCCCTGCACCTTCACGATGATCGCTTCAGGAATGTTGATGGCCAAGCAGTCGACGTGCAGCGCGTGCAACGGTTGCTCGAAGATGCCTCCCGCCAACGCTCCGGCCGAGGTGCCGCGGACGATGACATCGACGTCGGCTTTGACGCGCTCGTTCGCGTCCACACGCATGAAGTCGATGTGCAAGAGTTGTTTGCGGAAGACATCCCAATGCGTCTCGCGCAGGATCGCGGTCTCGGTCTTCCCCTCGAATTCGAGATGGACGACACGATGCGTCGAGTTCACCAGCGCGGCGGCCTCTTTGCCTGAGAAGGTCACGTTCGTTGGATCTTGTTTGTGTCCGTAGATGTTTCCGGGAACCAATCCCTTCAATCGCAGACGACGATTTTCCGATGTTCCCAACTTGGATCGCCGCTCAGCGACCAGCTTTGTTTCCATGACGCAATCACCTTAAAACGACTGTGCAAACTGACTTTGGAACCCCAATGGACGGGGCAAGATAGCGGCCTCGTCCCGTCGAAGCAATCAAGCTCTTGGCTGGCTTTTCGTGGGCAAACGAGGTTGCGATTACTCCACACTGGGGCGTGGCGGATTGGCCCAATGTCCGGTGGGATCGCTGCCACGAACGACGCCCCCCTTCTTGTTCCATTCGGCGCCGGCGCGAACATCGGGCGTGCAATATCGCAGGGTCAGGCCACAACGGCGGCGGTCCGAGGCGTTGGCCTCGGATCCATGCAGCAATAAGTCGGAGTGGATCGAAAACTCACCCGCTTGGAGGATGTCATACACGACCGTGCCGTATTGCTCGGCGTTGTCGATGGTCTGGTTGAGCACGTTGTGATCGGCCTCGCTACTGGGCCGGTACGTCAGGTGGCCGAAGTTCTGCGAGCCGGCGATAAACTTCATGCAGGCGTTTTCGCAATCGGCATCGTCGATCGCCAGCCAGACGGTGACGGTCTTGGACGGCGTCAGCGGCCAATAGCTGGCGTCCTGATGCCATGCGACCGCCTTTCCATCCTTGGGCATCTTGCAAAAGAAGTGCGATCCCCAGCCGATCACGTTCGGCCCGAGAATGTCCGCCACATAATCGACGATCCGCGAGTTCGTGATGAGGTCGTAAACGTAGCCGTACTTCAGATGCGCCGTGCTGATCGAGTAACTGTCACCGCCGGCCGCGAGCACTTTCGCCAACAGCGCGTCGAAGTATTGGCGGTTCCGTTCGGTGCCGGCGGCATCGAAGACTCGCAGTCCCTTCACATAGCCGTCGCGATTGAACTGCTCGATTTGCACGCGGCTGAGCACCTTAGGAGCCGTGACTTGGCTGGGATAGAAACGCAGGTCGCGTTCCATCCGAGCGAGTTCCTCTTGTTCCGGCGGGATCTTGAAGCTGGGAGCGACAGTCATGGGGTGAGTGTCTCGAAAATTGTTGAATGGTGTATTTCGATTTGAGTATTAACGATGCTCGGAAAGGCTGCAATCAGAGACCTCGTTGATGCGCCTCGGCGGGTTCTTTGATCGAGGCGAGCGGGGCGGCGTCAGCCCCCCGGTGCAATGGCGACGAAACCGGGGGGCTGACGCCGCCCCGCTCGCCAAGACTATTTTTTGTCCGCGGCCAATTGCGCAAGGGCCGCTTCGATCACGTCTCGCAAACTCGGTCCTTTGGAGTCAGGCCAGCCAGGTGACTTTTCGAGTTCTTCAAACAGTGTGAGAGCGCGCCGATATTGGGCGCGGGCTTGGTCGACTTCTTTCTGTTGAGCGAATAGCTGACCGATATTGACCAACAGGCGGATGAGTTCTTCCTGGTACTTCGCGACCGACGGATTCAAATCGGAGAGCTTCTGCACGATGCGGGAGGCTTTCGAGTAATCGTCAATCGCGGCCGGCGTGAATTGTGGATCGCCATCAGCCAGCGCGGCGAATAAGTCGGCTCGCAGCCGGTAACAAAGGCTGAGCAAATATTGGTCGTCAAGGTCGCGCGGGTTCTCGGTCAGCAGTTCTTCGTAGCGCTTGATCGCTTCGTCGATGTTCTCGCGGAGGGCAGCTTCGTCGTTCTGATCAATGGCAAGATTCGCGAGGTTGTAGAACCCCTTCGCGAGGTCGCGGCGCATCGCACGATCTTGCGGGTTCGTCGGCAATGCCTTGCGGCGTTGGTCTTGAGCCTCGAGGTAAAGCGTGTGAGCGAGATCAAGGTTTCCTCGTCTTCTGGCCACGAGGCCGAGATTCATGCGGCTATTGGCGTGCAGACGGAGCAGGTCGAACTTGTCGTTCGCTTTGCTGGTCTTCTCGATCAGGCGCTCACGCAGTTTTTCGGCGGCAGTGAAGTTCTCCGTCGCTTCGTCGAACTTATCACGCTGTGCGGCGACTCGGCCCATCGCGTTCAGCGTGTTACTGAGCGAACGGGCGGCCTCGGTGGAGTCGGGCTTCGCGGCGGCATGAGCCTTCTGCCAGTCGCGCGCCTTGATAAACCAATCAAGTGCCTTTTGAGGTTCGCCGAGGGCTTCCTCAATCGAGCCCATGCGATATTTCGTGGCAGCCAATTCCGTTTGCAGTGCCGGATCGTTGGAGCAGCGTTCCAGGAATCGCTCGTAGTAGCCGCGTGCTCGTTCCAGCAAGTCGCGGCGGACTGTTTGCAGGCCCGGTTCGTTCAGCAAACGCTCTTCGCTGACGAGTGTGAAGAGATCGTTCACCGCCGACTTTGCCTCGTGAAAACTCTCTTCGCTCCGTTTGCGGGCCGCTTCGGTGCGGACGTTACTGACCCCCAACGCGACGACTCCGAATAGGACTGCGGCGAAACTCACTCCGATCAACGACGCGACGAGCGGATTGCGTCGGCACCAGCGAGCGGCTCGTTCCGGCAGGCCGACTGGCCGAGCGAGGATCGGCCGGCCTTCGAGGTAGCGTTTGAGCTCATCTGCCAGTGCTGCGGAGGATTCGTAGCGCCGCGTGGGGGACTTATCCAAGCACTTCATGCAGATCGTTTCGAGATCGCGATCGACGGCCGGATTGAGTCGCCGCAGTGGGATCGCATCCGTTTCTAGAACCTGCTTCATCGTCTGAATCGCCGATGACGCTTGAAACGGCGGTCGTCCCGACAGGATGCAGTACAACGTCGCGCCCAGTCCGTAGATGTCGGCGGCGGCACCGATGCGACTGGCGTCCTCGAATTGTTCGGGAGACATGTAGGCGGGCGTGCCGACCGCGTCGCCGGTTTGCGTCATCGCGGTTTCATCGTCGGCGAGTTTCGCGAGACCGAAGTCAGCGAGCAGCGATCGGCCGGTTGAACTCTCCAGCAGGATGTTCTGCGGCTTGAGATCGCGATGCAGAATGCCTTGCCGATGCACCGCTTCGACCGCTCGGCAAATTGGTTCCATCCACTCGGCCGCGGCTCGATTCTCGGCAGGATTCACGCGGATCGCGTCGGCGATGCTGCTTCCTTCTACGAATCGCATGGAGAAGTAGTGCATACCCTCGTCACAACCGACTTCATACACCGTGACGAGGTTGTCGTGATTGATCCGCGCGGCGGCCTCGGCTTCGAGCCGAAAGCGATCAATGGTCTTTCTCTGATTGGACAAGCTCATGCTCGCGAGCCGGTCGGGGCGGATGACTTTCAAGGCCACCAGCCGATTCACGCTGCGTTGCTTGGCTCGATAGACGATGCCCATGCCGCCGCGTCCGAGTTCTTCGAGCAACTCATAGTCGCCGAGCGTCTGTGGGACGTCGCTCGATCGACGAGGACTGGCCGAGCGGGGGGGCCGCGCATGGGTGGGTTCGACCTGCGTTTCGAGGGCTCCGACAGGCGCTGTCGCGGAGCGGCCCGACGGCATAGAACTCGGTTGCGAGCTGAGCGGCTTGGCAAAGGAGACTGGCACAGCTTGCGTTTCAAAATCATCTGACGAGCCGGCCTGAGCCTTCCGATTGGTGGCCGTGGCAAACTGATCCCCCATCAGCGTAGTCTCGAAATTGTTGGCGGGTTGGGGAGGCTCGGCCAACGTGCTCTCTGATGCGGCTTGAAACGAAATGGGGACATCCATTGTCTCTTGAGATGCCGGCCCCAGCGTGAGCTGTCCGGACTCGAACAAGTCGAACACGCTGTCAACGACACTGGATTGCTCGGCAAATCGTTGCCGATATTGCTCACGCGGCGGCGGATGGCCGACAGCCGCTCGGTGCCGCAGATCGACACAAAGAAGTTCAAACAGCAGTGCAGAGCGTTCGGTGGCAGAATCGGCTTTCCAAAACTCGCTCAGGTCCGGCTGCCGACCTGACTGCCAGGCGGCATCGAACTTTTGGCAGTGATCGTGCAACAGACGTTGGGATTCCGGGGAAAACTTCCGCCAGGAACTTCCAGGGAGGTCGCTCAATGATGTCGGCATGATCTGTCTCGACTCCGCTCCGGCCCGTGATCTTCAAACGGGTGTCAGTCTATTGGGCCGAGCAAGCCGGGAGAACGCGGAAGCCAACTTGACATTCGCTAAGTGCTGCGACACTCTATTCGCCGTCCCGTTACCCCTCAGTTTTAGGCTCTCCGCCATCCTTGGTGATTTCAGGGCCAGTGAGCCGCAAGGCGCTAGCCGCGGGTTCTTTTCATCGACCCGCGCCTTGCGGCTCATGAATTCGTTTTCAACACGAATGGCGGAGAGCCAGTTTTAGGAGCCTCACATGCGTCGTTTTCGCTGGCTTCCCTGGGTTTATTCGGCGCTCGTCGTGGCTGGAGCCAATGTGTTGCTCTGCGATTCTTTGCAAGCGGCTCCGGTGGATGAAGTCAAAGTTGAACGCACGCTGATGCAGCGGTTCGACGAGAATCGCAATGATAAGCTCGATGCCAGTGAGGCGCGTCAGGCACGGGCACGGCTCAAGAACTTGTTGGAAGATAAATCAGAACGTGAAATCAACATCCTGACGTGGCGCGACGACGTGCGCGAACTGTTGCAGTCGATCGATCAAGACAACGACAACCGCTTGGCCGTCACAGAACGAGACTCGGGACGCAATCTGCTCGACAAGCTGATTCCGCAAGTGGACCCACAGGCTCCCAAGGAACGCGAATCTCCGAGTTCGAATACGAGTCGCGAGCGAGCCACGAATAACTCGACACGCAGCAATCGCGGATCGTCCGGCGGATATGGATCGTCGAGTGGCGGTTACGGGAATCGTGGCTATAGCGGCGCAATGGGTGGCGGCGGCTTCGGGACTTCTAGCGGCGGTTATGGAGGCAATTACTCCGGCGGTGGCGGATTCTCTGGCGGTAGTTCCAGCGGATCTTTCACTGGGGGCTCACCGAGTTCGACGGGAACATCCATCGCGACGACGAACGGCAGCCTTGGAAGCAATACCGCGATGACCGAAACGATCAGAGGTGGCGCGATGGAGTCAGCCAGCATGGGATCGGGAACCATGCGTGGCAGGACCAGCACCATCCGGCCGGGCATGGGCGATCCAGGTAGCGGCTTAAGCGGCGGCTTAGGAGGATCGAATCCTTCCGGATCAGGAGCCAATGGATCGGGGACGATCTCCGGAACAATTGGGGGTTCGGGAACTGGATCAACGACTCCGGAGCAGCCAGGAATAAACGGGCCCGGCGGTAGCAGTCCGGCCACCGGCGCCGGGGCAAATACACCACCGCAGCCCCCTCCGGGAAGTGGAACGATCATTGCCGGTCAGGGCGGACCGCTGGGTGACACGTCGCCGACCGCGCCCGGTACTGCAACGTCCCCTGGAGCATCAACCGGCGGAACTTCGACAACTCCCCCGGCCGGAACTTCTGGTCCACCGACCACCGGCACCACGCCGGGCGGAATGCCAACAGCGCCCTCGGAAGGCTTGGGTGGCGGAATGGCTCCCCCGACGAACCAGGATGGTCCAGCGGCCGGTCCCGGTACCACGACGACCGTTCCGTTTGTTCCAAAGCCGAATTTCTAATCGGCGCTATCCCGATCACATGACTTGATCGCGAATGAAGAAGCCCGGCATTTTTCAAAATGCCGGGCTTCTAAGCTTTTCATAGGCCACCATGCGTGGCCGTGATTATGCGCGGAACATCAGCCAGCAACGGCTCAACGGTTGGGTATCGACAGCAGTCGCTTGGATTCGTTGAGCAAGAAGTCCACGTCTTGGAAGGGCTCGAAGCTGATGTCTTGCCAGCGCACCAACCCCGCGCCATCAATCAGAAACGTACCGTGCAGCGGCAGCTTCTCGAAGTCGTCATAGGCGCGATACGCCTTGAAGATTTTCATCTCAGGATCGGCCGCGAGCGGAATTGGAAACGGCGTCGTCTTCGAGAAGTTCGCGATTGAAGTCGCCAGCGATTCCAGATTCTCCGTGCTGATGCCCACGATGGAGATGCCTGCTTGCTGAAAGTCATTCAAGCGCGGAGCAAACTTCTGCATCTGCTCGACACAGTGCAGGCAGCCGGAACCCAGATAGAAAATCACAATGACCGATTTACCGCGATACTCCGAGAGCGACAGCATCTTCTCTGCGGACGCCGGCAGGCTCCAATCGGCGGCGGGTGACGGCGACCAACGGAAGGGGCCGATCGAGTCCAGCGCGGGCCGCTCGCCCACATCGGTACGCGGCGCAGCGGCGATACGCCAAACATCCGGCCAACTCTGTTCTTTCGCGAATGGAGCCAACCGCGTCAGCAGCGGTGAGTCGAGGTCCGCATGCGCCGCGACGCTGCGGAGCTTCTCGAAAGCGGCCTTGGCCTCGGCCAGCTTGTTCATCCGCCGCAGCAGATCGACTTGCACAGCCAACGGCATCACGTGTGTGTCGGCCGCTTTGACGGCGGCAGCCAGTGATTCGACGCTCTTGTCGTGTTGCCCGTAGAGGAACTGATATTTCGCCTGCCGTAGTTTCGGAAGATCCCCCGCTTTATCGAATTGCTCGCGAGCCTTGTCCGTCTCGCCACGAGCCAACAGTAGCACGCCACGCAACTCGGCGGTCGCTTTCTCGACGGGAGCGATCGGCTCACGCGACTTCTTCAACTTCTCTTCCTTCGCCTTGGCCACATCCGCGTCGTTCTTGTTCGCTTCGCGAGCCTTCTTTTCCTCTTCGGTCGCTTCCGTCTGAGCCTTCTCCTCCAATTTGGCGGCAATTGCTTCAAGCTGTTTGACACACTCTTCGACCTGCGGAAATTCGCCACGCTGATAGTGAGCGACACCCAGTAACCGCAACCGTTTCGTTTGTTCCGCCGTCACATCAGTTGGTTCGAGGTACATCGTGTTCGACAGCGCGACCACTTCATCCCACAACTCGAACCCTTCCAGCACCTGAAACAACCGGTCGCGCCCCTGTTTGCCGCTCCCCTTCGTCAGCGAATTGAACTTCGGATGGCGCGGCAGCTCCAGCAGATTCTTGGACAGGTCTAGCGCGGACTTCTGCCGACCGAGATTCATCAGGTTGCGGATCAACCACTCCTCGTTGTGAGCGTAATTGTGAATCTGATCCGGCAGCACGCGATCGCGCATCATGTGCGCGTGATCGGCGCGGCTGGAGGCTTCTTGCTGCCACGCCCCATCGGCCCAGCGTTTCAAATCCGAGTACGTGTGCCCCGGCATGTGCCACATATGCGCGATCCGCGGTGCGGCCTGCCCGCAACGAGCGGCTGACTCCAGAGCCTTCTCGGCCTTCTGATGATCCCACAAATGAATCCGATAGTGATGAGCCGGGTGCATCGGCTGCTTTTGAAAGATCTCGCCCAGCAACGCATCGACCGCGAATTGGCTCGTGAGCGGCACGCTGCTCTTGCTGAGATATAGAAACACGGCCAGGAACGCCTTGGCCTCGATGTCATCCGGAAATTCGAGCAGCACTTTTTCGAGATCGCGGATGTAGGCTTTGCGGCGTTCCTCATCTTTGCTTTTGTCGTCTTTCAAATATTCCGCCAGCCCGTCGATGAAAAGCTGCTCGCGGCGGCTGGCGGAGGCCTTCTTCTCGGTCGCTTTGGCGATGAACTTCGCTCCGCGAGTGCGGTTCTCAAGGTTGGCGTACGCCATGCCCCAGTAAGCCATCGCGCAGTTTGGATCGAGCATCGCGACATGCCGAAACGACCGCTCGGCCTCGAAGTACCAGAAGCCGTGCAACTGCCCAACTCCCTGATTGAAGAACGCCTGAGCTTCCGGGTTCGCCGACGTGATGGGGAAGCTCACGTTGCCGGTCTCGCCCATCAGATAGGCCGCCTGGCGTGGCCCCTCGTTGAAGACCTCGCCGTGCAGCGAATGCCCAGCAGCCGGAGGCTCGAAACTGTTGGCGGGTGAGATCCACGTCAACAACACCCAGATGCTCGCGGTCCACGCACATTGTGCGAATCGTTTTGACATCGGAAAGCCTTTTGAACTGCTGGAGACGAAGGCGACCATTTTCTATTCAGCGGCTTACGCCATTCCAACATGTCGTCAGGTTTCGAGCAATCTTGGCGACGTTTGGAGTTGCTGGAGTAATCGTGGAGACAGGGATAGTCTGCTAGAACGGTCTCTCACCAGTGTTTGACCATCGTTGTGAAAAGTTGCTGCTGAGGAGGAGCATCCGATGAGTTATCTCGATCCGCCGCGGTTGACGTTTTGTGGGGCGTTTTTTGCCAATGTGCCGACCCTTAATAACTTCACCCCGTACTTCACGCCGAACTATCCGCACCTCGGCACGTCCCCGAACGATTAGAATACGTCCGGGGATTGCTCGTTTCAAATTCAGAAATGCACGGTGCGCAGCGTCACCGATTTGAATGGCGTGGTCAGCACGGTGGCGGCGAGCGATCCGGTCATTGGCGCGAAGGTGACGACCCAAGCAGTGGGAGGGAAAGCGATTCCACAGTCGTTTGGGTCGGGCAAGATTGTGGACTTGGACACGGATCAGCGGCGTGTGACGCAGTTAATCGGAGTGAGGATTTCGATCGTGTTGTCTGAGACCGCCTGGCTGACCGGAACACTGCGAGTCTGCAACCTGCGAGACTTCTATACGGACAGCGTTGCGGGGGGCGACCCAAGTGGTGTCTTCCAGTCGGTCTTGCAGGACTTGAAATGGAATGGCGATTTGTCGTCATCGAAGTATTTGATGACGCTCAAGGCCATCGCCGATCAAAATGGTGGGCAGGTCTCGATCAAGTTAATTCTGGATAATTACCAAGTCGTCTCCGATGACCCGGACGTCAGGTTGCATGGACGAGTCCTCGGAGTCATCGGGCCGTACACGTTCGGCGAGCCATCGCAGTTCGTGACTGAGCGGCGGATGATCAAAACCTATTGCTCGCCCCCGTCGCTGCTGGGTGACCTGACCGATATGTTTTGGCACGCGCCGTGTAAAGTGGATTCTCAACGCCAGAAGTTGATCCTCGATCTGGGCAATTCGGTCCAATGGCAAGCACCGGGCGGCGCGTCTCAATCCGACTGGATGTGGGGGGCAATTCTGCCGACGGATGAGGACTACATGGCGGGACGAAGGGAGCCTGTCATTCTCGGCATCCCTCCCGGCAGCACTCCGCCGCCCACACTGACGAATGGGAATCCCGTCGATACCAGTTTGGCCGGTTACGAAACATCTGGTCGAATCGTTGAGATCGCGCTCTCGGCGTCAGAGTTGTCATTGCTCAGCAATCGTCGACTGGGGCTGTTGCCGCCCGTGTTTGTTCCGGGGCCGACCGACAACGATCCGCCGGTCGTGACCAAGCAGGTTCCGAAGTCTCCGTGGCCAGTGCTGGCCGAGCAGCACGACGGCAAGTTCGCCGACGTCGATAGTTGGGTTCTGCGTTTGAATCCGGGGAGTCCGGTTCGATCGAGATCTACGCTCGGAAATTCGGCCAACCACTCGCGGGCGAGCGGCTGATGTTCAACCTGATCGACAACCCCAGCACGTTTGTTGTGAACAACACGCCGAGCAACGCGCTGACGAATGAGTTTCCGGTGTTGGCCGTGACCGATGCCACAGGCAAGGCCGCGCTGACCTTCACCGCTCGCACCGGCCCGATACAAGGTTTGCCGGCGACGCGCGTGCCGACGTTCGGCCAAATGTTTCAAATTGACGACATCACTGGTTGGCAAGCGTGGGGACAAGTCGGCCCGCCAATCCCGCCGTATTTACTCGCTCATCAGAACTATCCTTCCGACATGAAGGGAGCGATCGTCAACATTCTGGTCTTCAACGAGGGACCGAAGATCGACCAACCCGGCTGGGACGACGTGAAGGGCATTCTCGGTCTGTTCATGCAGTTGTACCCGGCGATGAAAGAGATGATCGACCTGACCGATCCAACCATCGTCAGTCAGTACGCCGCGAAGATCTACGACGCGCTCTCGCGACCACTCGAAGACCCGTATCACATGCCGGCGACCCGCGACATGTCGAATTATCACCGGCAACTGGTGCTCGGCTACTTGAAGCCGATTGCGGACAAACAAAACGCCAAATCATAAGCCCATCCAGGAATCCAACCATGACGCGCTCCGCACGTTGCTACCTGTTCTGCTTCGTACTGGCAGGGATGCTTGGTCTGGCGGGTTGCGGTGACAATCCGCCTCCTCCTCCGCCACCCGCACCGATTGTCGTGCCGACTCCGGTTGTTGAACCAACGATTCCGAAACCAATCGACAACGGTTCTACGGATCCTGCACCTTCCACGACAGACGCCACATTGCCGTTCTCGATCGAACTCGGTGAGCCGTTCACGATTGAGGGAGCACCCGGCTTGCATTCATTCTCGCAGGCCGTTTCGACAAGCGAAGGCTCCACCAAGTGGCTGTTTGTCGGAGGCCGCACCGGCGGGCTGCATACGTTTGTCGCTCCGAACAAGGCCAATCCGGCCAATGCGTTTGCTGACGACACGGCGAACCTGAATCTGATTGTGATCGACATCGAGAATCGCGCGGTCAAGTCCGTACTGATCGACACGCTGGCCAAGCTCGATCCACCGCTGCCTGCGGCGATCAACACCTGGCCGTGGAAGTCGTCCAGCGCGCAGGCGTGTCAGGTCGGAGACAAGCTGTACCTCGTCGGCGGTTACGGACACTCGCCCGATGCCGACACGGCCGGAAAGATGATGACGTTTGGCACGCTGACACGAATGAACGTCAGCGACGTGATCGACGCCGTTTGGAATCAGAAGTCAATCGCGAACTCCGTCGCGCAGATCACCGACTCCCGTTTCAAGATCACCGGTGGCGAGATGCTGCCGTTTGGTTCGGCCGCTGCCGGCCAGTCACTGGCCGTTGTCTTCGGTCAGTTGTTCGACGGGCTGTACTCCGTTGACATCGAGAAAACGGACGGCGTCTTTCAACAGAAGTATTGGGAGATCGTCAAGTCGTTCACGATCACCGACGATCCGCTGGCGATTGCGAAAGACAAGAGCCAGAAAGAGATTTTCGCGAGCCTTCCCAATTCGTTCGTGGCCAAGCCGACCCCAGACACCATTGATGGCTTCGCGTATGCGGATTTCCTGAAACAGAGGCCGTATCACCGCCGCGATTTGAATGTGTTTCCCGCGCTCTCGCCGACCGGCCTGCCGCGCATCGGGGTCTACGGCGGAGTCTTTCAACCGGGCCGCTTTGATGGCTATCTCCAGCCGATCTACATCGACGAAGTGGCCACAATTTCCTACGAACGAGAAGGAGTGTCGCTGTCGTATCAAACCTTCTCGCCGGGTACCGATCACCAATTCGAACAGTTGCTCAGCCAGTATCACTGCGCCGGCTTGCCAGTCCATGATCTGGCGACCGGGCAGATGGTGACGATCTTCTTCGGCGGCATTAGTAACTTCCGTTATGACACTCAGCAGAACCAGTTGATCAAAGACAAGCTCAAGCTGGCGGCCAACGGCCGGCCCATCGTCGACGGACTGCCGTTCGACAAAGCCGTTTCGGCGCTGGTTCATCGCAATGATAAAACGTCGGCAGGTTTCGTGTTGCCGATCACGATGTCCGGCTATCTCGGTGCCGAAGCCGAACTGCTCATCAATCCCAGTGTTCCGCGATCGAACAACGGCGTGATTCTGCTCGACAAGATCACGTAGCCGACGCTCATCGGCTATCTGTACGGCGGGATCGAAGCCTTCGGCCCGTACACGGGCGAGCTGGAAGAAAACGGAGTGAAGCCGTCGTCCGTGGCCTCGAACAAGTTCATTCCCGTGACACTCAAACCGGGAAGCTGGGGCGTGAAGCCGATGCCACCGAAGCCGCAGAGTAGGTCAACCCCTCGCACTCAGACCCTGGCTCTGTCCAACGAGCCTGACGCGGAGAGTACCGAGTCAGTGGGAGGGACATGCGATGTTGGGTATCATCCGGCGGTCGAATTCCCAGGCTGGGGATCAACGGCGAGACGCGCCGATCGGTGCGGCGCGGTCTCACGGAATTCCGGCGATGTCTCCAAATATTTCGGCGCTGTTTGCAAACATTCCCGCGCTGGCTGGGGGAGTTTCGGCGCTGCACGAATTCGTTTCGGCCGCGTGCCAATTCGTGGGGCCCAACGGTTCCAGCGGTGTGCGCTTTCGCTTCACCCGCGTGCCAAACGGTTTCGCCCGTGTGCCAAACGATTTCGCCCGTGTACCAAACGGTTTCGTACAAGTCCCCGTTCGTTGGGGACAACCGCTCGGAGTCGCCGACGAACGCCGATAACGCTCCGTAACCACTTGTAATTTAAGCAGTTGAGAATTTTCTTCAGTCTCCAGCGAGTTTCCCACGGACCCCGTCCTCGCAATCCCCTCCAGGAGTCTCTCATGGCCATTCGTCAGCGGTATTACCCCACGTCCGAATCCGACCAGGTGACTTGGCTCACGAATTACCGCAACAAAATCGGCACTCACGGGCCGACCTGCGGGATTGCGGCGGGCGAGGTCACGGACACTCAGGCCGACCTCGATTACTTCGTCTTTCTGCTGCATGTGTGGCATCCGACGCTGCAAACTGAGGTGAAAGAGGGGACGGAATACAAGAAGCTGGTCGCGACCGGGAGCGGGGCGACGGTCGCGTTGCCGGCCGCTTCGACGTTTACGCCCCCGACCGCGCAGCCGCCGGGAATACTCAACCGGCTGTTCAATCAAGTCGGACGCATCAAGCTCTCGGCCGGCTACATCGAGACCATCGGCACCGACCTGGGCATCATCGGATGCCGCAGACGCCACGGAACATCCCGTGCCGGAATTCACGCTGACCGTGCAACAGGGAACGACCAGCCAGATCGTGCGCATTGACTTCACGAAGCACGGCCACAAGGGCGTGTACATTGAAAGCCGCCGCAACGCCGGCGCGTGGGAGTTCCTGGCGATCGACACCACGAAACCGTACCTCGACGAACGCCCGCTGCTGGCCGCCCCCGCCGCCGAGTCCCGCGAATACCGCCTCCGCTGGTGGGACGACACCCCCAACGGCGACTGGAGCCCCATCCAGAAAGCGACCGTCGGACCGTAATGATCGACTGTTGTTTGAATTCACGAACCTGTCGGCAGGAGCCTGCCTGACTCAACTGAACCGTAACTCTTGCAGGGTGGGTCGAGCATCGAGCCCCACCCGCATGGTGTGCGATGATGGTGAGTCTCAATGCTCGACCCACCCTACGTCTTCAAGCCCATTGATCCGGCGTCGCTGACCGTCGCCGGCCCGCAGCTTCAGAAGGTGCTCGACTTCCGCAAGTCGCTCGAAGAGTCGCGGCAGGTGCTGTATCACGGCTTCGCGAATGAGGCCGAGTTCAAAGCGGAGGTGGACCGTCACCTGCGAGCGTTCGCCAAGGGGGAGTTGCCGCCGGCCAACGCTCCGCGCGACAAGGTGCTCTTGCCGCTCGCGGTCCTCGCCGAGGTGCAGAAGGAGAAGGCCGAGAAGGAACAAGCCTTGGCCCGCGCCGAGCTCTTCGACACCGCGACAGTGAACCAACCGCTCGGCTAAAATGTCTGTCTACGAGGAGGATCTGCTGTGACCAGGCTGCGATGGAAAGACAAACAACTCCGCGAATGCGCTTACTGTCATGCGCCCGCGACGACTAAAGACCACATCCCGCCGCAGGGAATGTTCGCCAAGGGCATGGCTAACAAACCTTGGGTTCCCGCTTGCGAGTCCTGCAACAGGGCGGCCAGCCTCGACGATGAGTACATGCAGCGACTCTCGATGCTTTGGGGTGCCGATGCCTGCAAAGACGCGATCGAGGTCGGCGAGAAGTTCATGCGGTCACTGGAAAAGTGCGAAGCGCGCGGCCTTCAGTCGGAGGTACGTCGGTCTCTGTCCCCTCTGGAAGACGAATCACTCTTCCCCGGCGGGATCAATATGGCGTTGCAAGGTGAACGCCTTGGCCGCGTCACGGACAAGCTGGTGCGGGGATGGTGGTTCAAGCTCAGTGGGGGAGCGAGTTCCCGAAGGCTACGAGATCATGAAGTATGTGCCCGGGAAACGACAGGACGAACCTCTCTACGAAGCCAATGAGAAGTTGATCGAGACTTGCCCGGGGTTCTTCTTTGGCGACATGGCGTTCAGATTTAAGCTTGCCTACTGCCCCAATAGTTTGTTGTCCTGCTGGCTGTTCGAGTTCTACAAGGTCTTCAAGATAAGGGCCTACACGTGCAAGCTGGGCGAAAAGAACTTCGAGATCTTGGATCTGAGGGTAATCGTTCACGAGCACGGCAGCAGTGACGGAATTGGCTGTTGTTTGAAATGAGCTTGAACGGCGGTGACCAGGTAGTCGTAGATCGAACGGTTTTGGAGGCGGCAGGTTTCCGAGACGGTGAGGATGCGTTCGAGG
>SXKJ01000418.1 GCA_005778115.1 Planctomyces sp. | reverse complement strand
CTTAGCGCGTCGGGAGCAATCTGCCAGTCTGGACTAAGGAAGTGATTTACCAGCAGCGTGATGTCGCCGGCTCTCGCCCGCAGCGGCGGCAGGTCAAGCGACATGACGTTGATGCGGTAATACAAATCTTCGCGGAAGCGATGCGCGGCGACTTCTACCGCAAGGTCGCGGTTCGTCGCGGTGATAACCCGCACGTTGACGCGACGCTCTTGCAGCGAGCCGACGCGGCGCATCGAACCGTCTTGCAGCACCCGCAGCAGTTTCGCCTGCATCACACCGGGCATCTCGCCGATCTCGTCGATGAAGAGCGTGCCACCATCGGCCAATTCGAATAGCCCAGGCTTGGCGGCGACGGCTCCGGTGAATGCTCCCTTTTCGTGGCCGAAGAGTTCGCTTTCGAGCAGCGTCTCGGTCAGCGCGGTGCAGTTGATGGAGATCAGCGGCCGGCCCGCTCGCGAACTGTGATCGTGCAGCGCGCGTGCGACTAATTCCTTGCCAGTGCCGCTCTCTCCCTGAATCAAGATGGCCTTGTCGCTGGGACCGGCTTTGGCGATCAGCTTGAAGATCTCCTGCATCGCAGGGGATTCGCCGATCATCTGGAGTTTCGGCTGGCTGCGTTCGAGCACGGCTTTGAGTTGCACGTTCTCCTGGCTGAGCCGTCGCCGCTCGTAGGCTTTTTGGATGAGCGTTTCGAGTTCCGCCAGCGAGAATGGCTTCGAGAGGAAGTCGTATGCACCCAGCTTCATCGCTTGCACGGCGGTTTCGACAGTTGGTTCGCCGGTCAGCAGTACGACTTCGCACTCCGGCGACAGCTCCTTAATCCGCTGGAGCAGATCAAGCCCCGTCAGGCCGGGCATCGCCATGTCGGTCACGACGACATCGAACTGGCGATCCTGCAACAGCCGGAGTGCATCGTTGACTCCGGGAGCCTCATGCACATGAAACCCGCGCCGAGCAAACCGCTTCGCAGCCGTGTTGCGAAACTCGTTGTCGTCGAACAGGAGTTCGACTTGGCTGGCGTCGAATTGAGTGTTCAAAGAGCCGTCGCTCATGGCAGGTCTTTCTCATGAAACATGTCTAGGTGAGCCGGAGGACGTTAGCCCGCGGACGGCATTGCTGAAGTCCGGGAACTAACGCCCTCCGGCTCGCCACCAAATCAACGTTTGCACTTCGAACTAATCCACTCGCCGCAGAACCAGAACTTCGCAGGGTGCGTGCCGCAACACCGCCTCAGTGATTGAGCCTAGCAGAAACCGTTTGACACCGTGGTAGCCGTGCGACGGCATGACAATCAAGTCTGCATGAACCTCGCCGGCAAACTCGGCGATGCGTGCGCCCGCATCCCCTTCTATGACTTTCGAGCACACCCCCGCGAACTGCGGACGTGATTTCAGATAGTCGGCGAGGTGCGTTTTGGCGAGTTGCAGCCAACGCTCCGGATCGACGGTACTCACGACCTCCCCCGCATAGGGGACGAAGTTCGGAAGCAGAGCGACATGCACCACATGAACCTCTCCCGGTTGCTGAGTGATTTCCAAGGCGGTCTGAATGGCCGCGTCGGATGCGGATGAGAAGTCGATAGGCACTAGCACACATTTTTTGGGGAACCAGGACATGATGGCTGCTCCTTGGATCGTGGCACGCGATGACGTTGAACGCTCGCAGATTGAGGCAAAGGGCGTGCCGACCGCTTTACCGCTATGCCAACAACCAATGTGGCTCGACGCTCCGCGTCGCGCCACGAATGTGCGGCCAAGCGGACGGGTGTGCGGAAGTGCCACGAACAATGCGTGCGAATCCGCTCAATGTGGCCGTTCTACGTAGCCGTCATCGCTCCGCGTGACGAGCTGGTTGTTTCACCGATGTTGATGGACCGGCGAGATCCAAGCGTTGGGAAGCGTTCGGCTCGTCACGCAGGAGCGTGACGGCTACGTACCCGCATCACGCCTTTGGCATCGCGCTTGCAAGCTCATTAGCCAGACCTCTCATTCTGCTCTCGAAAGGATGGCTATCGTGCTCACGCTCAAAAAGATTTTGTGCCCGGTCGATTTCAGCGATCTCAGCCTCAATGCTCTGCGAACCGCCATTGATCTGGCATCCAAGTTTTAGGCGGAGTTGCACCTTTTGCACGTCTTTGAAGGCTATGACGCCATTTCCTTGAACCCGGAGGTGGCTCTGACTCCGATGCCGGAGTGGCTCGTCAAGCTGCGTGAGGTCTGTCATGAAAAGTTGGCCGCGTTGCCCAGCCCTGACCTCGCCGCGCTTTGCCCAGCGATAGTGCGAACGCATCGAGAATGCCCAGCCATCCACGAAATCCTTGACTACGCCGCGAATCAGAAGATCGACTTGATCGTGCTGTCGACGCACGGCCGGACCGGGCTGAAGCACCTCTTGATGGGCAGCGTAGCGGAGAACATCGTCCGCAGTGCTCCGTGTCCCGTCCTCACGATCCGTGGAACACTGCCGAAGTAGCCGCGTTCGCCAGAGCTTCTTGAATTCCTCGCCACCTGAGCTTGTCCCAGTGGTTCCCGCGCTCCTGCGCTACTCAAGAACGGCGGAGGATTTCGGTAGTGCAGAAGTACGGGAACCACCCTGACAAGCAGAGTGGCGGACTTTTTCAACAATCTCTGGCGAGCGTGCCTACGACTGCATCGAAAAGTTGACCAAGAGCGGCAGATGGTCGGACGCCTGCCGCGTCTGCCGAGTCCTCACGAGATGTGCGGATTCGATCTGGATGCCGTCACAGTGAAAGACTTTGTCGAGCGACATCACCGGCATTGCGGCGGGGAACGAGCGGAACTTTCCGGGCGGAGTCGTCGCTTGAGCCAGTCCGTGCGAGTGCAGCAGTGTTCGGCCCAACGTGTTTCGCCAGTCATTGAAATCGCCACACATCAACGTCGGATGCTTGGCGGTCGAGTGGAAAATTGGGTGACTCAGCAACCGTCGCACCTGCCAATCCCGTTCGCGTTCGCTCAGCCCCAAGTGCCAGTTGGTCACGCGAAGCAATCCGGAGGGTGACTCCACCACAACCAACTGTGCACCGCGCGGTTTCTTCTGTCCGAACTGCAATGAGATGCGATGGTGTTCGGACAACGGCCAGCGAGAGAGCAACAGGTTGCCGTAGCCACCGACTTTCCAATGCACGTTCTGCTGAAACGTGGCGAACATCGGCTGAAACCGCTCGGCCAGAATATCGGCTTGATCGTGGCGACTGGTGCGTGGCAGGTCGATGGTCACTTCTTGCAGGCAGAGAAAATCCGCCTCCAGCGTGGCCAGCACGTCGATGATGCGATCGAGGTTGTAACGCCGATCGTTGCCGCCGATCCCTTTGTGAATGTTGTAAGTGACCAATCGCATCATGAGGCGAACTACTCCACTGGTTTGGAAACTCTCAACGGTGGTTGCCCGGATTTCTTGCGAATCCAGTTGATCGACGCCAGCACTTTGGGGCGACCGATCAAGGATCGCTCCCACCGGCGTTTGCCGGGCAGATCTAACAGCCAGAGTCCGGCTATGATCGTCAGAATTCCCTGTCCGGGAGTAATCAACATCACGAAACCCGCCGCCATCAGCACGGCTCCCAGCAAATTCTTGAGCAATCGCCAGACCCAATACAACACACGCTGACGAGGCCACGGCGAATGAACGGTCGCTGAAGTCTCAGCGAAATAATCTTCGGGAAGTCGCGTCAGCAGCCACGGCAGAGCGACCGCACTGACCACGAACGTCGCCAGTGAAGCCACGGCAAACCAGCCAATCGCCTCTGAGGAAATGCCCAACACGATGCTCTTTCACAAGGCCGGAGTGAACAGCCGGCTGAGGTTTTCGCCGACGATGTGTAACCACGGACGACGCTCCCAATCCTCAGGGTTGATGAGGGTCGAGTCCTGCAAATCGCGTTCGAACTGCTGCTCTAATTGTTGCGCGATGCGTTCGTCGTACAACACCATCCCGGACTCGAAGTTCAAGAACAAGCTGCGGCAGTCGACGTTGGCCGATCCGACCAGCGACCAATGTCCGTCGATCATCAGCGTCTTCGAGTGCAATAGGCCCCGCTGATATTCCGCGATCTCAACGCCGGCTTTCAGCAGGGAATCGTAGATCGCGCGGCCAGCCAGCAAGGTCAGGAGATGATTCCTGCGGCCCGACAACAGCAGTCGCACACGAACGCCACGCAGCGCGGCGTTCTCCAGCGCGACGACAATGGCCGTGGGAGGAGCGAAATACGACGTCACGATCAGCACGCTCTCCTGTGCCTCGTTGATGGCCGCCAGCATCAAGGCTTGGAACACCGACAGCTCGCTCTCCGGGCCGCCGTTGACAGTCTGAGCGGTCACTGTGCCGGTGGCCAGCGGCGGCGGAAACGATTCTGTGTCAGGCAGCACCTCGCCAGTCGCAAAATACCAGTCCTCGGCGAACAGCAATTGGTGCCGCCACACCTCCGGCCCGACGACTCGCGAATGTGCGTCTCGCCAAAACATGAACTCGGAACTGCGACCAATGTACTCGTCACCGATATTCATGCCGCCGGTGAATGCTACCCGGCCATCAACCACGACGATCTTGCGATGACACCGCAGGTTCAGCGACCACCGCTCACGAAACGACTGACCGGGCAAAAAGGTCGCGATCTGAATTCCCGCCTCGCGCATTGGTCGCAAAAAACGTTTCGTGAGCCAGAACGAACCGAATCCGTCGTACAAGAAGCGCACGCGCACCCCTTCGCGAGCTTTGCGAATCAGCAAATCGCGAATCCGCGTCCCCGTGCGATCGGGCTGCCAGATGTAGTATTCGAGGTGAATCGACTCGCGCGCGTTGAGCAACGCCTGCTCGATCAGCCCCAATGCGCGGTTCGTGTCCGTCAACAATTCGATGTCGTTGCCAGAAGTGGGCCATGTTTCGGTCAGACGCTGAGTCAACCGCATCAACCGCCGCGTCTCCAACCGGTCCGTGTCACGCGGCTGCCGTTCATGTTCCAACCGTTGCGGACGCTGCTCCGCCAGTTGTTCGTTCGACCGCTGTTTCGAGGCTTTTCGCCGCTCGATCCGGTTGATTCCAAACACCAGAAACAGCACGGCACCGGCGATTGGTATAAACACGATCGCCAGCATCCACGCCACGCTCGACACCGGCTGCCGCTTCTTGAGCAACAAAACGACCGGCAAAAGCAACAGCGTCAGCCCATATCCCAGCAGCGACAGCAGCCAATCAAAAAGCGTCATATTTGTGCCCGCGAACGACAGGCAACTCGCCTGTCGTTCGAGAGCAGAGCAACCTCGTTCCGACGTGCCAAGTCTAAATTCGCCGCACGCTCATTTGCGGGCCGGTTGATCCACGATCAAATGTGCTCGCGCCCATTTGTGGCACTCGATGCACTGCAAGGTCATTTCGAGCCACGTCAGCGCGGCCGCATCGAGCTTGCCGTCTTTGCCATTTTTGACCAACCGCTGAGCCACTCGTTGAAAATCAACGCTGTGCTCGCGGAAGAATGGGTCGTTGGTGACACGCCACTTCTCGGCAGCGCTCATCTCTTCGAGCTTCCCGGCCCCTTCCTGGATCAGTTCAAAATCTTCCAGAGCCAGTCCGGCCAGCACCTGTTGCGAGGCATCCAATTTCATCCGCATGAATTTCGACACCCCTTGGCGAGCGGGTGTCGTCTTCTCGTCCTTCTTCGTCGCCGATTTCGGCTCCTCCTTTTGGGCAGGTTCGGCTTTCTTCGGTGCCTGAGTCTCCTGCGTGGCGGCGAACTGGGTCATCGTTAGACCTCCCACACCAATCAACGCGACGGCCAATGCACTCCAACCCCATCGAGCTGTTTTCATCACATGTCTCCTGACTGAATTTGGTAAATCACCGAACACAATCAGAGAGCTTGGCAAACGGTGTTCCACGTCCAACCGGCTCGCAATATGAGCCATGATCGCTGTGCGACTTTGTACGCAACGGACCGCGACCGAGCGGCATCGCACTGTTTGCGAAGTTTTCGCACAGTGAGCCGTTTGGTGCAGTTGGCTTGCCCCATCGACCTTGGGCATTGGTATCTACGCCACTCGAAATGGTCGGCAGTTAGACCACCTCTGCGCTCTTCGCTTCTCTGCGGTAAAAGTGACGGACGCTTTCTTTTTACCGCAGAGAAGCGAAGAGCGCGGAGGTAAGACGGGCACGTTTGCATAGAGTTCGCAGAATTGTGTAGATGCCAATGAGCTTGGGGACTATCGCCAACGCGAAGTGCGTCAAGACATCAGGCAACCTTGATGCGAGAGCGGATTGTTGTCATCCTGCAATTGTTCTCCCCGCCCGCCGACTCCTCCTGCCTCCCGGAGTTTGGTATGCCGCATGATGCGAGCAAGTCCCGAAACGGTTCAAAAGGACTGACCGGCCACGCCCTGCGCAATGCCAACTTGCGGCTGCGGTCGTTGGCTCGATCCAAGCAGGCTCCGCCACTGGCGCAGATGGCCGTCAAGATTCGCGCGAAAACACTAGGGATAACGCGACTGGAATTTGCGAGGCAATCGGGGGTCAGTCGTGCCGCGCTCCGCGACATGGAGTTGGGGGTCCATACGCCGACCTGCCTCACGATGCGTCGGTTTGTCGAGTTCTGTCAGCGGAAAGAGGTTGCTCCTGAGCAGGTCGAAGAGTTGTGCCGGCTTTATTCCGGGGCTCCCGATTCGATTTCCGAATTGATCGCTCGGTGCGAAATGCGAGCCGGTTCGCTGACGGATTTGGCGCGCCTCGTGAAGCTGAGTGCCTGCACGTTGTGGGAATATCGGCGCGGACATTTCCCGATCCCGTTGTCGCTGTTGCTTCGCTTCTGCCGGTTGGCGGGCGAGGACGAGGCGCGAGCCCAAGCGGTCTGGGAAAAAACCGAACGTCAGCGGTTCATCGACCGAGGCTATCCACCGGCCTGGGCGGAGTTGTGCATGATGTGTGCGCGGCAGGGACGTTCGGAGAGCTATCTACGAACGCTCGGCCTCTCGTCAAACACCATGAAGCGGCTCTGTTATTTTGAGTTGCCTCCGTGGGACGAGATCGCCAAGCCGGCCGAAAGTTTGTGTCGCACTCCCGCTGAGCTGCGGACGCTCAAGCAATTGTGGCAGAAGGACGTTCGTGACCAGCAGAAGCAACAATCGCAACAAACCTTCGGGGAACGATTGCAGGAACTGCGCGAGCAACGCGGTATGTCGCGCCGCGCACTGGCCGACCTGTTTCGCATTGGAGGCAAGAAGCCGGCTCGCATCATCAAGCACATCGAAGAAGACGGCATGTATTCGATGCAGGCATTCCCGGCGGGCCTCGCTGCGTTGCTGACGCCAGATCCAGCCGAGCAATCACGTCTGCTGAACTTGTGGTGCGAACACCGCCGGCTCTTTCACTGCCGACGCCGTCCGGAGACTCGCGTTGATATCCGCCTGGCCCGCGAGCTGTATGGTTTTGAGATTCCTCAGACGGCCAAGTTCCTGGGCTACACGAACCTTGAATACCAGAAGGTCGAGCGGGGCATCGAACACGTACTCGATTCGGCCAAGGTGCGGATCATTGATGCCATTCATCAATTCGGAAAGCTGCGGCTGCAAGAACTGTTTCAGTACCAACGTGACCTGGAGACGGCACGTCAGGCGTGGCGAAATCCCACCACGGTTTGCGAACTGGTCAAACGGCTGGCCCAGCGTGAGGGAGGCGTGGTGCCGTTAGCTCGCCGGCTGAGGCAAGCGGGCTTGGACAAAACTTGGACGCGCCGATTGCACGCCATTTCTCACGGTTTGGAAGTGCCGACTTGGCCGGAGTTGAAACAGATCGCTCGTGTGGGAGAAGTCACGGAACTCAGCCAGGTGAAGCGCGACTGGATGAATCGTTATCGCGCCTGCCTCGAGTCGCAGGGACACCCGCCGCTGGCGACCGAACTGCGACTGCTCGTCGCCGAAGTCGTCCCGACGCTGCGCGAGTTTTGTTCGCGGGTGCCGTTTGGTTATGCCGTGCTGATCCGCGACTTCAATCGCATCGAACAACAACGATCGCTTCGCTGGTTCCACGTCGAACGGATTCTGAAAGCCGCCGAGCTGCCCCCCGAAAGCGACCGTTGGCAAAAGATCGAGACGCTCTGGGTACCGCTCGATCCACGCGGGCAAAGCCGTCGACGATGAGAAGGCTCTACCGGCTCAGGTTGTGATCTGCCTTGTGCGGATTGGCAAATTGGGAACAATGCCCGGCATGTTGAAAGCGTCCCTGCCAAGCTCATCTGGTTCTCACTTTCTGACGATCACCTCCGCCATGACGTTCAAATCGCGCCTTCATTCCTGGCTGTGCGTGTGGCTGAGCTGCCTGCTGTCAGCTTCGCCGGTCATGCTGACGCTCTTGCCCGATGACGTGCGCTGCGAAGAAACCGACCCGGCTGATGCGAGCGAGGAAATCGAACTCGCGGAAGTGACGTTGTCCAAGTCCAACACGATTCAGCGTCACACGCGACGCGAGCAGTCTGGCGTCCGGCAATCGTTGCTGCCGACGCTCAGCGTTGGCGCGATTCCTCCAAGCCGGTGTATCCGGTGCCCATCGACGGGACAAGTCTCGCTTTCGGGACGTTGCGGCCCGCTGCACTGTTGAGCGGCCTCTCGATGTGTGATCCGCCTCTGCTGAGTGTGGGGCGTATTCAATCGTCGGACATGTCCGTCTGACGATCTCGGCCAAGTTTGCTGACTTGGGTTCCGATTCCGCGCTCAATATTGCGCGAAGCGCGCGACTCAAGTCGCGCGCAATCTGCGATTCTTCGATGAGGTTTCTTCATGCCCACAACCGAAATGTTTTCGCGGTCCACTCTGCCGCGAGACCTGAACTCCGGCTTGGTGGTGTTCTTGGTGGCGTTGCCACTCTGTTTGGGGGTCGCTCTGGCGTCCAACGCGCCGCTGTTTTCGGGACTGCTGGCGGGCATTGTCGGCGGCATTGTTGTCGGCATAATCAGCCAGTCGCACACCAGCGTCAGCGGCCCCGCCGCTGGTCTGACGGCAATCGTCGCGGCCCAAATCACGGCTCTGGGATCGTTAGAAACGTTTCTCCTCGCCGTGGTGATTGGTGGGCTGATCCAAGTTGGATTGGGATTGGCGAATGCGGGCTCCCTGTCCGCGTTCTTTCCCAGCAGCGTCATTAAGGGATTGTTGGCGGCGATCGGTGTCATCCTGATCCTGAAACAGATCCCGCACGTGCTGGGACACGACACCGACCCCGAAGGAGAGATGTCGTTCTCGCAACCGGATCACGAAAACACGTTGTCCGAGATCTACGCGATGCTGGGAGACCTGCATCCGGGCGCGGCGGCGATTGGTTTGTTGTCGATCGCGGTGTTGCTGCTGTGGAACAAGATTCCGGCCCTGAAGAAATCCAGCGTGCCGGCTCCGCTGGCCGTGGTGTTAATGGGGGTCGGCCTGAGTCGCCTCTTCCAGCATTCCGTCTGGGGCAGGGAGATTGAAAAGAGTCACTTGGTCCAAGTCCCCATCGCGAAAAGTTTGGGGGCGTTCTTCGAGTTCCTGCCTCGCCCAGATTTTTCTCAATGGTCCAATCCGGCTGTCTACACCGCCGGACTCACGATCGCGATCGTGGCTTCGCTGGAGACGCTGCTGAATTTGGAAGCGGTCGACAAGCTCGACCCGAAGCAACGCACTTCGCCATCCAGTCGTGAGCTGGTGGCTCAAGGCATCGGCAACGTGCTCGTCGGTTTGATCGGCGGAATTCCGGTAACGTCGGTGATCGTGCGAAGCTCCGTGAATATCAACGCGGGAGGCCAGACGAAGCTGGCGACGATCGTGCATGGCTTGCTGCTGCTGGTCTCCGTGATGTTTTTGCCCGTCTGGTTAAACATGATCCCGCTGTCCTGTCTGGCGGCGATCCTGCTGGTCACGGGCTTGAAGCTGGCCAGTCCCGCGCTGGTGCGGCAGATGTGGAACGAAGGTCGCGATCAATTTCTGCCGTTCATGCTGACGGTGGTGTCGATCGTCTTGACCGATCTGCTGATCGGAATTGGAATCGGTCTGGCGATCAGCCTGGCGTTTATCTTGCGCAGCAATGTGCGGCGTCCGCTGCGGAGCATCGTGGAACGGCATCTGGGAGGCGATGTCTTGCATGTGGAGCTGGCCAATCAAGTCAGCTTTCTGAACCGCGCGGCGCTGGATCAAGTCTTCAATTCGATTCGTCGCGGCGGTCACATCTTGTTGGATGCGTCGAACACGGCTTACATCGACTCGGACATTCTCAGCGTGATTCACGACTTTAAAGAGAAGACGGCTCCGATTCGCGGCGTGCAAGTCAGCCTGCGCGGCTTTCGAGACAAGTACAAACTTCGCGACGAGATCCAGTATGTGGATTACTCGACTCGCGATCTGCAGGAGTTACTGACGGCGTCCCAAGTGCTACAAATTCTCCAAGAGGGGAACGAACGCTTCCGCACGGGGAAGCGGCTGACGCGGGATTTGGAACGGCAACTCCAAGCGACGGCAATGGGACAACACCCGCTTGCCGTGATCCTGAGTTGCATCGACTCGCGCACGCCGGCCGAACTGATCTTCGATCTGGGACTGGGTGACATCTTCAGCGTCCGCATTGCGGGCAACATCATCAGCCAAAACGTACTCGGCAGTATGGAATACGGCTGTGCCGTCGCCGGGGCGAAGCTGATTGTCGTCGTCGGTCACACGCAATGCGGTGCGGTGACTGCCGCAGTCAACTTCGCTGGCTCGCTGAACAGCGCCGAGCAGGCGACCGGCTGCCAGAATCTGGAGCCGATCATTCGCGAGATTCAATGTGCGATCGACATGCCGTCATGCCAACATGTAGAGCATTGGTCTGCCGATCAACGAGCAAATCTGGTCGACGCGGTCTCCCGCCGGAATGTCATGCACACGGTCGAACGCATTCAGCGGGACAGCCGCACCATCAACCGACTGACACAGGAAGGCCGGATCGCAGTGGTCGGCGCGATGTACGATGTCGTCACTGGGAAAATCGACTTCTTCACGCAAGAGTCGGTCGCCGCTCAATCCGCCGCCGCAAGCTGAGCACTCATGGCGCGGCAACACGCGGGCTCAGGATTCGGTCGCTTTGATAACGACCATCGTGATGTCGTCCTCTTGCGGAGCATCCTGTCGGAATCGAGAAGCAGCGGCGTTGAGTTCGTCAATGATGACGTGAGCTGGCAAGTGCCGGTTCGTCCGCACGAGATCCTGCGCGTGCTCCATTCCGAACATGGAGCCGTCATCGGTATGGGTTTCCTGAAGCCCATCCGTTGCGAGGAAGATCAATTCGCCCGGTGCCAACGTGATTTGCTCGCCGGGGGGAATGCCGGCGTCGTCGAGCAGACCGAGGACCATTCCCGAATTCTCCAGCCGTGTGACTTGGCCGGACGAACGCAGGTGATATCCCGGCTGCCCCGCCGAGGAATAGGTGAGCGAGCGTGTGACCGGATCGAGGATTGCCAGCAACAAGGTGACGAACCTGCCGGTTTCCAGATCGTGAACCAAGAGCTGATTGATGCGTTGCAGGATCACTTGGACGTCGTCGAGTCCTTGCAACAAAGTTCGCAGACAGGCTCGAGTTTCGACCATGATCAGCGCGGGGCCCAGGCCATGACCGCTGACATCTCCCAGCACAATTCCAATCCGGCCACCGGGCATGGGGATGAAGTCGTAGTAATCGCCGCACGTCTCTTCCGCCGGGAGCACCGACCCCGCCAAATCAAAGCCAGCAATCACTGGGGCCGTGCGTGGGAACAATCGGTTCTGCACCTGACGGGCCAGTTCCAATTCGAGCCTGGCGTGACGCACACGCTCGTCCGCGGAGTCGCGCACGTTTTGCAGTTCGCGAGCACGGCGCGTTTCGTCAAATTTCACTCGTGCCGAGACATCCTCGTGGATGGAGACCTAACCAATCCGTTGGCCCGATGCCGCCAGCACGGGAGAGATCGTCTGCTCCGAGTTGTACGTCGTGCCGTCCTTGCGACGGTTCACAAACGAGCCGCGCCAGACGTCGCCACGACCGAGCGTTTGCCACAAACGCTGATAGAACGAAGCGGGGTGCTTGCCGCTTTTCAAGATGCGCGGGTTCTGCCCGATGACCTCGTCCCGACGATACCCGCTGATCTTCTCAAAGACCGGATTCGCGTATTGGATGTTGCCCGCAAGATCAGTGATCACAATCCCTTCGCCAGCCGATTCAAACGCGGCGAAGCTCATCTTTTCGATGGCTGTGACACCGAATGCCGCGCCCCCATTTGTCGAGGAGTTCGTTAAGGGTAACATGTTTCGCACCGACGGTTCCATCAAGGGTTCTCGGAAAGGAGTTGCGATGACGTAGCCGCGTTCGCCAGAACGCGTGATGCCCAAGCCTGCGTTCTGGCGAGCGCGTCTACGAGAATGCGTAGTCGTGTCAGGACTTGTTCTCAGCCGGAGGCGCGGCCTTTGGAATGGCGGTCTCTGTGGGGAGGACGTGCTCGCGGACCTTCACGGAAAGCTGCTGGCGTTGTCCGTTTCGCGAAATCGCCACCTCGACGCTCTTGCCCGGCGGAGTTCGTTCGACGTGCCGTTGTAGGTTGCGAGCCGTCAGAACGCGGTGTCCATCGTATTCTACGAGGATGTCTCCTTCGTGAATACCCGCTTCGTCCACCGGCGAATTGGCGTGGACGCCGGTGATCAACACGCCGCTCCACGGAGCGACTTTGTGTTGCCGAGAGTATTTGAAGTCGAGCTCTTGAATGTTGACTCCGAGAAATGACCGATGGACCTTGCCGTGATCGAGCAATTCCGAAGTAACCCATTTCGCGGTGTTGGACGGAACGGCGAAATGGATACCGTCGTAGACTCGGCTGGGATTCTGGAACAGTGTGTTGATCCCTACGACCTCTCCATCCAGGTTCAACAGCGGTCCGCCGCTGTTGCCGAGATTGATCACCGCCGTCGTTTCCAGAAAGTCGGCGTGCTCCAGAACCGCAGGGCCTTTCCCTTTGGTGCTGATGATGCCCGGAGTCAGGATGACTCCCGTGTTGTACGGATTGCCAACCGCAACAACCCACTCGCCGAGTTCCAGCTTCTCGCTGTTGCCGAAGTGCAGCGGCTTGAGGTCGTCAGCCGGCGGGATGCGCAAGATCGCGACGTCGCTCTGCGGATCGGTCAAGATCGCCTTCGCGAGGAACTCATGTCCTTCGTGCGTGCGGACACGAACTTCTTCCGCATGTTCGACGACATGAAACGCGGTCAGGATCGTCCCTCGGTTGTCGATCAAGAAGCCGGACCCGACGTGAGTCGGCTGCGAAGCATCGATCTGCGGAATGGGACGTCGTATCCAATCGGCACCGCGGTTGGCATTGGAAAGCGGGTCATTGACGGCTGACCCACCTTGCCACCACGTCCAGCCCAACCCCGGCTTCACGCGCACCTCCAAGCTGACGATGCTGGGCGACGCAGCTTCTGCAACGTGCTGAAACGCTTTGGACAAGCCCTTCGCGGCAGCCGCGGCGGACGGAGCGGATCCCTCGGCTCCAGCGGCCATCGCTCCGCAGATCAAACACCACAACGCACCCGCGACACAAAAATTGGATCTCTGAAACATCATCGACTCCTTCCTTGCAAATCGGTTCGTAACGGTCGTCACCCAACTTCGCGTTCATGCCGCGACCACAACAGCCAAGCCGATGCAAACACGCTGATGGCCAACCCAAACAGCAGGCCCCGATCACCGTCTTCCGCGAGCAAATAGCCGCAGACCGGACCCAGCGTGAACAAACCGAGGACGAACAGCCAATGCCGTTTCCAAGGTTGCCAGAAGTTCGAGCGTGTGTGAGCCATGATCGCGAAGTCTCCGGGGACAGTGACTCGAACATTGCACGCCGCGTGCCTGACTATCAACGAGCGAGATGATCTGGCTTGGGGGCCGGTCCAATGAGCGTCCACGCACGCATTCACCGAGCGACCGAGCGTCGTAGCACAGTTCCCTGGATGCAGAATCGCATTTGTCCGCCTACGACGCTTCGGCATCGCATCTGCAAGCGACACCGGCTTCCGATCTGCTTCTGTGTCTTTAGATGGGCAGCCACTTGGAACGGCATTCTGATTTGAAGGGAGACCGTCATGACATCGTCTCAGACATCCGAGGTTTCAATTGACCGTGCTCGCCAAACTCTGTGTCGGCACATCGAGCAATGGTGCGAGCAAGGGGTGAGCAACGTGCGCATCCGAGTCAACACCACGCTGGGCGAACCGGAATCCGTCTGGTTCTACGGCCACCTGGAGAACAAGTGGCTCAAGGCGGACGAAACCATTGCCGGTGTGGAGTTCGCCGATTTGATCAAAGCGGAGATGGATCGACTCGCCAGTAATCCTAATTCGGAGGAGTGCCAAGTCCGCCACAAAGAATTTCGTGGTCGGGTCGATTTCGAGATCAAATTCCATCACGACAAGATCATCGCTCACCAAGGCAAAAACCTCGGTTCGTACCTGTACGGCATCTTGTTTCGCGAACGTCACGCCGCTCCAACTTCCAGCCGTCACGGGATCCACAGCGGTCCCCGGCGCTTGGCAGCAGTTCGGTCGTGAGGCGAACGGCAGGACTCTCCTTTTCGTAGCCGCGTTCGCCAGGACGTGGGTGCCCCTCACACGAGCGAGTGCGGTTACTTCGAATTCATTAGAAATTTGGAATGATGACTCGCTCGATCCGGTACACATCGCAGATGCAACTGTTCGGCTACCCGCTTGTTGCAGTGGCCTATGGATCGGATTTCTCTCGCAATGAATCGCGCGGCCACGCTCGAGGGATTATTGCGGTGGGCGATGTCGCGACCGGGGTGATCGCCATCGGCGGCTTGGCTCGCGGCTTGATCGCGGTGGGTGGTGTCGCCGTCGGCGTTGTGACCGTCGCAGGTGTGGGCTTCGGAGCGCTCGTGATCGCGGGAGTGGCAATCGCCCAAATGGCTTTCGGGGGAGTCGCCGTCGGGCATTACGCCAAAGGGGGCGCGGTGATCGGCGGCCATGTAGTCAGCCCAGCGAGAGTCGATCACTCAGCCGCAGTCTGGTTTAACCGGTTCGGGCTTCACGATGGCGAGACTCCTCAGCCAACGGTGAAGAGTCCCGCAGAGTGAGTAGTTTGCGAGACAGGAAAACACTCGATCCCTCCACAGTGGAAATGAAATCATGAGCAATATCGCCGATATCGCAAAAGCGCTGGTTTCCCCCGGCAAAGGGATTTTGGCCGCAGACGAAAGTGCCCCGACCATCGAGAAGCGTTTTAAGAGCATCCAGGTCTCATCCACGGAGGAGAGTCGCCGCAACTATCGCGAACTCCTCTTCCGAGCGGCGGGTCTCGGCCAATTCATCAGCGGAGTGATCTTGTTTGATGAAACGATCCGCCAGCGAGCGACCGATGGCACGCCGCTGACGGAGTTGCTCCAGCGACAGGGCATCATCCCGGGTATCAAAGTCGATGCCGGCACATCGCCGCTCGCGCTTTTTCCCGGAGACAAGATCACCGAGGGACTCGACAAGCTGCGTAATCGATTTGCCGAATACAGCGGACTCGGAGCGCAGTTCAGCAAGTGGCGCGCGGTCATCACCATAGGAGACGGGATCCCATCACCGTACTGCCTCGAAGCGAATGCCCACGCGCTGGCTCGCTTCGCGGCCTTGAGCCAGGAAATGGGCCTCGTGCCGATCGTTGAGCCCGAAGTGCTGATGGACGGCCCGCACACGATCGAACGCTGCGAGGAAGTCACCGCCACCGCGCTCGCCGCCGTGTTTCAGGCATTAACCGCACACCGCGTACGGTTCGAGTCCATGCTGCTCAAGCCAAACATGGTGGTCTCTGGCAAAGAGTGCCCGCGGCAGGCCGGTCCCGGTGAAGTAGCGGAGGCAACGTTGCGCTGTCTGAAGCGGTTTGTTCCCGCAGCGGTCCCCGGCATGGTGTTTTTGTCCGGCGGCATGAGCGACGTGGACGCGACGAAGAACCTGAATGCGATGAATCAACTCGGCGGCGCTCCGTGGGAGTTGAGCTTCTCATTCGGTCGCGCATTGCAAGCTCCGGCCCTCAGAGCCTGGGCGGGCAAAGCGGGGAACGCCGCCGCGGCGCAGCAAGCCCTGTTGCACCGCGCCCGCTGCAACCAAGCAGCCCGCTTCGGCCGCTACGACCATACGATCGAGCAGAACGGCTAGACTTGCCAGCGTTCGATTTCCGAGAGCCAGTGCTTATGGACACGACCAAGTCCCGCCGGTTCCAATTGAGCCATGATGATCTCCTTTCTGAATGTCGATCGACCAATCGTCGGAAATCACTGGGCACGCGCCGATGACGTCTCGAATTGTTTCCCGCCGAATCGCGTGCTTCCATTCGGCACGTTGTTCACTCTCGAATCTCGCCCATCAACGTCAGTGCGGTGATGACTGCCGCTCCCACCCACATGGTTGCGACCAACACGATTGCGGCCCTTATAGAACCGCTCCGACTGCGGAATTGTTCTGGCAATACCGCGACGAAAACCGACATAACGCTGGCACAGCCGACCATGACTGCGATACCGCCGTATCGGAGCAAAACGAAAGACAGGGAGAGAAAACAGATCAGCGAAAAATAGGGGTGCGTGATGACCTGCTTCGCAGTGTGAGTTCCGCTCATGTCGACTTCTCCAATAGAGTGAGTGATCGTGCTACGGCCACAACTCGCGAATTCCGGCCGGGAAAACGTGCTTCACTTTTTCGATCTCGCCAGCACTGATTTGCTGAGTGAGCACGCGAAACACAGCCTGTGCGATTTGCTTTGAGTGAGCATTCACGTCAAACAAAAACGCTTCCGTGACGTGAACCAGGAATTGATCAGCGGTGTGCTCTCGAACCGGCGTCCTAGCGGGAGTCCAACTCTCGTAGAAGAAGCCGCGCACCAGCATCGGAAGCTGCGACGCGAAATGGGCAACGTTCTCGACCGGCATCCGATCTCGCAAGGCGTGCAACACTGCCCGCAGCGCGTGATACGACTTTTGCCGATCACCCTCCCAATGGAGTTCTCGCATCAGATCGTCCAGCCAGATGTTGGTTGTTTGCAGCGTCGTGTCGAACGTTTTGATTCCGCTGGCGCTCATGATTGTTCTTTCGGTTTGAAGAGGTCCAAGAAGCGATCTTCGTACTCAGTAAACACGCCAAGCCGATCTAGTTCGCGTTTCAATTCATAAGCCTTCGAGCGATCCTGCTGAGCTTGCTCGAAGAGTTGTCCGATCAGCCGCTTGTCGGCCGGGCTGAGTTTCTCTTCCTCAAGCGGCTTGAAGGACTCTTCGACCGGCTCTTCGTTGCCGAGCCCCTGATGCTGCATGGCCTCTTCGACTTGGGCCAGCAGCTCTCCGAGCTTTTGTTCTACGATGTTGGCCTGCTCTCGCAGTTCGGTGAATTCCAACTCGATGCCCGCCAGCGTCGTGAATGCTTCGAGTACGTCGAGCGCCGCTTTCGGAAATGGGGCTCTCCGCCATTCGTGTTGAAGACGAATTCGTGAGCCGCAAGGCGCTAGCCGCGGGTCGAGGAAAAGAACCCGCGGCTAGCGCCTTGCGGCTCACAAGACACCGAAATCAACACGAATGGCGGAGAGCCGGAAATGGAAACTGCGCGAAGATGTGTGGAATCTCTCCGAGCAAACAGGCTCCGCTCATATCGCAGTCAGCCGCGACACCCAGTAACACGCCGTTGAGTCCGCCGATCTGGCCGCCGTTGAGCAGTTCCAATTCCAACTGCTTGAGATCCTTCAGACTGTCGGCATCGGTTGCGGCGGCAAAGACTCGCGAGTCATGTTCGGGGTGCATCTGCGTGGCCATCGACGCGAATGTGAATACTCGCTCGACGCCCATTTCCTTCGCATGCGCGAGCAACCGCTGGCAGAAGAGATATTTGCCCTGCGGAGGCTGCGCTTCGCCGATGAACAGCACGATGTCGTGCTTCCAGTTCGGATCACGTCCCACGAAGAACCGGCTCCGCGGGAAGCGGCCCTGTCGGATCAATCCGTTGGAAACCTCGACGTGTTCCAAATCAAACAACTCGCGCGGCGCGAACTCGGCGACCAGGTACATGCCCAGCTTTGCCATCAAGTAGCACCCCGCGTTGACGGCGACATGTCCCATCCCCGGCCACACGGCCACCAACCACGGTTTGTTGAGTTTTTGATGGAGTTCGTCAGCCATGATTCTGCTCGTTCTTCAGTTCGCGTCGGCGAACTCCTCGCTCGACTTGATCAAGCCAGTTTCAAAACCAACACGACGCGCAAGCGAGTAGTTATTTTTTTTGGTGAATTGAACACTCACTCGCGCTTCGTGCTAAGTTCGGCAACCACTTCTAAGCATTCAACGTGCCATGCACACTCTGAGCGTCACGGCGGTGCGCGCCCCAACGATTCTTCAGGGCGAAGAGCCGTGATGCGAGAAGATGTCACCGCCACTGTTTTGCACAACGCACGCTGTCACCGTGCGACCCGGAAGCAGACTGTGCGAATTGGAACAGTCGTGTCGCGGCCGTAGCAATCAAGCTTTGTCTTCACATCGCGAGCCAACACAGCGGCAGCCGCGGACGTAATAGATGCGGAGGAAAACGAGAGGCATGGAAGCCTGGAGTCCCCGCCGCGAAGCTCCGCCGGCTGAGGCGAGGAGGTCACGGCCTGAAGAAATGGAGGTCTGACAGTGAGCGAGAACAGAGTTCGGAAGGCGGCCTCGTCACCGAGGGCGAACTTCGCAAATCCGGCGCTCGTGCCACGAGCATGAGCATCCTGCTAGCGGGGAATGACGATTCGCACGCTGACGAGGCTGGACGGAAAGGTGAGCCGCAATCGCGGCTCATTTCGTTGGGAGAGTCTTCAAGACCGTCATCTCTCCGCGTAACGAGTCGCCATAGTCGTAGGGTGGGTCGAGTCATCGAGACCCACCAGAGCGATGCGAATCTTCTTCATCCTCAGCGGTTTTCCAGCACCCATTGGGTCGCGTGACGGACCAGTTCCAGGCTGTTTTTCAGATCGAGCTTGTCCTTGATGCGTTGCCGGTGGGTTTCGATCGTCTTGATCCCCAGGTGCAACCGTTGGGCGATTTCGCTGGAGCCGAGGCCCTGGCCGAGCAGTTCAAAGACTTCCAGTTCGCGGTCGGAGAGTGCAGTGATCGGAGAATGTTGCAAGGGCTGGTTGCCCATCATCACTTGCTGGAGCAGACGTTCGTTGATCGCCTCGCTGACGAAGATCTTGCCGTCGAGGACTTGGTGGATCGCGTCGATCAGTTTTCCGCGGGCCTCTTGTTTGTGGAGGAAGCCCATCGCTCCGGCGCGCAGGGCGCGTTCGGCGTAGAGCGACTCGTCGCTCATCGACAGCACCAGCATCTTGGTCGAGACGTTACGGGCCTTGATGCGTTTGATGAGATCGAGGCCGCTGCCATCCGGGAGTGAAAGGTCAATGATTGCCAAGTCGGGTTGCTTGCTGTCGATGAGTTTGATGGCATCGGCGACGGTTGCGGCCTCACCACAGACTTGCAAGTTGGGATGCCGCGACAGCGCAGCGATCAGACCGTCGCGAACGATTGGGTGGTCGTCCACGATCAGGATGCGGGCCGTCTTGGAACGTGAAAATTTCGTCGCGGTACGAGTCATTGCATGTGATCCATTGCGAACAACGCGACTGTGGTTGTGAGCGGCACGGCGCTAGCCGCCGGTGTTTCCGAACAATCGGTGGCTAGCGCCGTGCCGCTCACCTTCGCGTCCACGTCAAGATCAATCATATGTGTTCCTTTCCGATCGTGCAGGTGACCAGAGTGCCGCCGTCGTCGGCTGTTTCAACATTGAACCTCGCGCCGATCAGGCTGGCTCGATAGTGCATGATTTTCAAGCCCATGCCGTTGCTCTCCCTCGCTTGATCGGTCAGTCCGATCCCGTCGTCGCGGATGCTCAAGGTGACGCCGCGGTCGTGGGCCTCCAACGAGACGGTGATGTGGTTCGCGCGGCTGTGTTTGAGCGCGTTCGTGATCGCTTCCTGAGCGATGCGGTACAAGTGCGTCGCCGTTTGGCTGTCGTGGATCGGCACCGGCCCGTAGAAGTGGCATTCCACTTTGGATTGCGAGGTGATGTTCTCAGCCAAATCGCCGAGCGCCACTGTCAGGCCCTCGGCGGAGATATCTACGGGGATCAGTCCTTTGGAAACTTGGCGAACTTGTTTCAACGCACGGTCTAGGCCATCGACGATCTTCCACGCCGTCGCGGCCAAGTCACCCGAAGAGGCTGTGATTTTTTAGAAGCCGAACTTCAAGAAAGTTTTTTGGGCGCTATAAGTTCTGACATGAATGAATCCAACTCACAAAATGAAGTGTCGGCCGCTCAAGCTCGGATCAAGCGGCCTCATCGGG
>SXKJ01000417.1 GCA_005778115.1 Planctomyces sp. | reverse complement strand
GCCGGTGCCGGAGAGGCCGAACAGGACCGATGATTTTCCGGTGTGCGGATCGCACGTTGCCGAGCAGTGCATCGACAACACGCCGCGAGCCGGCATCAGGTAGTTCATGATCGTGAAGACCCCCTTCTTCATCTCGCCGGCGTATTCAGTGCCGAGGATCACGAGTTCGTGCAGCTCAAACGAGAGGTCCACGCTGGTGCGCGATGTCATCCCGGTGGTGTAGCGGTTCGCGGGAAAGCGGCCGGCGTTGTAGATCACGAAGTCTGGCTCGCCGAAGTCCGCCAACTCGGCGTCGGTTGGCGGGATCAGCATGTTGTGCATGAACAGCGCGTGGTACGCGCGCGAGCAGATGACTCGGACCTTCATCCGAGACTTCGGATCCCAGCCGGCGAAGGCGTCGATCACGTACAACCGATCAAGCGTGTTGAGGTAGTCCTTGGCCCGCTCGCGATTGATCATGAAGGTCGGTTCGTCGAGCGGAAAGTTAACCGGCCCCCACCAGATGTTCGCCTCCGACTGCGGATGCCGCACGACGCGCTTGTCCTTGGGCGAGCGTCCCGTTTTCTCGCCGGAGTAGGCGATCAACGCTCCCGAGTCGGCGATGGTGGTGCCGGCATCGTGGCGAATCGCCTCTTCATAAAGCGTCGCAGGGGACGGGTTCCGCAGGACGTGCTTGACGGTGATTCCATGAGTGGACAAGTCGATGATTGAAGACATCACGGTTCCTAGAGTGGCGAGGCAGAGCGAACGAACTCAGCGAGTGTTCCTACCGCGAAGATCGTGGCAATTCGATTTCGTTGCGTCTATGCCTGCCTAACGCGGGCTTCGCCCGCAACCTGGCCCCCTCTCCACCGCATCGGGGGAGAGGGCTGGGGAGAGGGGGCGGATGGAGCCAAACGCTCGCCCCCCTCACCCTGACCCTCTCCCCCGATGCGGGGGAGAGGGAAATCATGCGCACCGGACGATTCAATCCGCGCTGTCCATTTCGCCAAGCGCCTTCACCAAGACGTCTCGAAACACTGACAACTCGGACAGCTCGCTGGCGATCTCGGCAGACGCAAACACGCGGACGCGCTTCACGAAGTCGTCGAACTGCGTCTTGGCCAGCGCATCGACCACCGGTGAGACTCGGTGGAGCGGGAGATAGGTTTTCTCTTTCGGATCGAAGATCGAGACGTTGAACTCAACCTCGCGATGCGGCGGCGGGGCGTCGATCAAGATGTCCACGGGCGTGAGGTGGCGCCCCAGCGAACTCGATAGCGACTCGCACAGCTTGCGGCTGACGCGCACCAGGAATTCATAAGGCTGGCCGGCGAGCTGAGCGTATAAGTCGGGATGTTGCGAGTGCGTGAATTCCACGACCCGCTTGAACAGCCGCCGCTTGGGGCCGAAGACTCCTTCGGTCAGGGCTTCGCAGTCAGTGCCGCGTGCGGCTTCACGGAGTTCGCGGATCGTTTCCGATTCGGTCAGCTCGAAGAACGTTCGCAGATCGAAATGACTTCGCAGTTCAAAGAAGCTGCGAGCGAACATCGCGGTCGCGGAGCGGACGGCGTGATGCCAATAGACTTCGCTGAACATCACATAGCGGGCGAAGACCATCAGCTCGGCGGCGGTTTTGCCTTTCGTGCTGAGGGCCAGCCCGTCCCCCGCTTCGTTGACGAGCAGCGATTGGATCAGCCGCTGCTTGTCGAAGTGCCGGCCGTAGGGAACGCCGCAGTGCAGGCTGTCGCGGTCGAGATAGTCCATCTTGTCGATGTCGATTGGCCCCGACAGCACCGATCGCATCAGCCGCAGCGGCACCGAGTCGGTCTGCGGTTCGAGCACATCCAGCACTTCGGCCGGGTCGATCTGCCATTCGTTTCGCAGCACTTGAGCCAGCTCGCGATGCGGCTTCAAAAACTCGGCGGCGAATGCCTCGTGATGCTGCAACTCCGGCAGGTCCATGTCCTCGATGGGGTGGCAGAACGGCCAATGGCCGAGATCGTGCAGCAGCGCGGCGGCCATCAGGACTTCGGCCCGATGCGGATCGACGACAGCGGTGAATCGCGGATCGCGGCCCAACTGCCAGAGATATTTCAGCGCGTTCAGGAAGACGCCGAGCGCGTGCTCGAACCGCGTGTGAGTCGCTCCCGGATAGACCTTTAAGGCCAATCCCAACTGCGAGATGTGGGCGAGCCGCTGGAACTCGGCGGTATCCACGAGTGCTCGGACTCGTGGCGTGAAGGGGACATCCAACTCAACCGGGATGCGCACGATGCCGCGGCCTGCTTCGAGGTTCATCAACTCCGGGATGTGGCTGTAGGGATGCGGCATGTCGAGTCCATCAGCGTCGCCGTCCAAAAAACTCTCCGGCGAGCGGGGCGGCGTCAGCCCCCCGGTTGTATGCGGTCGTTGAATTCACCGGGCGGCTGACGCCGCCCCGCTCGCCAATAGGTCGCGCGTGCTGTTGTCGTTTGGAGTGTGGCGGCATCGTTGGCGGCACTCAAGCGGCCACTATGATGCCGACATGAATTCCTCGGTGCAGGTTTCTGGTCGGTCGTTGTGGTCGTGGCTCATCGTGCTCGGCGGTGTCGTCGCGCAGGCGTTGAGCGGCCAGTCCATCCTTTCATCCGCGAGTACGTCGAGTTGTTTTCTCAGCGGAGAACTTTGGCAGTGGCTCGTCGGCTTCCTCGGAGGCCGTATGGGACACGACGATCAGGGCCGAGTGATTGCTGATGTCGATCTCCTTCCGCTCTGCGGATTGTGGCTGTTGGCCGCGGGACTGAGTTGGCCGCTCGCCGCTCAGCTCGCGCGACGACACACGGGACGCAGTTGGAGCGACTCGTTTGCGACTGCGGGATTCGCCTTCGGCTGGTGGTGGCTGATGGGGGCGTGGGAGTTGATACGGATCTTGGCCTTCGGAATTGGCTGGGAGAGTCTCGCCGACCTGTTGCTCGTCACACCGCAATTCTGGCAAGCAACCGCCCTCGCCGGCTGGCTCGCGCAGACTTTTGCGCTTTCTCCCCCTCTCCCCCTCTCCCACTCAAGGACCGAACTCTTCAGCGTTCAAGACGCTCGCGGCGCTGATCGCAATCTACGTTCTCATCTTCACCGCCATGAACTGGCGGCTGTGGCACAACCTCCGCATTCCGCATGGGGACTCGGCGATGTACGAGGAGCATTTGTGGAATCTGTGGCATGGGAAAGGTTTTCGTAGCTACCTCGATCAAGGACTGTTTCTGGGCGAGCACATTCAAGTGATCCACCTGCTGCTGTTGCCGCTGCATCTGTTGTGGCCCTCGCACTTGCTGATGGAGTTGTGCGAATCAACCGCGCTGGCATTGGGCGCGATCCCCATTTTCCGCATGACACGTCGCTCGACCGGCAGTGACCGAGCGGCACTGCTGTTGTCGGCCGCGTACTTGCTGTATTTCCCGTTGCACTTTCTGGACATCGAAGTCGATCTGAAGACGTTTCGGCCGGAGAGCTTTTGCGTGCCGTTCTTCTTGTTTGCGTTCGATGCGTTGGAAGAGAAGCGGTTCCGTCGCGCGTTGATCTTGTTGGCGTTCGCGCTGTCGGCGAAGGAGGACTACTCGATCATCATTGCGCCCTTGGGCGTGTGGATCGCTGCGACGGCTTGGTGGCGTGCGCGAGCGTTCGGCGCGGGTCTCCCTGCGATTTCATCGTCCACCAAAGAAAAAGGAGACCTTCGGTCCAACCCAGCGGCGGGGTCAGAAGACCCGCGCCGAGCGCATTTGATTCTGGGACTTTGCCTCGCGGTGTTTGGGGTCGCTTATTTGCTGTTGGCGACTCGCGTGGTGATCCCCTGGTTTCGCAGCGGGGCTGAGCTGCACTACGTCAAATACTTCAGCAAGTTCGGCAACACGATGGGCGAGGTTGCCTGGAACATGCTGATGAATCCGAAGCTGTTGTTCGGCGAACTGCTGACCGGGAAGACGGTGCTCTACGCCTTGTCGATGTTGTTGCCCGTCGGGTTCGTCGCTCTGCTGTCTCCCGGACGATTGGCCGTCGGGCTGCCGTTGTTCGGGATCTTGTGCCTCAACGAATTGGCGGCCGATCCACGGCATCATTTTCATGCGCCGCTGGTCCCCGTCGTCTTCTGGGCCACGGCCGTCGGAGTCGGCAACGCGGGCAAAATTTTTCGATTCGCGGCCGCCGACTCATTCGCCCGCCAATTCGTCTGGGCCAGCGCGTTCGCCAGCGGATTGTTCCTCAGCCTCAGTCCCGCCGGGATCACCTTCTGGGATCCGTATGCTTCATTCTCGCTTTGGCGGCTGTACGCGCACGATTCTCGGTCGGATCACATCGCGAAGGTGTTGGAGAAGATCCCGCCGACGTCGCGAGTCGCCTCAACCGACTATGTGCATCCGCGACTGACGCATTACGAGCGGTCGTATGACTACAGCCATTATCGTCGCAAGATCGCCGGCTACGAAGAGAGCGTTCCTGGCGACACCGACTTCATCGTGATCGACACGCGGCATCCCTACAGCGAGATCAAGTCGCCGGAACAAGTTCGTGAACTGCGCACCGAACGCGATCGCTGGGTGTTGCTGCCGGATGACACGGAGGGGCACTTCATCGTTCTTAAGCGAGTGGCGGTGGCAAACAAGTAGTTCGGACGCCTCCGTCCGAACAGCCAGGACGTAGGCGTCCGGGCTACGGTCGCATCATGTCGACTGTCTTCAGCCGTCGCTCTTGCCATGCCGCGTCGTGAGTCAGTCCGAGTCGTTGATAGACCTGCAAGAGATTCCGATCTCGCTCGATCGGATCAAAGCCGATGCTCGAATGCAGCTTCCGCAGGCAGACCGGGCAGACGTGCATCGGGCGCGCGTCGTTCTCGTCGAGGTTGTTGCTGCCGTTCACGGCGCACGCGAAGAAGGTGCAGTGCGCGATGCCGAACATGTGGCAAATCTCGTGAGCCAACGTGTGGCAGCTTCTTCGCAGGATCAGCGTTTCGACATCCGGCGGATCGGGATCGTCGTAGAACGCCGGATCGAATCGCGCGAAGCTGAAGACTCCGGTTCGGTTTCTCAGCGAGGCTTGACCGAAGACATACGTTGGCGTTTGCGACGAATACAAATCGGTCAGCGTGATCCCCAGCAGGCAGTACGCATCGGGGGGAAGCTGCGGTTCCAGCATCTGTAAGACGTGCGTCGCGTACCATTGCGGACGATCGGTCCCTTCGCGAACGCGCGTCGTGATTTGGTCGGCCGGGATCGTCAGCGTCGGCAGCAGTTTGGTTTCGAGCGTGAAGTACGCCTCGGTGAACTCCCGCAGCTTTTCGAGCGACGGAGCACGTTCGACTGAGAAGTCGCTCAGCGGCAGCAGGTAGATCGTGTGCCGTTCGTGATTGGGTTTGTTCGGCTCTTCTTTAAGGAACTGCGCGAACGTTTGCCCTCCTTCAAAATACTTTGCTAGCCAGTCCCGTTTGCCTGGCGGTGGGATCGGAGCGAAATCTTGGCCGGGATCGAAGACGCGTTGCAGATTGGGACTCAGCGACCGGAGATCACCGATCGCCGCCAACCGTTCCTGAGCATTCGGCGGCCGGAATTGAATGGAATCCTCAGCCTCGGTGGGACGCGTCTGCCACCAGCGAAGACCGGCCGCTGCTAGTACGAGTCCGACCAAGCTGAGAATCAAAGCGCGTCGTCGCATGAAGTTTCTCGCAATCACTGAGTGCCCGTTTGCATTCGCGGTGAGTCTAAGGCGCGGGACGGCATTTTGTTCTCGATGTCGTCGAACTCTTGAGAATTCGGATTGAGTCAACACGACGGCGCACGGACCACGCGGGTCACGAATTCGTCAGTGCGATTCAGGTCGTGAACCAATGTTGCCACGGCGATCGACACGGCTTCGACCGTATTGTTTCGCCACGAAAGGTGTCGCATTTTTCTGTATTAAAAATGCTGAATTGTCAACGCCCTTGAGTGCTTCAATCATCCGCCACGAATCGCGGGCCTTACTTTTGCTTTTGTTGTTGGGAATGCCGGACGTGCTGTCTGCCAACAACTGTTACATACTCAAGGAGTCAGGTCATGCGTTGTCTATCTTGGTTGAGTTCGGTGAAAGATCGATTGGCAGTTGCGAAGCGGCAGCGGAGATCGGCTCGCCAACCACAAAACTTGAAGCCGCTGGAATCGCGAATGCTCCTGACGGTGACGGCTCTGGTAATCGGCTCGGAGTTGTCGGTCTTCGCCACAGCCGGAGACAGCATCTCTGTTCGAGAGAATCCATCGGCACCGGGCAGAGTTCAGGTTTTGGGGAACGGTGTGAATGTCGCGATTGTTTCCACCAACGCCAGTTCGCTGACGGCAATCAGTGTGAACGGCAGCGACTCGAATGATACGGTCGATCTCAGCGGCGTGACGGCCGCGGTCTTCAGTAATCCTTTGTTGAAAATCTCCGTGCAAGGGGGAGACGGCAATGATTCGATCATCGGCAGCCTCAGTGTCGCCAACAGTTTGATCGGTGGTGATGGAGCCGACACGCTCACCGGTGGTGCTCTGATCGATACGCTCGACGGTGCCAACGGCAATGATTCGATCAACGGTGGCGACGGCAATGATAGCATCCTCGGCCGTGACGGCGCAGATCGCATCAACGGTGATGGCGGCAATGACACGATTCTGGGTGGCGATGGAGCCGACATCGTCAACGGCGGCGACGGCGATGACTGCATTCTCGCGGGCAACGGAGCGGACTCCGTTTCCGGAGGTCTCGGCAGCGACTTCGTGAATGGCGAGTCAGGCAACGACACGATTCGCGGGGACGACGGCGATGATTCCGTCTTGGGCGGGACCGAGAACGACTCGATCGATGGAGGTGACGGAAACGATACGATCGACGGACAGGACGGAAATGACACCGTTCAGGGGGGCGTGGGGACTGACAGTGTGCTCGGCGGTAGTGGGGCCGATTCGCTGCAAGGGGGCGACGGTGACGACACCCTCAATGGGCAAGCGGGCAACGACACCCTCGAAGGGGGACTCGGCAGTGACCTCCTGTTGGGCGGCAATGACAACGACACGATCTTTGATGACTTCCGCAATCTGAACAACAGCGGCAACGGCAATGACACGCTGCTTGGTCAGTCTGGTAACGACACTTTGATTGCCGCGAGCGGCTCCGATTCGTTGGATGGCGGAACCGGAAACGACTTGCTCGACACGAGGTCTTCGACGGTGTCGATCGCCAACTCCACACTGACCGAAGGAAATAGCGGTCTGACAAATATGGTGTTCACGGTCACGTTGTCGTCCGCGTCCAGCCTGCCGATCACGATGAATTACACGACCAGCTCCAATGGTACGAACGCAGGCGGGACTGCTGTCGGCGGCTCGGCAACCAATCCCAACGCCGATTATGTCAGCTCGTCGGGCCAACTGACTTTCAATCCTGGGCAACTCACCAAGACTTTCTCGGTGCCGATTGTCGGTGACACACGCGATGAATCGGACGCCGAGACGTTCTTCATCACGTTGTCGAATCTGTCCAATGCGCGAGCCGGCAATCTCGTCGCCGAGGGACGCATCTTCGATGGCGATGCGACACCTCCGCCGCCGGTCCTCGACATCTTTTTCGTGTTGGACGACACGGGAAGTTTTCAGGGAGCGCTGACATCGACCATTCGCCAAGCCATCACGATGATGATTGCTCAGCTTGGGGCTCTTTATCCCACCGGTGATCTCGCTTACGGCGTCGGGCGTTTCGAGGACTACAACGGCACTGGCGGCGGAGGCACCGATCATCCCTTTATTCTCAATCAACCGATCATCACCTCGGCCACGCCTCAGTTCGGCGCGGCGATCGATGCGGCCTTGCGGCGTTCTGCTCCGGAAGGCGGCGGAGATCTTCCGGAATCCATGCTGGAAGGTTTGTTCCAAGTCGCGACGGGACGAGGCTTCGACGGAAACAATGATGGCGACTTAGTGGATAGCGGTGCCGCTGGACTGGCCGCGACTCAGACAAACTCGAATGGCTCGGATGTGCCGGCCTACAGCACGTTCACTCCCGATCTCACGGGTGATCCGCGTGGGCCGATCTTACCTCCGACCGCTCCGGTTGCCGGCGCGACCGACGGTGTCGGGTTCCGCGCGGGAGCTCGGCACATCGTCATCGTCGCGACCGATGCCGGAACCGCCTATCAACCCGATGGAGCGACGATCTATACCGGAGTTGGCGGCGTGACCGTCTCCGCTGCGACATTGACCGCCGGTGGTCGCAATACAACGCCACAAGGGCGCGGTGCGTCGTTCCAAAACACGATCGACCAAATGATCGCCCAGAACATCGAAGTTGTCAGCCTTGGCAACGAGGTCTTTGGAGGTGCGGCACTTCGCGGAGAATTGACGGGGCTCGCTGCACTCACCGGCTCGGTGAATCGTTCGTCGTCGCCGCTGGAAAACAACATCACGCCGGGAGCCTCCGCCGATGATATTCAACCGGGGCAACCACTCTACTTCCGCATTGATCTGAATGATCCCAACGGCTTGGCGACCTCATTGGTCAACGGCATTGCCGGTGCCGCGGGTGATCCGCCACCAGCGCCACCTCCGCTGCCCCCGGCACTCGGAACGCAGAATGACACGCTCTTGGGTGGCGACGGAAACGACACCTTGCTGGCAGGTGAGACGAACGACCTCCTCAATGGCGACGCGGGCAACGACTCGATGGATGGTGGCGAAGGCGACGACATACTGCTCGGCGGTTCCGACGCGGACACGCTCAACGGCGGTAACGGAAACGACACGGTTGATGGCCAAGGGGGGAACGACTTGGCTAACGGCGGGGCAGGAGATGACAACCTCATCTGGAACGGAATCGGCGATGGCATCGACACGTTGACCAGCACCGCCGGTGCCGACACCGTGACGATCAATGGCACCTCGCTCGCCAACACGTTTGTCATTGGCAAGACCTCCGATAGCCTCATGCGAATTTCCGAGGGGACAGCGTCCATCGTCGTGTCGAACCTTGTCACGAACGTCGTGCTCAACACGGGCAATGGGAATGACACCGTCAGGATCAACGATCTCCGTGGCGTCTCCGCAGCCCTGGTGATCGTGAATGGCGATGGTGGCAACGATGTCATCAACGCCTCGACTGCCATTCCGGGCGGCATTCGCCTGAGGATGAACGGCGGCGATGGAAGTGACTCGATCACCGGAAGCCTTGGCAATGACACGATCGACGGAGGTGACGGCGATGATTCTCTGAATGGTGGGACGGGCAATGACACAATGATCGGTGGTGCCGGAAACGATCGGCTCAATGGCGGAGCCGGCAACGATCGTGAACTCGGTGGCGATGGGAACGACACTCTCTTGGGCAGCGACGGTAACGACATTCTCAATGGCGACGCAGGCAACGACTATCTGGATGGCGGCAACAACGACGATGTCTTGACCGGTGACGCCGACAGCGACTCGCTTATCGGTGGCAATGGCAATGATTCGCTCTCAGGGGGAACTGGCACCGACTCACTGACGGGCGGTCTCGGCAACGATACTTGCGACGGTGGACTCAACGACGACACCATCAGCGGCAATGACGGGGACGACAAAATCCGTGGCGGTGATGGCAACGATTCGATCACCGGCGATGCGGGGAACGATGAGCTCGCAGGCGGCGATGGCAACGACACGATTCTGGGTGGCGACGGCAACGATGGCCTCTCTGGCAGCGATGGTGCCGACGTGCTGAATGGCGGAGCCGGTAATGACTCGCTGCTCGGCGGGGATGGCAACGATTCGCTCACCGGCGGAGCTGGTAACGACCTGCTGCTTGGCCAAGACGGCGACGACCGCATCGACGGTCAAGGTGGTGCCGATACCATCGCCGGAGGCCAAGGGACCGACACGCTGATCGTCAACGGCGATCTGGTGAATGAGTCCTTCGTCATCACGACCGCGATTCTGGAAGCAATGGACGGCATCTGAACTCCACCGACGGATCGCAGGAGTTGTCCAACCAAGCCCGGCGTCACTGAAGACGCCGGGCTTGGTCTTTTTGGAGGGGCTCCGCCAGGGCTTGTTGACTCACGTGTCAAATTCGGCGAGGCCGCTAGTTCTACTGTCCGGTTTAGGTTCTTAGCTGGTTCTTGAGTGGTGGAAGGAGATTACGAGATTCGTAGCGTGAAGCACGGGCGAGTTCGTTTCGTTGGAGCCAACGTTGTGTGGTGGCAACGTTGTGTGGTGGCAGCGG
>SXKJ01000416.1 GCA_005778115.1 Planctomyces sp. | reverse complement strand
CTGGAAACTTCGTGTAGTTGTAGGTGGATACTGCTTTGTTTTTATCGGTCGCCATATTCTCAAGGAAAATGCCGTCGCAACCCTGGGTTCCAGCCATTCAATCCAGCCAGAAAAAGTTCTAACGGCGTCTTGTCATCCCGATTAGACTTACGACAAGTTAGTAAGTCTCTGTCACAGAAGTTGTCACTGAATCGGCCCCCTGGATGGCTGTAACCATCCAGGGGAGCCTCCTCACAAGCGAACCTTCCGAGCCAGCTTGGTACCTACCAGCGGTTTTCATTTCGGGAGGTTCGATGATGTCTCGTGGCAATCCTGCGCCCTGGTTCCGCCCCAGCCGGAACACTCTTTTCGTCACCCTTGGCGGCAAGCAGCACAACTTGCACACGGCCGACAAGGCTTAAGCTCTGAGCAGATGGCATGAGCTGATGTCTCAGAGCGAGTAGGTCACCGTGCCGAAGGCGTGCATCTCTGCGGTGGTGTTGCTGGCCGAGTTTGCTGAGTGGTCTCTGCACAACAACCGCGTCACCACCTACGAGTGGCGGTGCGGATATCTGACCGGCTTCGTAGCCACGCTGTCTGCGGATTTGCTGGCCTGCGACGTCAAGCCGTTCCATGTGACCCGCTGGGTCGATCGCCAAACGACTTGGGGAGCAAACAGCCGTCGTCGCGCGATCGCGACGATCAAGCGGGCATTCCAGTGGGGTGTGGATCAAGGCCACCTGGAACACTCTCCGCTGCAACGGCTGAAGATGCCGGCGGGCAAGCGGGGAGAAACCGTAATCACCGAGGAGCAACGGCAACTCATCTTTCAAGAGGCCAGCGATACCGCGTTTCGGGACTTGATCGTGCTGGTCCAAGAGACGGGCGTTCGACCGCAGGAAGTTCGCTCGGTCGAGGCTCGCCATGTTGACGTGAAGAACGAGATGTGGGTTTTCCCATCCAGCGAGCAGAAGACCGGTGATAAAACCGGCAAGCCCCGCATCGTGTTCTTGACCCCGACCGCGTTGGAGGTGACTCGCCGATTGATGCAGCAGAATCCAGCCGGGCCAATCTGTCGCAACGCGCGCGGCCGGCCGTGGACGCGGAGTTTGATTCGACTCCGATTTGCGCGACTCCGCAATCGGCTGAAAGGCAAATTACCGCCAGACCTGTGTGCTTAGGAACGGGAGCGCAATAACTTCCCGAAGTTCTAGGAGGTCGGAGTTGGGAGTGCTCGGTAGTTCCATTTGGGGAGCACGTTGTCTCGCAGGATGCGGCAGGTTTCGAGGAAGTTGTCGGAAACTTTGCGTCCGAGTTCGAAGACGCGATCCAGGATGGAGGTCGTCACTGTCAATCCTGTTTGCGTTTGGGTTCGCGAGATCAAGTCGCTCACGAGGTCCACGGATTCAAAGACCACGCCTTGGCAAGCGCGAGTCACATGCGGGAAGACTCGGTGCTCGATGGAGTTGTACTTCGAGCAGTACGGCGGGTAGTGAGCCACTCGAATCTCGATCCCCAGTCGGTCGGCCAAGCGTTGCAGTTCTTCTTTGAAGACGTGCCGGTTGGAAGCGTTGCTACCGCCGCCATCGCACAGCAACAGCAGTTTGGTCGCGGTTGGGTAACGCTCGCGACCGTGTTGCTCCCACCACAGTGTGAGGCATTCGCACGCGAACTCGCTGGTGTCGTGGCTGGTGCCAATGGTCACATGAGCCTTGTTGGCCGCGAGATCATAGATGCCATACGGAATCACCTTGCCCTCCGCGAAGCTGGGAAAGTCGTGGTCGTCAACGCGAACCTCATCGCGCGAATAGAGTTGCCCGTCGCGATAAAACGTGCCCAGAAACTCCTTCTTTTTCGTGTCGATGCTCAGCACCGGCAGTCCCGCATCAAGGAACTCTTGCTTGAGCTTCGCGATGTTTGGGAACTGCGCATCGCGATCGGGATGATCGCCCATCGCCAACGTTTTGTGAGCCTTCCGCTTCACGAAGCCCAGCGTCTTGAGCAACGGTCGTAGCACCCGTTTGCTCGCGGGAGTCCCCATCTCGGCGAGCCGGCGGCTCATCTCTTTGAGCGACAGATTCGTCCAGCGAACCTCCCGCCGCATCGGATCACCCGCCGTATGCTCGCGCAGCACGTCGAGCAGATTCTGTTCGAGCTGCGGCAGCTTCTCGATCAGCCTTGCGGGGCCACCCCTTTTTTTCGGACCCGGTCAGGAACCGGATCCGCAGGAGCCTCGAAGTCTTCGCGTCCCTGCCGAATCGTTTGAGGATCGCAGCCCAACAACCGCGAGACATACTCGACCCCGCCATCGCCGAGCTTCTCCGCCTCAATCGCCGCATACCGCCGCCGATCCTTCTCAGAAAGCGACTGGTAAAACCACTTCATGTGCCGTTCCACATCCGCCGAATACTCGACCATCTCGTCCTCCGTGACGACTGCAGTTCCAACGGTCTATAACACACCAACCAATCCTCAACATCGGGAAGTTATTGCGACCCCGTTCCTTAGCAATGCACATGTGCCGGAGTATGATCGCTGGAGTGAACCATGACTCGAAATCCGGCTTGTCGAACGATTGTCGGCATCGGAGACAAGATCAGAACAACAAATCTGCTGGCAAGCACGGTTCGTCGTTCCGTCTTCAAACGGCCATCGCTTCGACCGCCTGAAGGCGGAACTACAAACTGAGGCGATCCAACAACTGCATGATCGACTCGAACTTGTTTTCGACGACGATGGGGCGGTTGGCGGCGGGAGTTTGGGTGACTCCGGCTTTGCGGAGCATGGTGGCGTAGGCGTCGTCTTCGGTGGCGGCGGCGGAGAGAAGCGCGGGATCGACAGAGTGGTACGCGACGGTGGCGGTTGGGTCTTTGAGTTGGTGGCCGGTGAGGATGCAGACGACTCGGTCGCTGGGGGAAATCACCCCTTGCTCGCGGAGCAGTTTGGCTCCGGCGACGCTGGCGGCGCTGGCGGGTTCGCAGCCGAAGCCGCCGGCTCCGATTTGGGCTTTGGCTTCCAGGACCAATTCGTCAGAGACTTCGCGCACGACGCCGTCGCAGACTTCGAGTGCTCTTAGACACTTCAGCAGGTTGACCGGGCGGTTAATCTCGATGGCGGTCGCGAGCGTCGAGGCTCGGCGGTTGTCGCTGTCCATCTGGGTGAAGAAGCCGTTGATCTTCGCTTCGTCGAACTTGCCGCTGTTCCAGCGGATCTTGTGTTGCTCGAAGAGTTGATACAGCGTGTTCGAGCCGCTCGCGTTGATGACCGCCAAACGGGGAATGCGATTGATGAGGCCCAACTCTTTCAGCTCGGTGAATGCCTTGCCGAACGCGCTCGAGTTGCCGAGGTTGCCTCCGGGGACCACGATCCAATCGGGAACCTCCCAGTTCAGACCTTCGAGCACTCGGAACATGATCGACTTCTGGCCTTCCAGCCGGAACGGGTTCACGCTGTTGCACAGATAAATCCCGCGCGCCGCACAGACGTCGCGGACTTGCCGCAGCGCGTCATCAAAATCCCCTTGAATCTGCAACGTCTTGGCTCCGTAGTCGAGCGCCTGCGACAGCTTGCCGAACGAGATCTTGCCGCTGCCGATGAAGACGATGGTCTCGAACAATCGCGTGGTACTGGAGTAAATCGCCAACGACGCAGAAGTGTTTCCCGTCGAGGCGCACGCCGCGACTTTCGCGCCGACCATGTGCGCGTGAGTCGAGGCGGCTGTCATGCCGTTGTCTTTGAAGCTGCCCGATGGGTTCAGTCCCTCGTACTGCAACAGCAGTTTGCCGGTTTGGAAGCCGGCGTATTTTCCAACTCCTGCGGACGATTGCAGGATGGTCTGGCCCTCGCCGATGGTCACGATCTGCTCGTCCTTCGCGAACGGCAGCAGTTCACGAAACCGCCACACGCCGCTGAAGTCGAGCGGATTCCGGCGACTCGACCACCGCGACTCAAACTGCTTGAGCGACCCGGGGACTGGCACGCGACTCCAGTCGTAAGCGATGTCGAGTAGATGGCCGCACTTGGAACAATCGACAAGCGTCTCGCCGACCGAATAGGTCGCTCGGCAGGCGTGGTTCATGCAGACTTGATATGCGAGGTCAGAAGGAATGATGTGGCTCCTCAATGACTAAGTGGCAAAGACTTCGGGGGTCGTGTGGAAGAACTCGCACAATCGACGGATTTGTTCGCGGCTAAATTCTCTTTTGCCTTGAGTCACCGCAGCGAGAATCGTTGTCGTGATTCCGATTGCCTCGGCGACTTCGCTTCGCGTGACTTGGTGCTGATCACAGAGAAACTCCAACATTTCGCCGTCTGACACAGGTTCAAGTGGATGCTGCTTGTCCTCGTAGGCTTCCGAGAGTTCGCTCAAGACGTCGAGGTAATCCACTTCGCCAATGTCGAGGTTATCGAACCCGCGATCGACCAATTCGTCGATGATGGCCGTTGCCAGATCGAGTTCCGTATCGCAGGTGATCGGCCGGAGCGGAAAGCGTCGGCAGAGCTTCCAATAGGACTCCGTTGGCTCTTGGCGTTTAACGCGAGGCTTTCGAGCTTTTGGTTTTTGAGTAGCGGTGGGCATATTGGATTCCTCTCCGTCAGGCGTCCTTCTTCCAGTCGCCCGAATCGTACTCAGTGTGCATCAGAATGTGACGCACGAAAACCTTACGGCGGTTCAGATGAATGGCAACGACGAGTCGGTACTTGTTTCCGCCGATGTTGAACACCGTCAAACGTCCCACTTGGTCGGCGTTCGGATAACTGGCTCGAATGTCGGCGAAATTGTTCCAACGGCTATGGGTGACGTGCTTGATCCACGCCCGCAGCGATGACTCCGCGTCAGCGTGCCGTTTCCAGAACTGACGAAGTTTGTGCGACTGATGATGTGCATTAGATCGGTGATGTCTCGCGCGAGTTACTCATCGAATTGAAACGTCATTCCGGATCGCAGGACGTGGATTTTGAGGTTGCGGGCGGCGGCGGGTTCGCCTTTGTTGAGCTTTTCGCGGCTGGCTTTGCGACCGTCGATGATGGTGACGTTGTTGTCGCCGATGACCTCAAAGTTGCGGCCTCGAACAATCACGGCGGTTTCTTCGTCGATGCCGACACCCAGCAGGTCGGGATAGTCGATGACGGCCAAAGCCAGCCGATTGAAACGGCCCTTCTGCAGGAAGTGTTGATCGACGATCGCTTCGGGCCACAGGCCGAGTCCGTTCTGAAGATAGGGAGCCGTGCCGGCTTTCAAGCTATTGAGGTCCGAGGGACCGCCGATCATGGTCTTGCCCATGACAGCCGCTCCGGCGCTGGTGCCACCGACGATGGCCCCATCGCGATAACGTGTCCGAATTGTTTCGGCGATGTCGCTGCCGCGGATGTTGTTCATGAAGACTCCTTGAAGGCCGCCGGGAAGCCAGATCAAGTCAGCCTCGCGAATCGTTTTCACAGCAGCGACCGATTGCTGCGGATTGACGAGCACCACGTTGTTCACGCCGTTTCGTTTCCAGGTGGCGACCGAACTGGGGCCGTACTCAGGATTGGCGGCTGGCAGAACCGCAATCTTAGACGACTTGCCGCCGGACAATTCCAGCGTGCGGTTCACGACCGTGGTCGGAGTTTCTCCGCCACCGATGACGACCAGTCGGCCTTTCGGAAGGTCGGCTTGTGGGTCTGCCAACATCACGGCGGCGATCAACCAGATGCCCATACGTCAGTTTCCTTTCAGCGGGTTCTCGTCCGCCTTGGCATCGGGCCGAAGGCGTCCGAGTTGGTTCATGAGTTGATCCTTATGAGCAGCCAGCCGAGCGACTGACACTCGGACGTGAGCTCGCGTGGTCATCAAGTCGCCGATCGCCAGCAGGGCGATCCACAGGCAGATGCAGCCGATCGAGGCCCAAAGAATCGTGGCGAGCAGTGGGCCAGCCTGGTTCCAAACGATTGGCAGGTCGGCCAAGGTAATCATGAGACCGACCAACGAAATCAGTCCAGAAGTCTGTCGACGGCGGCGATAGCGGCTGGCGTAAAACTTCAGTTCACGCGGGTCGTTGGCGAACTCCGTCTGATGGAGCAACCACGCGGCGCGATGAGGGAGTTGCAGCAGCAACCCCATCAAGGCCACACAGCCGCCAAAGATGGATGTGATCGGATCGGGATTCATGGAGCGCTTCCACGCCGGTTGACTCGACCCCATGAATGGGGTCACTACGAGCACTCATGCTACTTGGATTTTTCGGCCAAGAATACTTTGATCGCCTCGACTTGGCGGTACTCGCCGCGAGTGCCGCACATTTGGCCGTTCTTGAACCAGCCGGTCCAGCCAAAGCGGCACAGATGTACGGAGTAATAAACGTCGAAGCGATCGGCTCCTTCGGCCAATTCAATCCAGATCGCTTCGATGCGGCGGTTCTCTCCGCGAGTGCCGCAGAACTCCCCTTGAGCCATCCATCGGGAGTCTCCCTTCACCGCGACGTGAGCCTTGTAGCTCAGCGACACACCTTCGACCGGAGGATTGAGTCGCACGGCAAAGCCTTCGATACGTCGGCCCGTTCCCGCCGCGCCGCATTCGGATAACTGAGGTCTCCAGGGAGTGTCCCCACGCTCTTGCACATGAGCCATCGCTTCGGCTTGCACGAGTTGGCTCGGCTCTGGCAGCGCGGCCGAGGAAATTCCTGCGAGGTCGCCGCGCATGAAACCTTGCAGGTACGCCTCGGTTTTTTCGCGGAGCATGCTCAGCCGCAACGCTCGATTCGCCGCATCGGTGTTAGCGGTGGCTGCGGCCATCTCGCCGAAGGCACGGAGGACTCGCACGAACTGCGGTCCCAGCGGCGTGCCGCTGCCGCTGGCGGATACAAAATAGGACTCGCACCAGCGCGTCACCACATCGAAAGACGCTGCTAATTCCGTCGCCTCGTCCGCACCCTGAGCCATCGTTCCATCCTCCCTGAGACTGGCCACGCACGGGCCGGGCGGATTATGAGAGTGAGCGTTGTCGGCGTACAGCGGAGCGAAAGTGCGAAGGTGAAATACAGAGGCCATCATGATGACAAGACGATTGAGTGTCGGAGAGATTCACCGAAACACGCAATTTCAGGCGAGCGGGGCGGCGTCAGCCCCCCGGTGTGTCTCAAATCCCACCTGGGGGCTGACGCCGCCCCGCTCGCCTGAATCGTTTGTTGTTGAATGGTGCCTGGCCTTATCCGCCCTCGCCTTCGTTTCAGTCGTTTTCGCGAACGAAGCTCGATCAGAGGACGCGGTCTATCAGCGTGCGGCGGTCGCGGCGGATCATCCACTCGCCAGTGAGGCCGGAGTCGAGATTCTCAAAAAGGGTGGCAACGTCGTCGATGCGGGTGCGGCCGTCGGATTCGCGCTGTCCGTTCTTCGACCTGCGAGTTCCGGTCTCGGCGGCGGCGGCTTCATGGTGATTTGGAACGCGCAAGAGCAATGCTGTGTGACGCTCGACTATCGCGAGCGTGCGCCGCTGAAGGCGACGGCGGAGATGTTCGTCGTGGGGCAGGTTTCCAACCTGCCAGCAAAGGACGGGCAGGTTGAAAACCTGCCCCAGGCGAGTGTGCGCGGCCCTCTGGCCGCGGCGGTCCCCGGTCACGTCGCGGGATTGTGTTACGCAATCGAACGCTACGGTCGGCTACCGATTGCCGAGGTCATCGCCCCCGCGATACGAATGGCTCGTGACGGAGTGCCGGCGGATGCGCAATACGTCAAGACGTTGCAGTCAGCGGTGAAGACCTGGTCGAAATGGCCGCCGGAATTTCGCGCGAAGTTCGCAACGTTTCATCAGTCGTATTTACACGGCGGTCAGGAGATCAAAATCGGCGACAAGGTCACATCGCCACAGCTTCCTGCACTAGAGCAAATCGCGGCTTGTGGAGCCTCCGGTTTTTATTCCGGTCCGGTGGCCGCGGCGCTGCTCGCTGCCAGTCGGCAGGCCGGTGGAGTTTTTTCTCCCGCCGACTTTTGCGACATGGGACCAGTGCAACGTCAACCGCTCAAGCTGAGCTATCAAGGTTACGACATCCTGACGATGCCCCCAGTGTCGAGCGGCGGAATCGCAATGCTCACGACGCTGCAAATCCTGGAAGAGTTGGATGCTCGCGCGGGAGTCACGCCCTTTCCTCGACTCGCGCCGGACAGCCCAGAGGCGGTACATCGTCTGACGGAAGCATTCAAACACGCCTTCGCAGATCGAGCGGAATTCCTCGGCGATGCGGACTTCGTCGATGTCCCCGTGGCGAGGTTGATCAGCCGCGAACATGCTCGCGAACTCGCGTCGCGCATTGATCTCAAACAGACCCGGCCAACGAACACCTACGGGCGATTCGCGCCGGTGAATGATGCGGGGACGACACACTTCTCGGTCATCGATCACCACGGCAGCGCGGTCGCCTGTACCGAAACGATCAACACCGAGTACGGCAGTTGGATTGTCGATCCGAAGTTCGGCGTTCTGCTCAACAATGAAATGGATGACTTCGCTGCCGTGCCCGGCCAACCGAATGCGTTTGGATTGATTCAGAGTTCGGCAAACGCGATCGCTCCACGCAAGAAGCCGCTCTCCAGCATGACACCGACGATCGTGGTGAAAGATGGCAAAGCGGTCTTCGCACTGGGAGCATCCGGAGGCCCACGGATCATTACCGCTACGACGCAACTGCTGCTGAATCTGATTCACCGCCAGCAGACACCGATTGCCGCCGTGCAAGCACCGCGTTTGCATCATCAGTGGTTGCCTGACGTGCTTGATCTGGAACCGCGACTGCACGGCGAACTGCATGGTCCGTTGACGGTGTTAGGCCACAAGTCGAAGCAACTTTCCGCCAGCGCGGTCACTCAAGCGGTCTCTCGAATGCCCGACGGTCTTCGCGCCGGCAGCGATCCGCGCAAGGGAGGCAGACCGGCAGGATGGTAGGCGTCATAGTTCAGCAAGTCGTGGCGATTTGTTTTGTTGAAGCTCGGCAGACTGCCGGTTGTTGCGAAGGAGGAAGCCATGCAAATTGCAAATTGGGGAGCAGCGATCATTTTGCAATTTGCATTTTGCATTTTGCATTTTGCAATCCCCCACTCAGCGAACGCTCAACCGCTCGGCAACGAACCGGCCACCTTGCCTCTCACCACCGATCTTGATCCTCATTGGCTCGAAGCGGCGAAGCATCCGCAGACGGGCCTACTGTCTCGCAACATTCGCCCGGAGGAAGCCGCCGGATACTTCGCGATTTTGAATCACGCGCGGCAGTTGCCCCTGGCGCAGCTCAAGGAAGCGGCGAAGTCCTTGCAGCAAGAGCGGCTCGCCGTCGTCAAACGTGATCCCAACTTCCGATTCTACTTTCGTGAACCGAATGCCGAGTTCCCCACGTTTGTGGACGTGCATCGGAATCCGAAGGCGTATCACGGCCGGCTGGTCACGTTTCGGGGACACATCCGGCGGTTGGTGTCGTATTCGGCTGGCGAGAATCCGCACGGGTTGCAGCAACTTCATGAGGCATGGTTGTACGTTGACGGGGCGCAGCAGAACCCCGTGGTCGTGGTTTGTTCGGAAGTGCCGCGAGGGATGACGACGGGCAGTGACATCCTGGTCGATTTCGTGTCGGCGACCGGTTACTTCTTCAAACGGTACGGCTATGAGGATCGGACGGGCGAGCCGCGCTTCGCGCCATTGATTCTGGCTCAGCGATTGGAATGGACTCCGCCGCCGAAACGTGCAGGCATCCTTTCCAGCGGAATGATGTTCGGGCTGACGGCTGGGGTAGGTTTGCTGATGCTGGGGTTGTTGTGGCGAATGTCTCGCCGGACCAGAGTGGCACGTCCCGCAGTGACCGAGAATCTTCCAACCTTCGCGGTGCCTCCTGAGGACGACAAACCGTCGCAGAAATCATGATCGACAAGGCCACTATGCGCCGCATGTGATGAATGGTCGTTAGGGCTTCTCAGAAGCCTTGCGGGATCGGCGGATGGAGCGGTCGAGTAGCGGCGAAAGTGGCCGGTTCGGTGAAGATTCTGTTGAATTCTGCCCGTTCAGCGGCGATAAATTTTGAATACGCCGTTGCTGTGCCTTCCCGTTGTCGGCCCACTCGCTTTTCGCAAAGGAACTCTCGCATGTTTTCTCGTTGGAGCCCCTCGTTGTTGGTTGGTGCGCTGACGGTGAGCCTCGTGGCTACCGGAATGTCGGCGGACTCGAAGAAGGATACCAAGAAGAAAGTCGGCCCGGCGGTGAAGGTGGATGCCTCACTGGAACACATCGACGTGTTCGCGGGAATTGAGCAGGGCATTCTCGACGTGAAGATGATTCCGAATGACGCGATGGGCGGCAACATGCTCATCGAGAACAAAGGGGACAAGCCGCTCAATGTGGATTTCCCGGCGGCATTCATCGGTAAGCAAGTGCTGAAGCAATTCGGCGGTCAACAAGGGGGTGGTTTTGGTGGCGGTCAGCAGGGAGGTGGTTTTGGCGGCGGTGGCCAACAAGGAGGCGGACAACAACAACAAGGTGGTGGTTTCGGTGGCGGACAACAGGGTGGCGGCGGCGGATTCGGTGGTGGAGGGCAGCAGGGTGGCGGCGGTGGAGGTGGATTCTTTTCTGTTCCGGCTGACCGCATTGTTCGAGTCGCCTATCGCTCGGTCTGCCTCGAACATGGCAAACCCGAACCGACGATTCGCTCGACTTATCGCATCGCTAAAGTCGAAGAGTTCAGCGATGACCCGATTCTCGAAGAGACCTTGAAAATGGTTGCCAGTGGACAGCTCGACCCACAGGCCGGTCAGGCGGCGACATGGCACATCGCAAACAAGATGAGCTGGCAGGAACTCGCCGCGAAGTCGATTCCGCATGTCGGCCGACCCGCGACGCCGTACTTCTCGGCGGAGACTTTGACTCGCGCTCAAAACATTCACACGACAGCAGTTGCTCGTGTGAAGGAACTCAATGCGTCTGACAATCCCTCCGTTGCTTCCGCCAAGAACAATCGCGGCACCTCGTCGACGGTCAAACGCGACTAGTCCGCATTTCGATGAATAGCTGCTCGGCGCTAGCCTGAACTATTCATGGCTCCACACAAATCCGACGCGCAAGCGAGTGGTTTCGGTGCGTACCACTCGCTTGCGCGTCGTGCTATTTGCGGCCCACGAAATAACCCCGGCGAGCACCTTGCGGCTGATTCGGAAGGTCAAGGGAGGGCGGCGGCCTGAAAAAGACTCCCGGCCCCTTTACACTCCCGCGACTATGACACACTACATTGAACGACTGCACGCGGCCGTGCGACGCACGGGGACCGCTGCTCTGGTAGGTCTCGACCCGCGATTCGATCAGCTTCCGCCGAACGTAATCGCTGCCGCTCGATTGCGAGCAGCGTCTGAGCGAGCAATTCAAGCGACTGCGTTCGAAGAATTCTGTTGCGGGATCATCGACGTCGTCGCCCCGCTCGTCCCGGCGGTGAAGCCGCAGGCGGCGTTCTTTGAGGAGCTTGGCCCAGACGGCTGTGTCGCGCTGGCGAATGTGATGCGACACGCTCGGCGAGCAGGCTTGATCGTGATCTGTGATGCGAAGCGCGGAGACATCGGCTCGACGGCGGAGGCGTATGCTCGCGGCTATTTGGCTGGCGCCGATCCGAACGCGGCGGCGTGGGCCGCGGATGCGTTGACCGTGAATCCGTACCTCGGCCGCGACACGCTGGGACCGTTCGTAAAAGTCGCGGCCGAGCGAGGGGCTGGCTTGTATGTCCTTGTCCGCACCAGCAACCCCGGAGCCGGCACGTTGCAGGATCGTGTAACCGACGGCACCCCGGTCTATCGGCATGTGGCTCGGATCGTCGAAGAATTGTCGCTCTCAACGCTCTGCCGAGCGGGTGTCGCGGGTGACGACTTCGGCTGTGTCGGGGCGGTGGTTGGGGCGACGTATCCTCAGGAACTGGCCGAATTGCGTGAAGTGATGCCGCATGTGCCGCTGCTGGTGCCGGGCTATGGGGCTCAGGGAGGCAGCGCGGCGGACGTGCAAGCCGGGTTCCGAGCGGACGGGATGGGCGCGCTCATTAACAGTTCGCGAGCGATCAACTTCGCGCACACACGCGAACCATACCGTAGCCAGTTCGGCCCAGATCGCTGGGAAGAGGCGGTCGCCGCCGCCACACGCGACATGATTGCCGAGCTGCGTCCCGTCAATCAGAAGTAGCCTCACTCGCCCGAGAACCTGTGAACGAACTGGCGAGCGGGGCGGCGTCAGCCCCCCGGTGGGCACGATCGCCGCTAGAAACCGGGGGGCTGACGCCG
>SXKJ01000415.1 GCA_005778115.1 Planctomyces sp. | reverse complement strand
AATCAGACGATCGTGGACCGGACGCCGCTGCGCCGCTGGGGTCGCCCAGAGGATATCGCGGGTCCGGTCTTGTTCTTGTGCACGCCGGCAGCAGCGTTCATGACCGGAGTGGTGATGCCAGTCGATGGCGGGTACTCGATTGCCTGACCGTCACGGTGTGGCCGCTCGGAGCGTTTCGAATTCAAGGATGTTGGCCAAGACCTCGGCGAGCTCGGAGGCAGATGCGGTCTTTTTCGCGCGAGTGAAATCGGTCTCCGCGCCGGCGATGTCGCCGAGGGCAAAGCGGACGGCGGCGCGATGGGAGAACAGCAGGCCGGTCGTGTTGCCGAGTTCGGCAGCGCGATCGAATGACTCGCACGCGCTGGAGAAATGGCCGAGACGGAAGCGAGCGACGCCTCGATTGTGGTGTGCCGGGGCCAATTGCGAGTTGAACGCGACCGCTTGATCGAAACAGCGGAGCGCGTCCTCAAAGCGGCGATGAGTCAACAGCTCGCAACCGCGCCGGTCCCACTCCAAGGCGTGGCGGGCGGCGGCGATTGAGATTGGGCCGTTGACACTCGCGCGTTCCGCTGGTGCCGGTGCGAGCGAGTTGTTCTCGAAGCGAATCGCAAGTGCTCCGATCAGGACGCTGGCGACCACGGTGACGGTCCACGCTGGATGTCGGCGGACCCAGTTCGTTGCGCGTTCTCGCAGGCTAGGGTCCATCGCGAATCGCAACGGGCGATGAGTCAGGTAACGGTCCAAGTCGTCCGCCAACTCGTCGGCGGTCCGATAGCGATCAGCGGGTTGCGGAGCCAAACACTTCTGGACGATTGACTGCAAGCTGGGGGCAAGTCGCGGGGCAGTTGCTGGAAAACGCACAGGCGAAGCGAGACGGATCGCCTGAAGTTGTGCGGCTGCCGAGAGAGGATCGGTGGTCGCTTCGGATTCCGCGAACGGCCATGTTCCCGTCAGCAGTTCAAAGAGCACCAAACCCAGCGAGTAAAGATCGGCACGTTCGTCGACCGTCGCCGGTGCGCTGCGGCCGGTCAGCATCGCGAGATGTTCTGGGGCCATGTACGACAGCGTGCCACCGACGGGATGGTTGGAGCCATCGACGCCGTCGCGCCGCACGGCCACATTGAAGTCGGTCAGCAGAGCGCGGCCGTCTGGCGTGAACAGGATGTTGGCCGGCTTGATGTCGCAGTGCAGGACGCCCAACCGATGCGCGTGCGCCAGGGCTTGCGCCAAATCTCGAATCGTGCGGCAGGCGAAGGAGGTGCGAGATTCGTTGTGTGTGTCGCGTTGTTCCGCCAGGAACTCTGCCAGTGTTGGGCCGGCGATGAAGCCCATCGCCAGCAGCCGGAACTCGCCGACTGTCTGTTCCGAAAACACGGGGACGATGTGATCGTGAACGACCGCCGCCATCGTGCGGCCCTCGTCGGTGCCGTGAGCGTGTTCTTCGCGAACCAGAGTCACTTTCAACGCGACCGTGCGATCGAGCGACCGCTGCCGAGCTCGATACACGCGCGACAAGCCGCCCCTTCCCAGCAGTGACTCGATCTGAAAATCACCGATGATTGTTCCGACGGGGAGATCCTGATCGAGCGGCAGAGCATTCACAGCCCACGCTCCGTCACGCGGCGTGACGTGCATGTCGCGCAGAGCCGTCAGAGTTTGCGAGTTCGATGCTTGGGTCATCAGAAGTCGTCCAAGTTACGAACGAGCGGCCTGCTGCGGTAACGACGATTGCGGAACGATCGTTGTCCCAGTGTAGCGGATGCCGGGACGCGCGGGACGTTTGCCCGCAGCGCCACGGCGATTGGCCAGAGCACTCCCAGCGGCGACGGTTCCAGCGGCCGCGCCGGCGGCAACGACCTTCATCGACAGCGACAACTTGGAATCTTCCTCCGACGAATCGTCGTCCGATCGTTGCGCGGGGCGCAGTGGCGACATCACGAACGCATCCGGTTCGACCGAGTCCATCAGTGACATCACGAATGCGTCGCTGATGTCCGGCTGAGCCAACGGCGAATCGTTGACGGGTGCTTGCGTCGGCACCGAGTTTCCACCCGTGCGGCGCTGCAAGCCTCGGCCGAACCGCGAGCCACTCTCTGGGCGACGGCGATCGCGCCACCAGCGGCGGCCGATCAACTCGAAGAGGCTGTGATTATTTCGCCCCTGGGCTTGTCCCAGGGGTTTAGCGGCCACTGCGCTACTCGAAATTCTCGACAAATCCGAGTAGCGCAAAAGCCGTTGAACCCCCGACGCAAGGTCGGAGGCGAAAAAACTCACAGCCTCGAAGCGTTCGTCGGTTGTCGGGCGAAAGAATTTGTTCGCATCCGCAGTCCCTTTCCGGCCGACGGCAGCGAAGGTGAAGGCTCCAGCCAGCGCGAAGAACGGAGCCTGCGCCATGTGAGCCGCACCGTTCAAGAAGGAAGCCGTCTCGCCGCCGTGCAGCCACGTCCACAACGACGTGGCAAGTCCGTCGAACGGGCCTGCTTCTGGGATCACTTCCGAAGTCGAATGGGTTGTCGTGGCCGCGTCCACAACTTTGTCAGCTTGGCCGGCTTTGAAGTCCGCGGCCTCAAGCGTTCCTCCGGCGTTGTGTGGCGTGGTCCAATGAAAATCGATGGCGTCTTGCGGCAGGGAACTCACAGAGTCCAATTCGCGGGACTCGGCATCGAGGTCTCGGCGTGGAATGCCCAAGTCAGGTGCCGAGCCACTCCCATCCCCGTTCGTTTCGTCCGCGTCGATGTCATCGGCGACCTCGGCACGACGGAGCACGATCACGCGCGGTTTGGTGGGAACGTCGGTGTGAGGCGAGCGTCGAGTCGGCCGGATCACGGAGACGGAGTCGGACGCGTCGGACGTTGAAGAATCGCGATCTGCCGTGGTTGTGTATGCTTGAGTGGTTGCAGTTCCGGTTGTCGCGGACGTGGTCGGCTCTGAACTTTCCGTCTTTCGCTGGCTGGACGTGTCGTCCTCGCTACTGGAGTCAGCGACAACTGTTGGAGTGCTGGCGGTCGAAGTCGATCCACTCGTGCGTGGCGACTCAGCGGCGGACGAATCGCTGGATTCTTCGGGCACCTCTCCGGCGGATGAGCCGTCGTCGAAGCCGACGTCGATACCGCGCGACCCTCCGATGACGGACAACACCAAGCGAGGTTCAAGCTGCTCTGCCAACACAAATCGTCGCCGCATGATTGGGACCCCGAGTTCGTAGGCTTGTCCGGTTGCACTCACAGACCTTGAGCGCGGAGACCGGACGTTGATTGCCAACCATAGTCGAGGAGGAAGCGGCTGTGACTCGGACTTTCGCTGGCGGCCCACCGAGCCACGGAGAATTGCACGAAGCCGCATTTCGTAGGTTGGGACTCCGTCCCGACAATCTTCGCGGAGGAGTCGGGACGGAGTCCCAACCTACGAAACGCGGCCCAACCGCTCGCTGAGCTGTCAGCACAACACCAGCGTGTCGAGGAACGCGTCGATGTGGACCGACTCACCCCATTCGACGCACAAGACATCGGCGTAGCCGTCCTGAGCGAAGAACTCGTCGATGCCGGCACCGCCGTCGAGATAATCCTCGCCGTCGCCACCGGTAAGGATGTCGTCGCCCTCGTTGCCGTACATCTTGTCGCTGCCGTCCCCGCCATCGAGCGCATCGTTGCCGGCTCCGCCAGAGATGGCGTCGTCTCCGCTGCCGCCGTCGATTGTGTCGTTTCCGGCTCCGCCATTCAGTGTGTCATTTCCCGAACCACCGAGCAGCAGGTCACCACCAGCACCGCCATCGACGAAATCATCGCCGCTGCCGGCTCGGACCACGTCGTTGCCATGACCGGCGAAGACGTCGTCGTTTCCGGCTCCTGCGAAGATCGTGTCGTTCCCACGATTGATCGCCGAGACGCGGAGCAAGTACGCGCGAATCTGAGTCGGATCATTCGGCAACGCCGGAGTCTCGGCCAGCGAGTTCGGGCCGTCGCCGAGCACCAGGTCGTGATCGGCTCCGGTGTGAATGGCGTCGTGGCCTGCGCCGCCGGCGACGATATCGGTGCCATCGTAGGTCACGATGCGATCGTCTCCCGATCCGCCGAAGACCAAGTCGTTGTCTGCGACTTCGGGAGGCAGCGGCAGTGGCAGCGGATCAATCTCTGCGACCGCCAGCGCAAGCACCAGTGGATCGGCCGCGACAACGACCACCGGGTCGAGCGGTTCGGGATCAAGATCGTCGAGCACGGCGGGTCGCAGTCCGGCGATGATCACGTCGTTGCCGTTGCCACCGGTGATGTAGTCGTTCCCCGCGCCGCCAGTGATCGTGTCGTGCCCGAAGCCCAGCGTGGAATCTTTCGAGGTTGCCCATGTGACCGCGTCGGTGACGGTTCCTTCCGCGAGGTATCCGTCGCCAAACAGCCAATCGTGACCGCGACCGCCATGCAGTACGTCGTTGCCGTTGGCTCCGGCCATCGAGTCGTCGCCGACTCCGCCCAGCAGCGTGTCGTTGCCGTCGCCGCCGCAAACGGCATCGTTTCCCTCTTGAGCCAGAACCAAATCGTTGCCCGCACCCGCATCGATGCCGTCATTCCCGGCTCCCGCGAGGACCAAGTCGTCTCCCGTGCCGCTCCAGATCAGATCGTGACCGCTGTTGATTTGGCTGAATCGCAGAATGTATGCGCGCAGCTCTTCGGGAGTCGGCAGCACCGCTGGCAGCGAGTTGGTTCCGTCGCCGAAGACCCAATCATTGCCATCGCCCGAGTTGAGCACATCGTTGCCGTCACCACCGACGACGATGTCGTTGCCGCCGTTGCTGAGAATCTTGTCGTCACCCGCTCCGCCGAAGATCAGATCGCCCGCAGCGCCGCCGACGATCGTGTCGGAACCGCCGTCCCCTTGTAGATAGCCAGCCGCTGAGCCTCCCTGAAGGAGATCGTTGCCGGCACCACCGCGGATGTCCGAGGCACCGCTGCCGTACTGAAACACGGAGTCATCGCCGTGCCCCGCGTAGACCGTCAGACACTCGGTGACTCCTGCCGCGACGGTGATCGAGTCGTTGCCGCAATAGCTGTCGATCACGATCGCGTCGATCGTCCCTTCGGACACCGCGAAGACATCGTCGCCAATCTCGAACACGACAAACCCGTAAAACGAAAACACATTGACGTTGTCATCCTCATCGGTGCCAGTCAGCGTGGCGACACCATCTACCACCGTGAAGGTCGGCTCATCGGGGTGATCGCAGATCGGCAGCGGTTCGGCGATCGCATCGACGGCGACCGTGGCCATCGTCGCGGCGAGCAAAGCTCGCAGTTCCAGAGTTTCCGCGGCCTGCGGCCGAGCCGATCGCTGGCGACGCTCCTGAGACCTGATTCGACGACACATATTGCGGAACGAGTTGCGGAATAACATGGCCAGTCTCCTCAAAGAAATGATCGGCGAGGGGGCAGCGGCCTCACCCTGAAGCCGCCAAGTCGCCGGAAGCACGGCTGGCCTAGGCACGCACGGTGCCGGTTGCGGCTGTCCGATGCGAGAATCGAAGTAACTCTTGGCTGGCCTGGCAGATTGGATTGCTCTTACACCGCTGCTCGGCAAGTTCGTCGCCAGCCGAGCGCCTTGATACAGTGCGCTCGTTCGGTCACACGCGCCTTGAAACAGAATATGTAGGATGGGCACTCCTGCCCGTCTGTAGTCGGGCAAGAGTGCCCAACCTACTCCCATGAAATTCTCACTCGTTCAAATCAACGGCACGACTCCCGGAGCCAGCATCACGTTGGACCCGAACGCTCCGCCTGTGACCATCGGTCGCGATCCGGATCGCGAGATTCCGGTCGATGACCATCAGTGCTCGCGGCTGCATTGCAAGGTCTGGTTTGACGGCACCGATTGGCGAGTCGAAGACTGCCACAGTCGCAATGGCACGTTCGTGAATTCGCGCCGCATCGAAACCGCGTCGCTGCGTCCCGGTGATGCGATCCACATCGGCGAACGGCTGCTGGTTTTCATTCAGCAGGGGGAGCCGGTCAGCGACGCGGGTTGGCAACCGGCGTTGCTCGAATCCACGACGTTCGTCGCGCGAGTCCCCAGTGCCGAACAAAAAGACGCCGTGGTCGGACAGCTCAAGGGAAAGAGCAATCCCGATTCCGTGCGCAACGCGGCGATCCTCTGCCGTCTGGCCGGCGAACTTCACGAGCAAGACAGTCTCGAGTCGCTCATATCGATTGTGTCGCACGCTCTCACCACCGGCACGCGAGCGGATGCGATCGTGATCTGGCTGACCGGCTCGGACGGACGCTTGCGACGCTACGGCGGCGAATCGGACAACAGCCAGCCGTCGCCATTGGCCGCGCTTGTGCTGCATCAGCACGAGGCGTTGTTGGTCGAGCAATCCAATCCCGCGAACAAGCCCGGAGTCGCGACCGAATCGACCGTGGTTGGCGAGCAACCGACCTCGGCCATTTGCGTTCCGATCCCGCAGCGTTCGGGATGCCGTGGCGCGATCGAGTGTTTGCGAAGCAGCCTGGCCGATCCGCTGACCCCCTCGAATCTCGAACTCTGCATCGCGATTGCTCGGCAGGCAGGCTTGGCATTGGAGAACCTCGACCATCGCGAGCGGCTCGAACGAGCCAACGTGCAACTCCGCAGCGAAGTGGCCGGCCGGCATCGCATCGTCGGGGACAGCGTGCCGATCCGTCATCTGCTAGGAATGGTCTCGCGCGTCGCGGCGACCGAATCCACCGTGCTGCTTTCTGGAGAAAGCGGCACCGGCAAAGAATTGATCGCGCGGATGATTCACGACTCCAGCCCGCGCGCCTGCGGCCCGTACGTCGCCGTCAACTGCGCAGCGTTTCAAGAATCGCTGCTGGAAAGCGAGTTGTTCGGTCACGAAAAGGGAGCCTTCACCGGTGCCGCACGCCAGCATCTCGGCCAATTCGAGCGAGCACATCGCGGGAGTTTGTTCCTCGATGAAATCGGGGAGCTCAGCCTGAATTGCCAAGCCAAGCTCCTGCGAGTTTTGGAAGGGCATCCTTTCGAACGAGTCGGCGGCAATCAGCGAGTGGAAGTCGACGTGCGGATCGTCGCGGCGACCCACCGGCACTTGCCCGAACTCATCCGCGACGGCCGCTTTCGCGAAGACTTGTTCTTCCGGCTGCGCGTGATCGAACTCTCAATCCCGCCGCTGCGCGAGCGTGGCGAGGATGTCTTTCTGCTGGCGAGTCACTTCCTCGATCACTACCGGCAGAAGCTT
>SXKJ01000414.1 GCA_005778115.1 Planctomyces sp. | reverse complement strand
CGAGCCATCGCCATGATGCAGCCCGGCATGTTTTTGTCGCAGCCGGGCAGCGAGATATTCGCGTCGTACCATTGCCCGCCCATGACCGTCTCGATGCTGTCCGCGATCAGGTCGCGCGACTGCAATGAGTAGCACATCCCCTCGGTCCCCATCGAGATGCCGTCGCTCACGCCGACCGTGTTGAACCGCATCCCGACCAAGCCGGCCGCTTGCACGCCCTCCTTCACCTTTGCGGCGAGGTCGTTCAAGTGCATGTTGCAGGTGTTCCCCTCCCACCACACCGAGGAGATGCCGACCTGCGCCTTGTTCATGTCTTCGGGAGTCAGGCCGGTGCCGTAAAGCATCGCTTGCGAGGCACCTTGCGAGCGGGGTTGTGTGATGCGGGAGCTGTACTTGTTGAGCTGTGTCATGGTTCTCTTTGGATCTTTGGAGTGCGGTGTGTCAGCACCACTTTGGTTTTGGGATTCGATGAGAGGGCGGATCGGGGATCAGCATCTTTTCCACGACGATCCAAAGCGGTGCTGACACACCGCACTCCAAAGCAGTTTGGCATTGTCGGCGGGTGACTTCCAGCGAGTCGGAGTGATCGCGTAGGTTTCCTGACGCCGGCTGAACTAGATCCAGTGAAATCTGGTCCTGCCGGTGTCCTCAGTGAAAATACGCCGATTCACAATCGCTCTGGAGCCATTCTCATGCGACTCTCTTTTGTGTTCGCCGTGGTGCTCGCCGAAGTCGTCCTCGCCATCGCGCCTTCGCGCGGTCTGATCGCTCAGGCGGCCGAGAAGCCAACATATCTCGTGCAGGTGACCGCCGGAGAAACGACCTCGGACACCAGCCCCGATGAGCAGCCCAAACCGGTCGTCGTGGATGAGCCGGCACTTAACGGCAAAGGGATGAAGGTCACGTTCAAGGCGGGTGGCAGCATCGGCCAGCGAACACGAGTGACAGACTGGACCCTGTTCGAGCGGTTTCGATTCCAGGTCGTCAATCCTGGTGCCGAAACCACGTTGGATCTAAATGTGTTGCATGGTCGATCGACCAACTTCGCGACTCGTGTTGTCGTGCCCATCGCGGTCAAGCCGGGCAAGAGCGAAGTGGTGCTGGAGATCGGCAAGTTTCGGAACACCAACGACAGTCAGCCCGATCTGGCCAACGTCAAACGCTGGTACTTGGCAGAAGCGGGTGGCAAGACGCCGACGTTGGTGTTGGGTGACATTCAGTTGAAAGCTGGAACAACCACTGCTCCCGTCAGCAATGCGCCCATTCCCGGAGTAACTATCAACAAGGATCGCTTGGCGCGGATCAAAGCCGCCAAGATGCCGCAGCTCGAACGAGCGATTCAATTCGACACGCCCGAAGCCGACGCGATCCTCGCTGCGTTGGAAGTCTTTCCGCCGGACAACCCGTGGAACATTCCGGTCGATGAGTGGCCGCTGCATCCGAACTCGAAAGGAATGATCGCCGCGATCGGTGGCAATAAGCCGTTGCGCTACAACCCAGACATGAGCTTCGTGCTCGTCCCGCCGGATCAGAGAATGGTCGACGTGAAGCTGGCCGCGTACTCCGAAGAGTCCGATAAGGGGCCTTATCCCGTTCCCGACAACGCGGTGATCGAAGGTTGGCCGGCGACCTTCAAACGGGACTCGGCCACGAGGAGTCTCACGCTGGACGACGTCCAACGGGGCAAACCGAGCCTCGACTCTGATCGGCATGGAATCGTTGTCGATCCGGTCAACCGCAAGCTGTATGAGTTCTACCGCCTCACGAAGACCGACACCGGCTGGAAGGCCGAGCAAGCTTCGATCTTTGATCTCACATCGAACCGACTACGTCCCGACGGCTGGACCAGTTCCGACGCGGCTGGGCTGCCGATCTTCCCCTCGATCGTGCGGTACGACGAACTGAAGCGCGGCAAGATCGAGCACGCATTACGGGCCACCTTTGTCAAAACGCGCCGAGCTTACGTCTATCCCGCGACTCACTTCGCCAGTCGCAGCAACGACGAGAATCTGCCGCGCATGGGCGAGCGGTTCCGTTTGCGAAAAGAGTTCGACACGTCGAAGTTCTCTTCAGAACTGAAGACGATCCTCGAAGCGTTGAAACGCTACGGCATGTTGAACGCCGACAACGGCATCGACTGGGCCATCTCCGTCGCCCCCGATGAGCGAATTCCGGTGCTGCACGACGAACTGCGAAAAGTGAAAGGCTCGGACTTTGAAGTCGTGACCCCGCCGAAGGGCTACGTCACACCGAAGTGAGGTCGTGAATGATCAACGCTCACCCGAAGATCGAATCGCTTACCGTGCCGGAGCTATCGGAGAAGGATTCCTGTTCGATCCCCATCGACCGCAGGATGCTCAGAAAGACGTTGGCCATCCGGGTGTCTTTGCCGCGCCAGTAGGTGCCGTGCTTCAGCCCCATGTTCGAACCACCGGCGATCAGAGTCGGCAGGTTCTTCGGATAGTGAGTCGTGCTGGCTCCGCTGCCGAACAGCACGATCGTGTTGTCGAGCACGCAGCCGGAGTTGTCCTTGTATTCCTCCAGGCGACGCAGGAAGTGAGCAATCTGCTCGCTGAGGAACAGGTCGTACTTGGCGAACGCGAGTTGCCCCTCTTTGTCCTCGGCGTGCGACAAGTTGTGATGAGTCTTGCCCAAGCCCAACTTGATCGGAAACGTGTCGCTGACCCCCATGCCATCTTCGCGATTGAGCATGAACGCCACCGACCGTGTGATGTCCGCATCGAATGCCAACGCGATCAGGTCGAACATGTTGCGGTAGTACTCGGCCGGCTCCCCTTCCGACGTCGCGTCCAGGTTGAGGCGCGAGTAATCCTGCGCCTTGAGCGGAATATCGATCCACTTCTCCGACGCGGTCAGCCGAGACTCGATTTCATCCAGCGACGTGAGGTACTGCTCCATCTTCTCGCGATCAGATTGCCCCAGTTGTTTATTGAGCGACTTGGAACTCTCCAGCACGGCATCCACCAGCTTGATGCGTCGCTGAAGTTGCTCGCGCTGCGCAGCCAGTGACGTGCGATCGCCACGAAACAGGCGATCGAACACGCGGCGCGGATTGTTCTCGGCGGGGATCGGCTTCCCCTCCAGGTTGTACGAGATCGTTCCCGTGCGTGAGAGAAACCCGACACCAGCATCAATCGACAACACCAACGACGGCTGCCGGCAGAACTGCTTCGTGTGTTGAGCCACCACTTGATCGAGCGCCACCGAGTTAAACATCCCCGGCTTCGGATTGTGCAACGGAGCCCCGGTTAGCCACATATCCGAACAAAGATGCGGATCAGCCTTGGTCCCGTTCGGATGATGCAGTCCGCCGAGAAAGCTGAGCTTCTCCCGGAACGCCTTCAGCGGCTCGGTCGATTTCCCAAACTCAAACGCGCGGCCTTCTGTCTTCGGAAACCAACTCCACTCATCAATCCCATGCTTCGGATTCGGCAACGACATACCGTTGGCCGTGTACATCGCACAGAACCGCCGCGGAGTCTTCGCCGCGACATCCTTCCCCATCGCCTCCAACAATGGCAGAGCCAATGTGACCCCCGCCAAACCTTTGAGCACCGCACGACGATCGAGCTGAATGGAGGAGGCCATGAATCACATCCAAAAATAGGTTAGTAAATTACTTGGTTGCGATGATCCGCCGGAACGGATTGACGACTGTAACACCATCATAGTTCTGCTGGTCATTCAGGTCTTCGCTGTAGACCGTGTGACAACCGAGTTGCTTTGCCGTCGCGAGAATTGCCGAGTCCCAATAGCTGGTCTGATACCGCCGATGCGGCGCGAGTGCATTCCGTACGATGCTCGTGTTGATGTCTGCTGTCGGGAAGCACAACCAAGTCTCGACCAGCGAGTTGGCGAGATCGGTTGCCAAGCGAAAGCTACGTTTGGGCGACGTGGCATTCACGAAGAATTCCGCTGCAACCTGGACCGACCAACCCCACAGCTCGGTTTGGAGAATTTCGCGAGCGACTTCTCGTTTCTCCGCAGCGGCGGCGCTATCGTCGATCGAATACAGAAAAATGTTGGTGTCAACGAAGACTTCCGCGTTCATACAGCTCCTCGCGGGGGATTCGCAGTTCGACTTGAAAGCCACTGACCTGCGCAAAGAGTTCGTTCATGCGGCGAATGGCCTCAGCACGCTGGTGGTTCTGATGGCCGTTGGTTGATTCTTCAAGCAACTCCGTGATCTGTTGGCTGAAAGTCATCCCGCGCGTCTGTGCCCGCCGTTCGACCGACTGCACAATCTGGTCGGGAAGCTCAAGAGTTACCGTTGTCATCATCGATCTCACTTTCTCACACGGAGCCTAGGCACCAAACGTGGCTTCCAGAGTTTGACTCCTCAATACTGGATCACAAATCACAGGATAACCGAAGACGTAAACGTCGCCACTGGGAATGTCATTTCGGCTACTTCTTCAAAAACAAATGACTCTTGATGACGAACCGAAGCAGTTCCTGCATGCGGTAGTCGTTCGCTTTCAGTGGGATGCTCTGTTCTTGGAGGAACGCGAGTTCGTTGTAGGTCAGGCTGCGGCCGACGGCGTAACTGGCGGCGTGCTTCAGGAAGCTGAATGCCACTTGGTCGATTCGGTCGTTCGCCAAATATCCCTTCAGGCCATTCAGATCCTTGATCTCGGTTTTGTCTGGAAGAGTCGAGCGAGCATCGACGGTGGGATCTTTCTTGAACAGGCCGCCGGCGTCGAAGGTCTCGAACGGAATGCCCCACGGGTCGATGCCAGTGTGACATTTCACGCAGCCTTTTTGGTTGCGGTGACGTTCCAGCTTCTCGCGCAGAGTCAGCTTCGCGCCGTCCTCCTCCTTGAGCTGCGGGACATTGGGCGGCGGATCGTCGGGTGGCTCGGCGATGATCTTTCTGGCCAGCCAGGCTCCGCGCTTGATCGGGTTGGATTCGCGGCCGTCGGAGAGTCCGGACAGGATGGAGGCCTGAGTCAGCAGGCCGCCGAGGTTTTCGTTCTCGTGCTGGACCGGCACAAATCGAAATCCGTCTTCCGTGCGATCGGCGAGGTTGTAGTAGCTCGCAGTGACTTCGTTGGCGACGAGGAAGTCGGATTGAATCACGTTTCGCAATGGCAGGTTTTGTTCGATCAGATAACGCAGGAACTGAACCGGCTCCTGCCGCAACTGCGTCTTGGTGTCGCGAGTGAGCCTCGGATATCGCTGAGCATCGACTGCCACCACGTCGAACTTGTCGAGGCTCAACCACTGCGACGCGAACTCGTTGATGAACTGCCCGAAGCGCGGGTCGCGGATCATCCGTTCGATCTCGGCATCCAGCGATTGATTCAAGGCGCTGTTTTCCGTAGCGGAAGTCGTGAGACTTCCGTCCGAACTCTCACGAATTCGGCTACGTCCCTCCTTCGCGGCGAGTTCAAGCAGACGTTTATCCGGCGGCGCGTTCCACAGGAAGTAGCTCAGCTTCGAGGCCAATTCGTAGGAATCGAGATCCTCGGCGGCCGGGCTGCTGCTGTTCTCGATCAAGAACAAGAACTGAGGCGACGTCAGCACGACGAGCAGCGCGTCTTTAATGCTTCTCCGGAAGTTGTTCGTGTAGCCGAACTCGTCTGAGTTCGGACGATTGGAGCCCGAATCCGAATTCTCACGAATTCGGCTACCCGCCTTGTCGGCAAACGATCTCTTCCAGACTCCGACGAGCGATTCCAGTTCGGCGGTTGTTACCGGGCGGCGAAAAGCTCGTGTGGCGAACGAGCGGATCACTTCCTGAGCATATGCCGCTGGATCGTTCTTGCGCGGCGACTCAATGAAGATCTTGCGATGAGTGGCCGGTGGCCACGAGTCGTAGAACGGTCCCTCGAATTCGATCGATCGAATCAGCAGACGAGGCATCTCGCGGCCGTCGGTGTATTCGCTGCGGACTCCAATCTCACGAATGCCCGCCAGGTAGTTGACGTTGTCCTTTTCCACATCGGGAGTCGGGAAGTCGTTGATTGCTCCTTCAAAGACGAAGTCCTGAAGCTCGGTGTTCGAAACGGCCCGCTGTTCGCCGACTCGTGTCAAAGTGCTGCCGCAGTCGCGACGTAGACCGAGATAAACGCCGAGCGATGGCGAGCGTTTCGCAAACGTTTTGTCACGTTGATCCAACTCCCCTTCGTCGTAACGAGCGGCCTTCACCGTGACTCGAAAATTTCCTTGCTCCGGCAACTCGCGGAGCGAGATTTTGAAATTCGCCATCGGCCCATAAGTGTTCGACTGGCCGAAGATCTCCGGGCTGGGAATCGCCGGCCGCAGCAACAGCCCGCTGGGAACGACCTGATAAGCCTCCCCCTTCGGATAGCCCGGCGTCCCGCGCACGCAGGCGAAGACCGAGTGATAGATGCTGTCGAATTTCTTCCACTCCCGAATCGTGTCGTTGCCGACGTAGCCTTCGATGAACTCGTGCTTGGTCTTCATTGCGAACGGTTGAAAGTCGAACGGCTTCGTCGGCTTCAGTTCGGTCACGACGAAGTCCTCGTTCTTCAGCAGAGCATTGTTAGCTCCCAAAACCAGCTTGTCGGGACAGGGTTGCGGGTTGGTCGAGGCTCCGAACTCCATGCGGAAGTTCTGGATCACCGGCTTCGTGTTTTCATCGACGATGCACAGGTCGAGAGCCTTCTCGGCGATGTCGAAGTAGGACTCGACCTGCAACGGTGACAGCAGCAATGTCTGCCCATTATTGGTGAAGCCGTCCTTGGAAAGGTCATCTGGCGGGAGCGCGTCAGTGAGATCTTCTTCCAGTCCCAGCAAGTCTCTGAGCGTGTTCCGATATTGCGAGACCGTGAGTCGCCGCACGGAACCATTCTTCGGCGACGGACGAGAACGTACCGCCGTGATCGCCCGCGTGACCCAACCATCGAACGCCTTCCGCTGCTCGGCCGTCGGCTGAGGTTCGTCTTCCGGAGGCATGGCCCCGTCGAGCACCTGTTTTTGAATTCCTTTCCACAGCGGGATCTGTCGCTCCTCCAGCGAAGTGGTGAGATGATCGACTCGAATGCCCGACTCCAGGTTGTCCGGGTTGTGGCATCGCACACAGAACTTCTTCAGCAGCGACTGCACATGCTCCTTGAACGCTGCTTCTTCGATCGCCGAGTTCGCAGCGGCAGCGCCGGGAACAATCGGTTTCTCTTGGCCACTCGCAGTCCAGACCAGAAGCGGCAGGACGAACAACAGCGTCCCGGCAGCAATACGAGGCGTTGAACGTGAAACAGCCGTCTCGTGCGTCATCATTTCGGCGTTTCCCGCAGAGCTGCTTTCGAGGAATGGTTCGGCGATCTGCCAAGCGAAAATACCAACCGTGACCAGCCCCTTAAAGCGACTCGGCAAATGTGTCGATCCGCTGAATGGCCTCCAAAGCTCCGCACTTGAGCGAGATTCCACCGCGGGACGTTTCCGATTCGCGCGGGTTGATCCGGACCAGCAGATCCGCTCGGCCTTCGCATTCGTAACGCACGGTTGGGATCGCCAAGCCAGCTCCGAATTCGATGGCGACGACTCGCTTGCTGGCGACGGTCTTCAGCCAACGAGTGTAACGCGCCTCTTGCTCGGCCGTGCGATCGGGAACCCAACCGCCGTCGCCGAACATCAGCACGTTTGGTCGAGCCAAGCCGCCACATCGAGGACAGGTCGGCAGTCGCGAGGTAGCGTGGACATTGGCCATATCGACTTCAATGCGAATGTCGTCTGCCGGCCAGATGTCGCGCGAGCAACCGCACACGCACTGCGCGAAGTGAATCGAGCCGTGGCATTCGAGGATGAAATCGGCGTCGAAGCCCGCTCGCGTGAAGTGGCCATCGACGTTGCTCGTGAAGACGAAGTAGCCGTCCGGACGAGACTCGGCCCAACGTCGCAGAATCTGAAAACCTGCGTGAGGCATCGTGTCGCGATACAGATTCAGCCGATGCCCGAAGAAGCCCCAAGCCTGAGCCGGATCATCACGAAACCAAATCGGATTCGAGACCGACGCGAACGATCGGCCCTGAAACGGCGGATACGCCTTCCAGAATCCTTCGCTGCCTCGAAAGTCCGGCAGGCCGGAATCGACTCCCATCCCGGCTCCCGCACCGATCAGCATCGCGTCGGCTTCGGCAATTGCACGGGCTGCGTGCTCAAAAGAATTGTCGTTCATCTCGGTCATCTTGGAGCGGGCTGTGCCCGCAACCCAAAAGATCCTGGCCACGGAGGAAGCACCGATAAAACACAGATCAAACAAAATGAATCGGGCGAGATTCGAGTGACTCTGGCCGGCGCGATGCCTTCCGAAACTCTTCGCAAATCCGTGTTTGATCGGTGTTTCATCCGTGGCTGAAAAACCTTCACGTAACGAACAGATTTCAAACGTTTGCAGAACAGAGGCCGTTACTGCGCCACCTTCACCGTGAGCAGGACCGTCGTTTCGGAAATGACCGGGTAGCCGTTGCGGAGTGTGGCGGCTCGGATCACCAGCGATTGTTCGCCGACGAGTTTGGCATCGTTGGCGACTCGGACAATCAACGTCGTTTCTTTTTGGCCGGGCGACAATTGGATTGGCTCGGCGGCCAGCAGACTGGCTTGGTCGTCGGATGGCATGACAGTGATCTTGATGGCGTCTTTCAACTCGGATGCCAGTGAAAGCGCGAGCGGGATGCGGACTTCGCTGCCGAGCGTCACGGTTGGTTCGCCAGCCGTGTGGCTGAGCTTCATCAATGCGCCTTCAGGGAGGATGCCGACTCGGAGTTCTTGTTTTTGCAGCAGCGTGCGGACGTTGCCTTTCGGGTCGGCGACCTTCACGGCTCCGTTGATAATCATGCGGCTGGTTTTGGTGGTCTCCATCCATTCGGGGACGAAGATCGGGTACTCGGCGCGAACCACTTCGGCCGGGACGACCATCTCGTCGCTGCTCAAGCCTTGGCGATGTCGTTGCTGTTTGGCGGTCATCTCGAAGGTGATCGGGCCGGCGTAACCTTCGAGCCGCTCGATCTTGTACGGGAACAGGTGCGTGCTGCCGCGATGGACTTTGCTGACGTCGTCGAGTCCTTCCGGTGTCAGCTTGATGCGCGGCTTCATCGTGATCGCGAGCAGTACCGTTCCGGCTTTCCGCGTCGCCGGCTGGCCGTTGAGTGTCGGTGTGGCAGTGATCGTGCAGAGACTCGCGGTCGTGGCGGCGTCGGCGGCGCAAGTCAGGTCGATCGTAAGATCGTTCTTCTTCTCTGGGATCGCCAGGTCGGCGGGAACTGTCACGCCAGCGGGGAGTCCTTCGAGCTTCAGCGGGATCGGCCCGGCGAAGCCAACATCGCGCACGACCTTAATCACCAAGTTCGCGACGGTGCCAACAACGATTGGAAGCTGCGTTGGGAACGTGATCGCGATCTCTTCGCGCGGCGGTTCGATGCTTAGCCGATAGTTGGCCGTGCGTGAGCCGCTCTTGCCAGAGCGGTCGGAGACGATGACGCGGTGGGCTCCATCGGCAGCGACAGCGAGCGACAGCGACGCATCGGTTGTTCCCTTTTCATCGTCGTTGGTCGCGACCTGCTTGCCATCGGGGCCGAGCACTTGCAGTTCGAGATCCAGCGGCGAGCCAATCACGCGGGCGACGGCGTTGAGTTCCCACTTCTCACCCTTCTTGAGATCGAGCGTGAAGGAGTCCGTGCCGAACCGAGATTCGAGGAATCCCGTCACGGCGATCGGAGCGGTCAACGGCATTGCAGCGCCGGCAGGTTTGACTTGCTCGGCAACATTCGACACGAGCAGTGTGTGCGGCTTCGCGTTGCCGAACGGTGTCTCCAGTGAATAGGCGAACGAAGTGGCGTCGGCAGCGGTCGGAAACGCAACGTCGCGAGTGACCGATTCCAATTGTGGCCCCCCCGTCGAGATGCCGATCCCAACGAACTCAACCTTGCGCGTTTCGCCGCGCTTGCCGGCGGCCGGGTAAGCCGCGATGACGTGCGGGCTGGCGGTCAAAGTCAGTCGATAGACGTAGGACCGGTCTCCTGAAAAGTCGAGGTCGTGCAGGCTCACTTCGTATTTCGCATCCGCTTGAGCGATGAACGTTGTGACGATGTCGCGACCTTCGGAATCGGCGATATCGAGCAGCAACTTGCCGCTGGCATCACGCACCTGCAACATGCCGTGCAACATCGAACCGAATGGTCGCGCGAGGAGTTCGATCGTCACCGGCCCGGCCTTCGGGACGCTGAATTGATAGCGGTCGATTTCTTCGATACGACGAATCTGCCCTGACACTGTCACCGGCAGCGCGGGGAGCAGTTGAGCGGTCTTGCGTTTCGCATCCTCAACGACGTCGGGCAGGTTGCCGACGTGGAATGTTCCGACGGGCGAGGCACCGTTCGCGTTCGCGACTTGCCACTTCACCAGTCCCGGTGGGACATCGGCGGGGATCGTCAGCTTTGCTTTGAACTCGCGAGCCAACGGCCAGGCAAAACCACGTGCCTTGTAGCCGAACCAATACGGCGGCTCCGAAATCAGCACTTGTGACGGTGGGCCGACGATTTCCAACTTGATGCGCGGGTCATGTACGAAGAGCTGCATGTCCGGCGTCCAGTCGTATCCACCGAGAACCACATCAACCGTTGTGCCGGCTCGGCCACCGGCGGGATAGACGTAGCCAATCTCCGGAACCAGTTGGGCATGAGTCAGAGCGGGGCAGGACGCCATCCACAACACAGCGAGCAGCAGCCAAGATCCACGAGTCATCGACGTCTCCCTCTCAAGAAACCGCAGTCAGAGCGCGGGGCAATTTCGACGAAACTCAAACGAGGGCATCAGTCTATCCCTTGCACGGCCACGATTGAAACAGGCGAGCGGGGCGGCGTCAGCCCCCCGGTGCATTCGACGCAGAACCGGAGGGCTGTCACCCAATGTCACTCGCTTTGTGAGCGGCACGGCGCTAGTGTCCTGAGTTGTAAGTTCGTTGCATTAAAAACGCATCGAAATCCCGACAAATCGCGGGCAAAGTTTGTCAACGAATTAACAACTCAGGACACTAGCTGCCGGTAATTCGCCGGAAATCGTCGATCCCGATTCACCGGTGGCTAGCGCCATTCCGCTCAAAGCGAGTGCCATTGGGCTGACACCGCCCCGCTCGCCAAGTTGATTGACGCTATGGAAATCTCAACGAGCCTTTGAGAACATGAGGTCGCCGATTCGGATTCGCTGCTCGGTCGAGACGGTTTTCGTTCGTATTAGGAATGCTTTCGTTCATGACGTCACCGACAAATGTCACTCGCTGGCGAGGTGAAGACCTGGGCCACCCGATCCCGGAAGAACGACACGCAGTGTCGGTCTGCCTGCCCCGTTGGCGAGACAACGTCGGCTATGAAGAGGGGGATCCGGCCGTCACCGGGGCGATGCAATGCGGGTATCCGCGCTTCTTCTTTCATCCCGACACCGCGCGGTTGTTCGCCGAGTGTGAACGTCGGCTGGCTCGGCCGGGCGAATGCGCGATCGCGTTTCCTTCGGAGCGCGTCGCGCGACGCTGTGCGGAGTTCGTGCGCCGTGAAACGGGAGCGGATGTGCGGACGGCTGCGTGCTGGAGTGACAGCGTTCATGCCGTGTTCATGCCGGTGGCCGCACGAGAGACGGCCAAAGCGTTCTGGCAACATACGGGTGAGATTTTGCCTTCTCGACAAGCGGCGGCGCTGCTGGAAGGGCGCGGACAACTCAACTCCTCGGAAAGTGTTCGCGAGAAGCAATTGATTCGCGAGCGAGTGGCCAGCTTGCAAGGTTGCTCGGCCGATGACGTTTATCTGTTTCCGTCGGGGATGGCGGCGATCTTTACGGCGTATCGGTTGTTTCAGCGACTGCGGCCGGAATCGCGCAGCATTCAGTTCGGGTTTCCCTATGTGGACAACCTGAAGATTCAGCAACGACTATCGCGCGTGAAGCCGGTGGATCGAGCAGTCTCGTTCTTTCCGAGAGGCGCCGAGTCCGACATCGACGAAGTCGCGCGGCTGGCAGCGGCGGAATCGCTGCTGGGTTTGTTCGTTGAGCTGCCGGGGAATCCGTTGCTCGGCAGTCCTAACGTCGCGCGGTTGAGCGAGCTGTCATTGCGGCGTGATTTCCCTTTGTTGATCGACGACACGCTGGCGGCGTGTGTGAATCTCGACACGCTGCCGGTCGCGGATGTCGTGGCCACGAGTCTCACGAAATACTTTTCTGGTGCCGGCAATGTGCTGGCCGGCTCGTTAGTGCTCAATCGCGAGCGGCCGTACTACGAGCGACTGAAGACGCTTCTGGCCGATGAATTCGAGGACATCTTCTACGGCGAAGAGGCGATCGTGCTGGAACGAAACTCGCGCGATGTGGCTGAGAGGGTCCCGAAGATTAACGCCAACGCCGCGCGGTTGTGCGAGTTCCTTGCCGAGCGTCCTGAGGTGGCCAACGTCTTTTATCCGGCGCGCGTAGACCGCGCGAACTACGAGCGGCATCTCCGTCCGGGCGGCGGGTTCGGCGGACTGTTCTCGGTGGTGTTGCGCGATGCGGCGGCGAAGACCGAGCGGTTTTACGACGCGCTGCAAATCTCCAAAGGGCCAAACTTGGGGACCAGCTTCACGCTCTGTTGTCCGTTCACGATTTTGGCTCACTATCGCGAACTGGATTTCGCGGAGAGCTGCGGCATCTCACGCCACCTAATCCGAGTTTCCGTCGGCACAGAAGACTCAGACTGGCAGATCGAACGGTTCGCCGAAGCACTGCGCGAATGCCATCACTAACCCGAAGAGGCTGTGATTTTTTAGAAGCCGAACTTCAAGAAAGTTTTTTGGGCGCTATAAGTTCTGACATGAATGAATCCAACTCACAAAATGAAGTGTCGGCCGCTCAAGCTCGGATCAAGCGGCCTCATCGGG
>SXKJ01000413.1 GCA_005778115.1 Planctomyces sp. | reverse complement strand
CTGATCTCGTGTCCGATGACGGCTCCGAGGCCGCCGTAGTTGTCGGCGTCGTCTGCCTCGGCGTCGAAGAACGGAGGTTGCAGGATCGCAGCCGGGAAGACAATTTCGTTGAGGCCGGGGTTGTAGTAAGCGTTGACCGTTTGCGGCGTCATACCCCACTCGCCGCGATCGACCGGCTGGCCGAGCTTGTCGAGCATCCGCTGGTGCTCGTGCATCGCCGAGCGTCGCAGGTTGCCGAGGAGATCGTCCGCCGCAATCTCCAGCTTCGAGTAGTCGCGCCACTTCTCCGGATAGCCGATCTTCGGAGTGATCTTCGACAGCTTGACCAACGCCTGCTTCTTGGTTGCGTCGGTCATCCAGGTGAGCTCGTGAATGCTCTGCTCGAACGCCTTGAGCAAATTGCCGACGAGCTGATTCATCCGCTCGCGCGCCTGCGGCTTGAAGTGCTTCTGGACATACAACTGCCCGACCGCCTCGCCCAGTGCGCCCATCCGATTGTTGCCGCCACCGGCGACGGTATCGACTGCTCGCTTCCAGCGCGGTTGTTGTTCGGGGATGCCACCTAGCTCTTTGCCGTGCAACTCAAAGTGAGCCGACGCAAACGCCTTGGGGAGCGCACTGGCGCTGGCATCGAGCAGTCGAAAATGGAGGTATTGTTTCCACGTCTCCAGCGAGGTCTCCGCGAGGATTGGCTCCAGCCCCTCGAAGTAGCTGGGGGTGACGACATTCAGTTCGGTCAGTCCCTTTGCTCCGGCCGCCGCGAAGAAGACGGGCCACGGGAACTTGGGAGTCAGCTCGCTGAGCTTGGCGACTTGGAATTTGTTGTAGCGTTTCTCTGCGTCGCGCAGTTTCGTGCGATCCCACTGCACCTTCGCCAGCTTGGTTTCGAGCTCCAGAATCGCGGCCGCCGCCTGTTCGGGCTGGGGCCGGCCGCTCAACTGAAACAGATTGGCGATGTACGTCTTCAGAGCGTCCCGCGCTTTGAGGTACTTCGGATCGTCATTCAGGTAATAGTCTCGATCGGGCAGTGTGGTCCCGCTTTGAATGACTCCGGCGAGGTGCTGCGTGGAGGCTCGGTCATCTTGATCGACGAAGAATCCAATCGGCCCGCCGACACCGATCGTCTCGCAGTAGCCGAAGTGGCGGACGACGTCATTCTTATCGGCCAGCTTTTCGATCCTGGCGATCTCCGCTTGCAGCGGCTTCAGGCCCAATTGTTCGACGAGCGTCTCATTCATGTAGCTGTTGAAGAAGTTGCCCACCTTTCGGCCGTTCTCGTCGCTGGGGTTCTTCGCGACGTCTTCGATGATCGCGCGGATGTTTAGCTGTGCCTCGTCGATCAGCTTGTTGAACGAGCCGTAGTTCGACTTGTCCGCCGGGATCTCCGTCTTGAGCAGCCAGCGGCCATTGACGTGCAGGAATAAGTCGTCTTGAGCACGCACCGACTTATCGAACCCATCGGGGTCGATCCCCGAATCTCGCGTTTGAGCCGCCGCGAACTGGGCGATTGTTGAGGACAGCAGCAAAACCACGGCAAAGACTGACAGGCGACCAAAAATCATGGGGAAGCTCCGTGAGGGACCAAAGTTCCGAAGGCAGTGTCGCCAGACGCGACGCTAGTTGAGGCGGCGAATTCTGAAGACTCCGTATCGCGAGTTCCATACTCAAGTCACGAAGGCGCGGATCGTTGATGGCCTGTCGGGACGGTTTCGTCGCAATGGCGGTCCCATCGATGCGTGAGTGGTCAATTCTGTAGGACGGGCACTCCTGTCCGTCGCCTGAATTTCGATGGGCAAGAGTGCTCGTTCGACGAATTTGTTCTTGGAAGGGGATCAAGAACTTTCTGGCTCAAAGAAATTCGAGGTAATCGTGAGGCGAAAGTGAGTGACGGGGGAATGTTCGGCAGGTGTTTCGGTCGAAAGTAAGTGTGTGGGAGCGCGAGCTAGGCCGAACGCAATTGGCGTCTGCTGGCAAACGACACCGAAAGTACCGAGGAACATTCGATGAATTTCCAAAAATGGGAAGCAACCATCTATCAGATGATCGAAGCGTCCAATCGTGAGGCCAAAGAGCCGGGCAAGAACCGAGTGCTCACCGAATGGCGAGCAACGCTGACCAAAGCCCCGCATAACCTGCAACCGTTTCAAATTGATGAAATCGTGCGCGAAGTCCGAAGAAGACTCACGACCAGCCCACAGTACCCCAGCAGTGTGGCGCAGCCGCAATTCAGCCCAGCCCCGTCCGCCGTCATGGCGTGAACTGTGATCCCGGCTCGCCCAGATGTTTCACGGTTGTTCTTGTCGCTGAAACACCTGCTCGATCGGGAACACGAACTTGATCCCTGGACGAAGCTCTGGGAAGCGGGCGTTGGGATTGGGGCCGGTGTATTCGGCGACCACCTCGTAGCCGCCGTAGCGTTGCCGGCGAATGTCGGTGAATCGGAAGATCTCGTACATCCGAATCTGGTCGTTCACGACCAGCACTTTGACGTGGATCGGTTGTGGATCGGCCTCCGCGCGGCGCGTCTCGAACAGTTTGCGGATCTCTCGCTGCTGATCCAGCGGGAGCCGGTGGTCTTCGGGAGGGATTCGCAGAGCAAAGCCGCGTGGATCGACTTCATGAATCGGTTGGCGGCTCGCCAGCGCGGAGGCAGACTTCTCCGTTAGCGGGACCAGGAATCGAAATGGCGAGTCGATCTGCCGGTACAAAGCTCCGGACACGTTGTCGTTGAGCAATCTCGATCCAAACTCGCGGGCCGAGACCGAAGGGGAGTTCCACGGTTCGTTGCGGTCGTCGCGCAGAGGCATAATCGCGAGATGGGCTTGCTGGTCCAAGAACACGGAAAAAGGATCGCTGCTGGGGCGCGGGCGTGTTGCTGTCGGAACATGTTGGTCCACGAACTCAGTCGGGAAGAACGCACTCGAACTCATCAAGAGTTGAAAGCGATGCCCTTTCCATGTGACGCAGAACGACGTCGGTGACGTGCGGACGATTTCCACCGCGGCGTCTGATGGCGAGAGCCGTTCACGCAGCCAGGACTCGGCGAGTTCCGCCGGTTGGCGGAGCAGCAGCGTGAGCGATTCGCCGTCGCGGTAATTGGGGAGCGTGAATTCTTGCTGCTGCCGAATTTCGGCAAAGGCGTCGTCGAGCAAGATGGCTCGCAGGTCAGGATCGGTGCCGAAGTCGCTGTCCTTCCACGTTTCTGCGAAGGACTCATCCTCACGCAGCAATTTGGCGATTTCCGCCGCGTTCTTCTGAGCGACGTAGGTCATGACCAACGGCCAGGCGTCCTCGTGAAGCCGATATCTCTCTTGAGCAATTCGATGCGCTTCGTCCCAGCGGTTGAGTCGCAACAGGCTGCGGACCAGTCGGTCACGCCAGGTGGTCTCGAAGTACTTGCGTTGCGTGAACGCTTCTGTGGTCCACGGAGTCAGTAACGTGACCAGTGAGAGATGATCGTGCCGCCGCCAAGCCGACTCCAGGCGAGTGAGCACAACATCGGGGCTGTTCGAGCCGGCTCGATTCTGCTGGCAGAGCTTTTCGAGACTGTCCCACTCACGCTCAGCGAGCAGCTTCTGCGAGAGCCGATGAAAGGCCGCCACCTGATCCTGGCTCCGCCCATACGCGGTGACCGGATCGGCAACTTCCGCGAGGATTAAGTCCAGCTCCAATTGCTTGTACCAATAATCGATCCCAGGTTTTTCCTCCTGGCGAACCTTGAGCGTGTGGAGCTTGCCGCGCACCGCGTCAAAGCTTTTTGCGGCGAGCAAGGTCTTCGCTTCGTAGTACGTCAGCCACAGATTCTGCGGTTGCTGAATCGCGAAGGACTGATTGAGCAAGCTCAGTGAGTTCCAATGGCGGTACTCGACCGCGATTTGAGCAAGCGATTGATAGGCGGCTTCGTGCCGGTTGTAGGCTTCCAGCGCGGCGACACCCTGACCCAACTCGTATCGCACGCGGCAGCGCTGGTCGCGAAGCATGTTTCGCAGGCTGCTGAAGTCATCCTCGTCCTCGTCGGCCGTTCCGGCGGGCTTAGCAGGGAGTAGTTGCTCCGCCGCCGCGAAACTTCTGTCGGCCTCGGCGAGGCGCGTTTTCTCGGCGGCGTAGTAGCCTTCGTAATACGACAGCCAAGGGTCGTCCGGCTGCTTCTCTCGATAGGCGACAAGCAACGGTGGGAGTTCATCGACCTCGACGATTGCCTCGCCATCGTCCATGCCGCTTACCAAATCCTGGAACGCGGACTTCGGATCGGGGTGTTCGGCGAAGCCGCGGAGCAACTCTCCGGCTCGGTGCATCTGAGTCAGGAAGGCATACCAGTGAGCCTGTTGTTTGGCTTTGTCGGTCTCCTGCTCGGCGGCCTTTCGTGACAGAGCGGCGGCGGCGACGAACTGATCACTCGCCTCCAACCGCACGATTTCAATTTGCCGAGCCTCGGTCGATTCGGGAGCGATGCCCTGCGCGAATTTAAACAACTCATTCAGAAACGACTCGTCCAATTGATACTGGTTGAATCGCGCGACCTCTGATGCCAGCTTGAGCGGTTCGCTGTGGGTCTTGATCCGATCGAGAACTTCCGACCGCTTGCTCTTCGGCAGCAGCCGGAGCAACTCCGACAGATAAGACTGCTCGCCGGGATCGAAGTCCGCCAATCGCCGCCATTGAGCCAGCGCGTCCTCACGCCGCCGAGACTGTTGCAGCATGTGGGCTCGTGAGACCGCCAAGCTTGGCCGGAAGCCGGCCAGTTTTTCCAAATGATCCAGTGCGGCGAACGCTTCCTCCGTCTTGCCGAGCCGCTGATAGGCCGTGGCCTTCAACAGATGCACTCCCGGCACACGATCCGGTTCTTGAATCAACGTCGCCAGACGCAATACCTCTTCGGGACGAGCGTGGTGACTCCAGCGATTCATCAGCAGATAACGCGCGTAATCTCTGGCCGCGACCGGGATCTCATAGCCTTCCACTTCGCGGAGACTCTTTTCGTATTCGTCCCGCTGCGAGTACTCCATTCCGCCGGCACCACGGAGTTCCCACATCGCCAGTTCGTAATCGGTGCCATGAGGATCGCCGCTCATCGCGATCCGATTCGCGGCCGACTCCGATTCCGACCATCCGCTATCGACGAACTCCCAGTCCACCAGCTTCCAACGCCCGTCGGTGTGGCTGAGCCAGAACATCACTGGTTCGACTTCGTGATATCCCTGTCGAAGCAGCGTGAACACGAGCGTCTCGTCACCGCCGGCCCACGGAGCAATATGCAGCAGCTTGAGGCTCGTCACCTGATTCGGCGAGACGACCGAGAACTCAGGGATCGACATGCCCTTGAGTTGGCGACCATCGAACCAGCTCAGCGAGCGTCCCCACGGCGATTCCTGAACTCGTTTGCGAAAACGTGCCTCATCGAGAACGCCGATCCAATCCCCTTCTCCGATGGCATCGCTGGTCTTGGTCACTTCCTTCAGAAACTTCTCGATCTCTTCCCGACGCGGATCAGTGATGACCGGCCGGCGATCGCTGTATGCCTCACGCAGTGCGGCTAACTTTTGCTCGCGAGAACCCCATTGCCAACGATCAAGCTCTGCCTTCGCGGGAGTCCCGGAGGCTCGCAACGACCACAACACGCCGCTGACCAATCCGGTCATCACCGTGACGCTCGCGAGCCAAAGCCCCACACCGGCCAGCGGAGTCAGCCATGGCTGCCGAGCCACCGTCGGCTCCTCCCCGTCAGAGCGTGTTCCCGATAACGACATCACGCACCTCACGTCATTTCAAACAAAACAGACACCGCGATCAGAGACGTAAACAGGCCCGACACAATCAAGGCCCCCCAGGCCAGGAAGGAATACAACGGCCCGCACTTCGCCAATTGCTCACGCTTCGGCAGTAAGTACGCCGAACTGATCAGCCCGGCGATCGGAGCCAGGCAGCCGGTCAAACTGACTGCGAACAGCCAGACCGTGTTCGTCTTCAACTTCTTCAATTCATCAACGCGGCTCGCCCGACGATGCAGGTCTTCCATCGTCAGCGGATCGGCGGTGTCGAAATCGGTCGAGCAGTACCGGCAACGCAACGCGATCGACTTGATCTGCTCACCGCACATCGGACAGGTCTTGGTGTCCCCCCAAGCCGAGGTCGCCACCGGTGCGGACGCCTGAGACTTATCAATCACCGGAGCCTGCGTGCAGCCATACGTCCCGCAGCCTCCGATCTCCGACCAGCATTCGCGATGATGCACTTGATCGCACACCGGGCACGAGACCACGAACTCTTCCGCGGCCACCGACGTCTGACAGATCGGACACGTCGCCCCCGCATCACCCGGAGCCAATTGGCGACTCGACAGCACCTTGGCATCCAGCGTCAATGCGAGCGCCGTTTTGCACGCCGGACACCGAAACACGCGCTGTCCCGACTCCTTCGGCAAACGCACCTTCGCTCCGCAACCACAGGCAATGATCGTGTCTGATTCCATCCACTCGACCTGGCGTGAACCGATGAGGGCGGGGAGCATACCGATCGCTTCCATAGAATTCCTCGCCCGCCAAAGCCGTTTGAATTTGTTGTTTATTGGGACTCAGATTGATGCGTGCGGTTTGGCCTGAAAGGCCGGAACTCGAAAGCCCAGGGCAGAGCGGATCGGCCATAGTCGATCCGCGTCGCCCTAGGTCGTTGATTCAGAAAACGTGTTAGCGCTGTAAGGGCGGAGCACACGAGTTTCGCCCTTTCAGG
>SXKJ01000412.1 GCA_005778115.1 Planctomyces sp. | reverse complement strand
CTCGAACGCATCCTCACCGTCTCGGAAACCTGCCGCCTCCAAAACCGTTCGATCTACGACTACCTAGTCACCGCCGTTCAAGCTCATTTCAAACAACAGCCAATTCCGTCACTGCTGCCGTGCTCGTGAACGATTACCCCAACTTTGGAATGCGGCGATTCATCGCCGCTTTCCCTGTCTTCCATGCCGAGATCATTACCCCTGTCGATCTGCCGAAGACAAGAAAGGCGGAAATGAATTTCCGCACTCCAAGCCGTTCTTCGCATTTAGAACAGAAAGCCGGCATCCGAATCGTCATCTGCTTGCGGGGGAGTCGGTACTTCTGCCGGCTTCGCCTTTTTCGCCCGCCGCCGCCCCGCAGCCGGAGCTTCAGCGTCCGCCGTCGCGCTGGCGTCAAACGGCTCCGTCAACGGCGATCCATCCGCTTTCGCGCCAACCAGCAGTTCGATCCGTTGCTCCGCTTGCTCCAGCGTCGCATAGCACGTCTTGAGCAACGTCACGCCACGCTCAAAGCGAGCCAGCGATTCTTCCAGGCCAACGCTGCCGTTCTCCAGATCGGTGACGATCCGCTGCAACTCGGCGAGAGCAGCCTCAAAGGTCGGTGTTTCAGCGTTAGACGTCGCGGGCATCGGTGTCGTTCACTCGACGGGGGATGTTTCCACACGGCTGATGACTTCGCCGTGGGCGAGGATTGTCGTGATTCGTTCGCCGTTTGCCAGTTGGTCCGGCGAGGCAACGAGTTCACCAGATTCGGTCCGCCGCGTGATCGAATAACCTCGGCCCAGCACCTTCAGCGGGCTGAGCGCATCGAGCGTTGCGGCGACAAGATCGAGTTGCTGTTTTGACACAACCGCTCGCTGCCGCACCGCGTGACGCAGTCGCACGTCGAGATCATCCAACCGAGTCAACTCATCATGCACTCGCTGAAACGGCCGAGCGATCACGCGCCGCGCCGCCAGCCCATCCAGCTTCAACCGAGCTTGCTTCGCTCGATTCGTCAGGCCGCTCACCAGCCGCTGTTGAAGGTTGTCGAGAGCACGGCGTACCTCGCCACGATCGGGAACGACTCGCTCACCCGCTTCACTGGGAGTCAGTGCTCGGACATCTGCCACAAGGTCGGCGATCGTGACGTCAATCTCGTGCCCGACCGCGCTGATGACCGGCAGCTTGCAAGCGGCGACCGCACGAGCCACGACTTCCTCGTTGAAAGCCCACAGGTCCTCGAGACTGCCGCCACCTCGGCCGCAGATCACCACGTCAACGCCGGGCAAACGATGCACGTTGCGCAACGCGGTCGCGATCTCTTGCGCGGCCCCCTCCCCTTGCACTTTGACCGGCACGATCACGAGATCGGTGGCGTGCCAACGACGAGTGATGACTTGAATCATGTCCCGCACCGCAGCGCTCGAAGGACTGGTGATGAGTGCGATGCGTCGCGGAAAGCGCGGGATCGGTCGCTTACGGTTCGGACTGAATAACCCCTCGGCATCCAGCTTCGCGTGCATCTGCCGAAACGCGAGTTCGAGCGCACCGACTCCCTGCGGGATCAACTGCCGCACGATGACCTGATACGAGCCACGCGGCGCATAGACCTCAACCGAACCGTTCACGACGACTTGCAAGCCGTCATGCAGGTCAAAGCGAAACCGCGAAGCCGTGTTCCGCCATACGACCGCCGAAAGCTGCGAGCCTTCGTCCTTCAGCGTGAAGTAGATGTGCCCGGAGTTGGCTTTCATGCAATTGGAGACTTCACCACAGACCCAGACCTCCGGCAAATTGCCTTCGATCAGATCTTTGATCTCGCCGGTCAACTCAGAAACAGTTTGAACATGTGGTGGCATGAAGTACGTCAGCCTTTCCAGGCTGACCAGAGTGTGGATTGACGCGGTCTCGCGCGTTCGGGTCAGGCTGGAAAGCCTGACCTACTTAACCGCCGATTGAGTACATCGCTCGCTTCGGTTGAATGAACTTCGCCGTGTTGATTTGGTGGCCTTCCCATTTGGCAGCGACGCAGGCCTTGATCGCTTCGGCGATCGCCGCGTCGGAGGCTCCGTCGCGTAACAGGCCACGAACGTCGGTCTCTTCGAGGCTGAAGAGACAGTTGCGAATCTTCCCGTCGGCGGTGATGCGGAAGCGGTCGCAGCTCATGCAGAACGGTTGGCTGACGCTCGCGATGAATCCGACGTGTCCGATGCCGTCCTCGAAGACGAACTCGGTCGCCGGCGCGTGCGGGTTTTGATCGGGGATCGGGATCAGCGGCATGATCTCGGCCGAGAGACGTTCGATGATCTCGTGTGCGAACAAAACTTTGTCTCGCTCCCAAGCGTTGTCGGCGTCGAGTGGCATGAACTCGATGAAGCGGAGTTCGACGCCAGTCTCGCGGGCGAACTTCCCGAACGGCACGATCTCATCCTCGGTCATCCCGCGCACCGAGACCGCATTCACTTTGACCGGATCGAAGCCGACTCGTTGAGCGGCCTGAATTCCCTCAATGACCTTCTCGTATCCCTCGCGGCGCGTGATCTCTTTGAACTTCACCGGATCGAGTGCATCGAGCGACACATTGATCCGCCGCAGCCCCGCGTCCCACAACGCTTGAGCTTGCTCGGCCAGCAGGATGCCGTTGGTGGTGATGCCAATGTCCTGGACGCCGTCGATCGCGGCAATCATCTCAACCAGCTTGTGCAGGTCTTTGCGAACAAGCGGTTCGCCCCCTGTCAGTCGCACCTTGTTGACGCCTAAGCCGACGCAGATGCGGGTGAAGCGCTCCATCTCCTCGAACGTCAGCAGATCTTTACGATCCATGAACTGCACGTTCTCGGCGGGCATGCAATAGAAACAACGGATGTTGCAGCGGTCGGTGACGCTGATGCGCAGGTTCGTATGTTCGCGGCCGAACGAATCGACCAATTGTGATGTCATGATTTCTTTTGCTCGTAGTGACCGCATTCATGCGGTCGATCTTGCGTCTCCAGTATCTCACCCGTTGGATCCGATAAATCGGGTCACTACGAGCTAGGAACCAGGATGGACCCATTCGGTGCTGCCGTCGCTCCAGTTTTCTTTCTTCCAGATCGGGACCACTTCTTTTAAACGGTCGATGAGGAATCGCCCCGCGTCGAATGCCTGATGTCGATGGGGGCAGCTCACGGCAACCGCCACACTGACGTCGCCGAGTTCCAGATGTCCCAACCGATGTACGATTCCCGCCTCAATCACCGGCCATTTCGCGCGGGCTTCTGCTTCGAGTTCCTTCAGCTTCGCTTCTGCCATCTCAGGATACGCATCGTAATCGAGAGCGACCGTTTGCCGTCCCTGAGTCATCTCGCGGACGGTGCCGAGAAACACGACAACCGCGCCGGCCTGCGTCGATCGGACAGACTCAGTTAGCGCGGCAAAGTCGATGGGTAAATGAGTGAGCTGGATCATGGATTGGTTTGAGGCGGGAATTCGTTTGAAAAGGATCTCATCGGACGGTTGTCCGTTTGCGCATCGTTGATACTCGCCACCGAGGGAGCTTTCCAGGCAATGACAATGGCTCGCAGGATGCCCCAACCGACGAATGCTGGAACAACTCCGAGCACTGGCGGCAGTGTGAAATGAGCGCGACATCCGGTGAACGTGCCAAACGCCCCCAACACAACGCCGAGTGCAAACGCAGTGGCCGCGCAGATTCGATCAAAGGTATTCATCGTTCGAAGTTCTCCCACGTTGATTGACGTCTCATCCGCCACTGACCGGCGGAAAGACGGCCAGATCCGTGCGGCCGGCGACTAGCGTCGTGGGAACAGCGTAATCGTTGCCAACCGCGATGAGCAGGCTCGACAAGATGGGCTGCATCGAGGGAACCCGTTCGCCAAGCACGAGACGCAGATCGGCGGCTGTCGCGGATTCAGGAAGCTCGATTTCCAGAGTCGGCGAACCAGCGAGATCGCGGGCGCGGGCGAACAATTTCAAAACGGTTTTCATGTGACGACGAGTTTCTTCGCGGCTTTCTGAAGGTGTTGTCGAATCTCCGGCATCAGCCCGTAAGACAACGCCAGTAACTTGATCGGGTGCAGAGTCGGCGTGGTTGTCTCCTGCTCCATCTGCATTTTGCAACTGCTGCATTCGGTTAGGCCAATGTTGATGTCGGTCGTTCGCATGTACTCGATCAGATCGTGGCCGATACGCAGAGAAGCGTCGAAGTTCTCGCGAGTCAGTCCGAACGCGCCCGCCATGCCCGAGCAACCCTTCTCGATCGAGAACACTTCCAATTCGGGAATCCGTTCCAGCAGCTTGAGCACCGGGCTGCCGTGGTGCAAGGCTTTCAGGTGGCATGGCGTGTGATAGCTGGCAGTCAGCTTGAGAGGGCCAAAGTCGGTGCGAAGTTGATCCTTCGCGAGCAGTCCCGCGAGGAAGTCGGTCGCTTCGACCACTTGATCCGCGACAACCTGCACGTCGGGATGATCGAGCAGTCGCGGATATTCGTACTTCAGGCAGAGCGCGGCAGCCGGTTCGGTGCAGATGATTGGCACCCCTTCGCGAGCCAGTTCGGATAACTCTCGCACGTTTTGCTCGGCGACCTTGCGAGCGGCATTGAGATCGCCGGCCGAGATCATCGCCATACCGGAGACGGTTTGATCTTCCGGTACATGCACGCGAACGCCGTTGTATTCCAGGATCGCGAGGAACGATCGACCGAGTTCTGGGTCGTGGTAGTTCGCGAAATGATCGACGAAATACACGACCGGCTTGTTCTTACCGAGTTCTTCCGGAAACGCGGTCAGCTCGCGCGAGACCGTATCCAGCAGTGGCTTGCGGGCGAATGTCGGCAGCTTGCGTTGCCGATGAATTCCGGCGAACCGTTCCAGCAACCAGCGCATCGTCGCGTTGTTGAGTCCGCGATTGACGAACCAGCTCAACATGCAGCCAATCACGCCGAACGAGTGCGCTCGGGACAGCAGCCAATGAGCGCGGTCGAGTCCATGCTCGGCGACGTTCGCCGCCTTCGCCTCGATCATCATCTGCGAGACGTTGACGTTCGCCGGACACTCAAGTTCGCACTGCTTGCAGTTGAAGCACAAATCGGCGATCCGCTTCATCGCCGCCGATGCGAAATCCTGAGGCGACACTTGCCCCGACACAAAATTGCGGACGATATTCGCCTTCGATCGCGGCGCGGCTTCTTCGGTCGGATTGGCTCGAAAGAAAGGACACATCCGCAAGTCGGAAGACTGCGTTCGGCACATCCCACAGCCGTTGCATGCGGCGGATTGAGCCAGCAGTTCGTCCGGTTTCCACTTCAAGTGCAACTCGACCACTGGCGGAGCGACGGATGCCGATGCCGTCGGTCGCAGGTTCTTGACCGTCAGGTGCGGATCGTCGCTGACTTTCTTGCCGGGGTTCATCAAGTGCAGCGGATCGAAAACATCTTTGACCTGCTGGAAGACTCGATACAGCGATCCGTATTGCGAGCGTAGAAAACTGGTGCGTGACAGCCCGTCGCCGTGCTCGCCGCTGATCGTGCCGCCAACGTCGAACACCGCCTGATAAAGATCGCGAGCGATCGCTTCGAGCCGCGGTGCGTCGGCAAGTGTCGGGTTCGGAAGAAACGGTCGCAGATGAATCTGTCCCGCCGCCGCGTGTGAGTACAACGACGCGATGACTTCGTGCTTCTGCAACACTCGTTGCATTCGAGTCAGAAACTCGCGGAGCTTTTCCGGCGGAACGGCGATCGCCTCCACAAACGGCTGCGGCCGAGTGGCTCCTTTCACCCGGTTCAGATGCGGCACCACTTTGCGCGGCAGCGACCACAACAACTCGACCGAGTCGTAATCGTAAGCGTCCGCCGCCAAGTGGCCGTCAAATCGCTGAGCCGTCTCGACCGCGAATCGAATGCGGTCACGAGCTTGTGCCTCGCTGAAACCAGTCTGTTCGACGATCAACGCGGCCTCGACCGTCTGCGGAATGATGTGCGTGAAGAAGGCGTCGGCTTCGCGTGCCAGCGTCAGCAATCTCCGGTCGAGCAGGTCGCACGCGCTGGGAAGTTGATCGCTCAAGGCATGGACCGCGTCGATCGCGGCATCCATGCTCTTAAAGAACAGCAATGCGACCCCTCGGCCGGTCGGCAGCGGCGCGGTGTGTAGCGTTGCTGAAGTGAAAAACCCCAGCGTCCCTTCCGATCCGACCAGCAACCGCGCAGCGTGTAGATGCGTGCGAGACAACACGCCACGCAGGTAATACCCAGAACAGTTTCGCGGGATCGGCGGCTGCTTCTCTCGAATCAAGCGTTCGTTCTCGGACAGCAACCGAGCCAACCGGCTGACTAGCCCACGCCGCGCTTCAGGCTCGGTGGCCTTCAGGCCCGCATCGCTACTGCCGCCGAGCAATGTCGCCGCCAACGCGGTCACGCCGTCCGTAACCGTTCCCAGCGGATCGCTCAACAACGATTCGACCACCGGCTTCGCGATGTCCTTCGGAGGCAACTCGGTTTCCAGCGGTTCGTTGCCCAGTTCGAGACACTGCCCGCCGGCCAAGACGATCTCGACCGACCGCACATGATCGCGCGTCGAACCGACTCGCATCGACCGCGATCCCGCCGCGTCCGTCGCCAACATGCTGCCGATCGTCGTGATCGAAGGATTCGATGGGTCCGGCGGGAAGTACTGACCACACTCGCGCAGCACGCGATTCAGATCATCAAGCACGACCCCCGCTTGAACTCGAACGGTGTCGGGACCGATCTGCTCGATCTTCGTCAAATGCCGCGAGCAATCCACGATCAACCCGCGTCCGAGCGCTCCACCGGTCACGCTGGAGCCGGCCCCGCGCGGGATCAACGGAATCTTCTTCTCGGCTGCATATTTCGCGAGGGCGACGACGTCGTCACGACTCTTCGGAAACGCGACCCCCAGCGGTTCGATTTGATACCAACTCGCATCGCTGGCAAACATCGCCACCGAGAGCACGTCTACGGCCAGTTCGCCCGCAAACACGCCCGACAGATCTTCGACAATGCGCTGCCGTTGTTCGTGCATGGGTTTGAAAACGACGTCAAGATTTCACTTCGGCCGGCTGGCGTCCTCCAACCGGATCGCCTCTTGCCGGTAACGCTCGTGAGTTTCGAGGTTAAATCGCTCGTGCCGCCCGTCCAACGGCGCGTGCCGATGCCGAGTGCCACATCGATAACACACCAGCACGTCACGCATCAAAGTGTAAAGCACCCCATCCAGCAACGCGAACAGCAGCAACACACCGATCGCCCACTCCGGCATCATGAACCACCAGAAGATCGTGCTCACCAACGCCCCGATGGCGACCATCAGCACCCCCACTCGCTGCGGAAAATCCTTCTGCCGCCAAATGTCTTCGCAACCGCAAGCGAGACAGCTCGTCGGTTCATTGCCGGAGCGATTCTCCGCCGCAATCGGTCGCTGCCACGAACATTTCGGACAACGCAAATCGGTCGTCTCGGCAACGACCTCCACAAGGCTGCTGACATGACACGACGGGCATTCAAAGACGATCCACATGAGAGTTTCAGATTTCAAATTTGAGAATTCAAATTGGCCGCTCACAACGGCAGCTTCGTCTCGCTGAGCAGCAACGCGGCTGTCATGTCTCCGATGAATGCCAAGATCACACCGACAAACAACACCCCCGTCGCCGCCTGAGTATTCCGGTATTTCATGATTCGCCACACCATCAGGCTGACAACAAGAGGCCCAAAGACTCCTGCTAACCAGCGAAGTCCAAGCCAAGTACTCGACGCGGCCGACGATCCAATGAGCCTTCCATCCGCATCTTCCACTCCTCCCAAAAACATCAGCAGGATGACGGCAGATAACACGAGACGCATCACACCTGCGATCCCCAAGTGCAGATTGACTCGCTTCAACGGTTCAATCGACATCGACGGGGCCGTGAGATACCAGTGACCGAGCAACATGCCAACCACCACACTGCCAATCACTCCGGCATTCGTGAACTCGGACACGATTGCCAAGAACGCTGGGCAAGCCGAGGAAACGGCAGGAGCACCGCTTCTCACGATCATGTCTCTCCAAGAAATGAAGAATACGTGGTGCCCAGCAGCGGCGAACGGAACGATCAACTCACCACCAGAAACAAGAAGGATTCCGAAGCCGACCACCGCACCACTGGTTCGACGCTCAAGAGTCCACAGGACAGAGCCGACGAAACCCAAGCCAGCGATCACGCTCGATGGAAGCGCCGCTGCCAACGGCGACGGAAGAGCGGAAACCAATTCACTCGAACCCGCGTCGCGAATGGCCGACTGCGCCTCCATCGCCATGCTTAAAGCCGCGAGCGTGCCCAGTCCCATGACCACCAGCATCTGAATGCGGAAGAAACCAGAGGTCACTTGCCGGCGCGGCATCAGCGCCCAAATCAGGCTCATGCCGCAGATCAGACGCAAAGAAAACTGTGCGATCATTGCTCGGCACCATCGTCAAAGCACATGCTGATTAACCTTCGTTGACACTTACGATCGCACCACTCCAACGACGGAACTCGAACGTCTCTTCGTCGGTTTTGTAGCGGACGCTCTCGGCTGGGTCTTCCGTCTCCCAAAGGTTAAGTATTTCGTCACCGACTCTTACGACGCCAATGATCGCTGCGTCATGCAGTATTCGATCGACGTAGTTTCGGACGGCGGTGTCTTCGGAAAGCCCCGTGGTCTTGGCGAGAATGTCACCATGAGTGTGTCCTAGTAAGCCCTTGGGGCCACGATCAGGCTCCGTGGTAAAACCGATCGTAAGATCTCCCGACAAAGCACGCATGACGACCAGGTAGACCTCACCATCCAGGCTGCGATGCACTTCAACGAGCTGATACCCATCAATCACCTGCATATCACGAATTACCTTTGATTGATCAGCGACATGACTTCGGCCCGGCTGGATTGGTTCGTCAGGAACAACCCGCGCACCGCGCTGGTGATCGTAATGCTGCCCGGCTTGCGGACGCCTCGGATCGTCATGCAGGAATGTTCGGCCTCCAGCACGACGACGACCCCTTTCGCATCGAGTTCGCGATGCAACAGGTCGGCAATCGTGTGCGTCATCCGCTCCTGCACCTGCGGACGTTTGGAGACCTCTTCGACGACGCGAGCCAGCTTGCTCAGCCCCGCGATCTTGCCGTTGGGCAAGTAGCCGACATGTGCCTTGCCGATAAACGGCAGCAGGTGGTGCTCGCACATGCTGTTAAAGGTGATGTCGCGCACGAGCACCAGTTCGTCGTATTCCTCCACGAACACTTTCTTCAGATGCCGCGCCGGCTCAGAGTGCAGGCCGGAGAATAATTCGGCGTACATCCGCGCGACTCGGCCAGGTGTTTCGAGCAGCCCTTCGCGATTCGGATTTTCGCCGACCGCCGCCAGAATCTCACGCACCGCCCGTTCGATACGCGGCAAATCCACGGGCATCGATGCTTCAGCGTTATCGCTCACAATAAGAATTCCTGGAAACAGAACGCCGCCGGAGCGGGATTCCGTTCCGACAGCGGAGATCTGCGAACCGAAAATACGATCCACTACGGCGGATTGTGATCGCTTTCCGTTTTGCCCGCCATGCTTGGCCGCGCCTTGAGGCTCTGTGGCCGGTCTTGCAACTCGACAGCCCGACCATAATACTCCCGCCCCTCCCAACGCGAACCGCTGGGGAAATTTCCGTTTGAAAAGGGTAAGAACGTCATGAGTCGGAAGTGCGACATTTGCAATCGAACCGCTGGCCGAGGCAACTCCAAGATCGAACGTGGGAAGGCTAAATACCTCGGTGGCAACGGCCGCAAGACGACCGGAATCACCAAGCGGCATTACTTCATCAATCTCCAAACCGTGCATATCGAAAAGCCGGAAGGGGGAGCGACTACGTCTCGCGTTTGCACTCGCTGCATTCGCAGTGGAGTCGTCCGCAAGAGCGTCAAGCGAAAGCCGTTCACGCTGGCCGAGAACAACTAGGCGGCGAACGAGCACTCTCGAATTACTCAAACCCGGCTCCTTAAGGAGCCGGGTTTTTGTGTTGGAGGACGGGGACAACATGGCCGAACCGCTCACGAAAGAAACCGTCACCAAGGTTGCTCACCTCGCTCGGCTGAAGCTGTCCGAGTCAGAACTGGACCTGTTCACGACGCAACTCGGCCAAGTGCTGGGATATGTCGAGTTGCTCAACGAACTCGACACGACCACCGTCGAACCGATGGCGCACGTCGCCGACATTGCCAACGTCTTCCGCGATGACGAAGTGCGACCGTCTCTGCCGCGAGTTGCCGCGCTCTCGAATGCTCCAAAGACAGACGGCAAGTTCTTCGTCGTGCCACAGATTCTGGAAGAGGGTTAAAGCGGGACGCATTCAAAGTCACCCGAAGAGGCTGTGATTTTTTAGAAGCCGAACTTCAAGAAAGTTTTTTGGGCGCTATAAGTTCTGACATGAATGAATCCAACTCACAAAATGAAGTGTCGGCCGCTCAAGCTCGGATCAAGCGGCCTCATCGGG
>SXKJ01000003.1 GCA_005778115.1 Planctomyces sp. | reverse complement strand
GACCCCGACATCACCGCTGAACAACGCTTGGGGAGGGGGAACCTCCGCGCAGACTCCGACATTCCGGACTCCCCACCAGCCTCCATCCACAGCGCACCCGAAAAAACTGGCCACTGACCGATGCATGAATAATGCGGGCTAAATCCGTCGGGCACCTGTCCTCAAAGTTGATTTGGCAATTGCCCGACGAATGGCAGGAGACGACGAATCAGAGACAGGCGAGCCCGATCGCTCTTGTCGAGGTTTCGGTGGAGCGATAGCGTCCCGCCACGATTCACATAGCCGTCGCGGTTCGCGACGCACGAACTACTCGCAAGGAGGCGAAGATGACTCAACGAAATGTGGCCCTGCAGGGCACCTTGGTCCTGGGATTGATCGTCGGCATCGTCGGTGGAAACTTTGTGCTGCACCGCTGGATGCTGGGAGACGCGACGTCTCGCGAAGTCGATGCCGGGACCGCAACGACGAATTCGTCGGACGACGATCTTGAGGAGTTCCGGCCGACCGGTCGGACCAGTACGAAGGTGACTGATCCGGCAGTCCTTCGCGAACGGCTGCGGCAACTCATTGCTCTGAAGTGTCCGCACGCCACCGTCGAAGAACGTGAGGGCTGGGTGGAGGAACTCAGCGATTTCTCGCTCCCCGTCGCCGAGGGCATTCTCGATCTGCGGGGTGAGCTGGAGAAAATGAAGGCGAAGGAAGTCGACGAGTCAGTTCGTGACTCGATTCGAGTCACGGAGTGACTCTTTACAGTGCGGCTTGCGGGACATCATCACGTTCGGCATGTATCATCCCGGCGTTCGCTCGGCCGATGTATGAAACTCGGCGGCGATCTCACCGCGAGGTACCAATCATGCCGAATTTGTTGCGATCGTTGTGCGGACTGTGTGTCTGCGTCACCAGCTTGACTCTCACCGGATGCTCGAAGGAACCCCCTCCGCCAGCCAAGCCCGTCTCGCTGGGGTCGAGCGCCCCGATCGAATCCACCGATCCTCCGGCGAAGACCGATGACTCGGCCACTCCTGCGAAGGTCGTGGAGACCAATTCAACCGTTTCGGCCGAAGTGCTGCTCGGTTCGCCGGAATTCACCGCCGGCATCCCCGGCGACGGAGCTCTGACCGCCGAGCAGATTCAGGCGTGGTTGGAGAATCCGGAGAATCATGCTCCGCTGGAAATCGTCCTGCCAATGGGGCTGATGGCCGGCTCGAAGCAGGTGCAGGGCATCGCCGACAACTTGATGACTCGCGCGAAAATCGAACTCGGCCGGCAACTGTATTTCGACACGCGACTCTCCGCCGACAACACGATCTCGTGCGCGAGCTGTCATGATCCCGCCGAAGGTTTTGCGAAGCACACGCAATTCGGCGTCGGCATCAAAGGCCAAATGGGAGGCCGCAACTCGCCGGTCAGTTACAACCGCATTGTCAGCGGAGCCCAATTCTGGGATGGCCGAGCGGCCTCGCTGGAAGCTCAAGCCGTCGGCCCGATCGCCAATCCCATCGAGATGGGCAACACGCACGAAAAGGCGGTCGAGACGGTCGCCAACATCGCCGGCTACGAAATGCAGTTCCGAGTCATCTTCGGCGACGAAGGTGTGACCATCGACAACATCGGCCGCGCGATCGCCACGTTTGAGCGTGCCATCGTCACCGGCCCGGCTCCGTATGACTACTACGAAGCGGTGCGACCGTTCCTCGTCATGAAGCCCGATGACCTGGCCTCGCTCAAAGACGATGACGCCGAGTTGTACGCCAAGTACGAAGCCGCCAAAGCCGCCGCTGACGCACACCCAATGTCCACCAGCGCGATCCGCGGTCGAGATTTGTTCTTCGCCGAACGAGGCGGCTGCACCGCCTGCCATGTCGGTGCGAACCTCGCCGACGAGAAGTTCCACAACATCGGCGTTGGCATGGATACTGAGAAGCCGGATCTCGGCCGCTTCGAGATCTCGAAGGAAGAGAAGGACAAAGGAGCCTTCAAGACGCCGACGATCCGCAACGTCGCGCTCTCTGCCCCGTACATGCACGACGGCAGCCAGAAGACGCTGGAAGAAGTCGTCGAGCACTACAACAAAGGGGGCGTGCCCAACTCGCACCTCAGCACCAAGATCAAGAAGCTCGACCTGAAGCCGGAAGAGAAAGCCGACCTCGTCGAATTCATGAAAGCCTGCACCGGCGAGTTCCCCAAGATCGAACAAAGCCGGTTACCGGAGTAATGCTCGGCCGACAGCCGTGAAGTTTTTGGCTCTCCGCCATTCACATTGAAAACGAATTCGTGAGCCGCAAGGCGCTAGCCGCGGGTCGAGGAATAGGATCCGCGGCTAGCGCCTTGCGGCTCACAAGTCACCGAAATCAAAACGAATGGCGGAGAGCCCTTTCTTGAGGATGCCGCGAATGAAATCCGCGACTGGAACCACGTTGATCCGCAACGGCCAAATCGTAGACGGCACCGGAGCCGCGCCGCTCGCCAACGGCGCGGTGGTCATTGAGGACGGCAAGATCTCGTTTGTCGGGCGTGAAGAGAACGCGCCGCTGGTCTCTCGCGACGCCAGTGTGATTGACGCTCGTGGCGGGACGATCATGCCGGGACTTGTCGAGGCGCACTTTCATCCGACGTACTTCAACGTCGCCGCGCTGGAAGATCTCGATATCAAGTACCCGGTCGAATACGTCACGCTGCTGGCGGCGGCCAACGCGAAGCTCGCGCTGGATTGCGGATACACGGCCGCTCGCAGCGGCGGCAGCTTGTTCAACATCGACGTGTGGTTGAAGAAGGCGATTGAGAACGATCTCTGCCCCGGCCCGCGACTGGCCGCCAGTGGCCGTGAGATCTGCGGAGTCGCAGGTCTCATGGACTGGAACCCCGACTATCGCAAGATCGGCATGGAAGGTTTGATCCTGCTCATCAACGGAGCGGACGAGGCGCGGTCCGCCGTGCGCAAATTGGTGAAGGACGGCGTTGAATGGATCAAAACGTATCCGACCGGCGACGCCGCCGCGCCCGACACCAACGACCATCACACTCTCTGCATGACGTTCGAGGAAATGCACGCGGTCGTCACGACCGCTCACAACCACGGCAAGAAAGTCACCGGCCATTGCCGAGCCACCGAAGGAATCAAGAACGCCCTCCGCGCCGGCTACGACGCCATCGAGCACGGCACGTTCATGGACGACGAAGCGTTGGAATTGCTGCTGCAACGGGACGTCCCCTGCGTGCCCGCTCTGTACTTCGAGTTGATGAGCATCGAACGCGGTCCTGAATTCGGATTGCCTCAGGCGGTCATCGACGGCCATCAAGAAACGCTCGACGGCGGAGCCGAATCGGCTCGCAAGATTCTGAAAGCGGGCGGCCGGCTGGGCATGGGAGGCGACTACGGCTTCGCCTGGAACCCGCACGGCGACTATGCGAAAGAACTGTCTTTCTTCGTCAACTTCGTCGGCCTCGACCCGCTAACGGTCATCAAGTGCGCGACGAAGACCGGCGCGGAGATTATGGGGCGCGGAGACGAGTTCGGGACCGTTGAAGTCGGCAAGCTCGCGGACTTGCTGATCGTCGATGGTGACGTCGTGAAGAACATCGCACTGCTCAGCGACCGCTCAAAGTTCCTGGCGGTCACGCAAGCCGGAGTCATCAAAGCCGGACGATTGGCCTAATGTAGACGAGTCACTCCGTGACTCGAAAATTCCGGTCACGGTGTGACCGGTCTACGATCGGATGCCGAGCCTCGGCCATATATCACGCCGCGCGACGATTCGACTCCAAAGTCGTACCCACTTTTGATCGCGCAAGTTCGCGCCAAAGATCACCGTATCGCTCAACGATGCGGTGGATGTCATATCGCTCAACAACTCGTTTCCGAGCCAGATCGCCCAACGCCGTTCGTTCCGATCGGGGCATTCGCAACAGCTCGCCAATGGCCTCGCCCAATCGCTGCGGGTCTTGCTTCGGCACAATGTGTCCCGTGTCACCGACGACCTCCGCGCACTCGCCAACATCGGTTGCGACACACGGCACGCCGCACGCCATTGCCTCACCGACGACATTCGGAAACCCTTCGGTCGTGGACGAGCAGACGAGCACATCCAGACTCGAATCAATCGCTGGCACGTCGTGTCTCACGCCCAGCCAATGAAAGCGATTGCGCAGTCCCGCTTCATCGACCCAGCTCCAAAGATCGGCGGCTGAGTAAGTTTGTTCCTCACCGGCACCGACGAAGTGAGCGTTCGGGAATTGTTCGGCAACCACTCGCGCCGCGCGGACGAATGTGCGATGGTCTTTGTGCTGATGCAATCGTCCGATCAGGCCAACCAGCGGCGTGTCGTCGCTGATACCGAGTTCTGCGCGAATGCATTGCCGCGCGACGGGATCGGGACGCAGTTCGCTCAGATCAAATCCGTTTGGGATGACTTCCAACTTCTCTGGCGCGTAGCCGACTTGCAGGTGCGCCGCACGAGCTGCCTCCGCACAGAGCACGATGCGATCTGGCACGAGTCCCGACAACTGCCCGCCGAGCCACGCCGACCAGCGCATCGAACGTGAGTCGATCTGCGGGTCGAGCGTGCTGTGTCGAATGTTCCAAGCCACAGGCATGTCGCGTCGGGCGAGCTTCGCCGCCACTCCGCCGTACAAGTTGCCGAGATACATCCAGCCTTGCACGACATCCGGCTGAAACCGTCGCAGGTCGCGAGCCAGCGTCAACAGGTGCCACGGATTCGGAAGCTTCGGCCGCAAGAACTCGTAAAGCCGGTTCGGAATGCCGAGCTGTTCGAGGTGCTCCGTAAACGGTCCCGGCAAGCCGATTGTGAAGACGCGGACGTCGAACTGTTCCGGTCGAAGACGAGCCAACACGCGAGCCAGCATCCGCTCGGCCCCGGCCAAGACGATTGCATTGATGACCACCGCCAGCCGGACACGCTTCATTGGGAATTCACTACGTAGCCGCGTTCGCCAGAACGCGGTTATTAAGATGACGGCCCTCCCGCATTCTGGCGAATGCAGCTACGGCAAACGTGGCGACGACATCCGGGATGAGGCAGACTTTTCCGGCCGGCTTGTAACAGACAGGCCGAAAATGCCTCAACGCGAGTCGTGGCCGCCGGACTTTCGGTACTTCGGGATTGAAATACCGGGGAATTTTCGCAACGCTCGGCGCCGTGGGAACTTTTTGAGGCAACGCTCTGTCTGAGCGGCCCGTCGGAACGCTCCGACTTCCCCCCAAAAACCGACCGCGACTCACTGACATGTCCTTCCCCGCCGACGACCTTCTGTCTGCCTTCCACGACGGCGAGATCACTCCCGCCGAACGTGCCGCCGCTCAACAGCGACTGGCGACCTCGGCGGACGCGCGGCGTGAGTTGTCCGAGTTGCAGCAGATCTCCTCGTTGCTGAAAGAGGTGCCACGCGACCGCCTGCCGTACGAGTTCCCGCAGCAAGTCTTGCAGGCGATCGAACGAGAGATGCTGATTCCATTGCGGCCTGCTGAATCCCTCGAACCGGCGCGAACGTCGTCGTCTCGTCGCTGGATCGGAGCCGCTGCTGTGCTGACTTCCGCCGCCGGTTTGTTGTTGCTCGTCCGAGCACTCGACGATCGCGCGGGGCGCGATGTGGTGCCAGGCCAGCGCTTGGCGGGAACGCAAAGCGTTCCAGAAGCCCCTGTCGGCATCACCGCGGATTCGGCATCGCCGATGGTCGCGGAGAATTCCGTCGCGCTTGGTAGGACGAGAGATCTCGCAGTTGGAGCGGCGGGACAAAACAGCGTGCTCGCAAACGCCCCGACGAACACATTCGCCCGTGCGCGATTCTCGGGCGGAGCCTCTGGCGACAAATTTGTCCTCGATCAAGCCGCGCTGCGAACCGCGGATGTTGGCGAAGTCGTCCGTGCGATCCAGCAAACAGAAGGTGACGAAGTCGCGGTTGTGTTTCTGACAGTGGTTGATCGCCAGGAAGGACTCAATGGCTTGCAGCTTTTGTTGACCAAGAACCACTTCACTCAGCCAGAAGCGAAAGGAAAGTCCGATTCCGTTTCGCCTTCGGCCGGTGATGCTGACGAGATGCAGGCAGTGCTGGTTAAGTCGGACGCCGCTCAACTGACGGCCGCTTTGCAGCAGCTTGGCCAGGAAAAGTATTTGCAAAGCCTGGAGGTCGATCAGCCGATCCTGCTGGCTCAATTGGACGAAGCTCGCGGCGACCGCGCGGTGCTGGCCGAGAAGTCAATCTCCACGGATGCCAAGCGAGAGAACGCCAAGTCGTTGCCCAATTCGGCATCAGCGACACGGCGAGCAAAATCGGCTCTGCCGGAGACGTTTGAGAAGAAGTCCGCCGCCGCCCACTTAGCGACGGCGAAAGCGAACGAGGCACGCGACGAGAAAGAGCCAGCCGCCAATCAAGTCCGGTTCGGCGTTTCCGCGCAATTGCTGCAACAGAATCAATTGGCCCAACAGAGCCGCACTCGTGGCTTGTCGAGAGAGGCGCCGCGCAACCAAACGCTCGCCGCAAAAGACGCGGAAGCGAAGACCGACCATCGCCCGCTCCAAGTCCTGTTCGTTGTCGTCGACCAATCTCAGTCCGCTAAGCCACAAACTTCGCCCGCCAGCCCATCGAAGCCCTCCGCCGCTCCCGCGAAAACTCGCAACGAACCCGCGCAGCCCAAGGGGCAAGACGGGGCCGCGTAAGCGACCTTTCGAATCTCGAATCTCAATTCTCAAAATCGAACGATCTCCTCATGTCACGCACCGCCACCATTCATCGGCAGACCGCTGAAACGACCATTGACTTGTCACTCGATCTCGACGGCACCGGGCAGGCGCAGATCAATACCGGCGTCGGCTTCTTCGATCACATGCTGACGCTGCTGGCGAAGCACTCGTTGATCGACCTGACTGTGAATGCCAAGGGAGATCTGCACGTCGATCATCACCACACGGTGGAAGACACCGGCATCTGTCTCGGCAAAGCGTTGGCCGAAGCGCTCGGCGACAAGAAGGGGATCGTCCGCTACGGCAGCATCGCGCTGCCGATGGAGGAAACGCTGGTCACATCGGCCGTGGATCTGAGCGGCCGCATGGCATTCGTGTTTCGCGTGGATTTTCCGACGGAGAAGATCGGCGAGTTCGATTGCCAATTGGTCTCGGTCTTCTGGGAAGCGGTCGCTGCGAATGCGCTGATGAATCTGCACCTCGTGCTGCATCACGGACAGAACAGCCACCACATCAGCGAAGCGTGCTTCAAAGGAACCGCTCGCGCGTTGCGTCAGGCGATCGTCATTGACCCGCGACAAACGGGCGTGCCATCGTCGAAAGGGACGCTTACGAAGTAGCGCGACACTCACGCATTCGTTGGTTTGCAAGCTCTCAATCGCGGTCGAAAATTCGACACAAAAAGTTCGTTGCAATTCCTCGCGCGGCCGATACTCTACCGACCCCCAATCGCGTTGCCGGACCGGATGCCGCAATCGAGTGGGAGTCGATCGCAAACAACTGCCGGGTTATGTCAACACGGATGACAACTCAGGTTGTTGCGACTGTCAGCTCGTGACACGTTCACGGCAGACAGCCGAGGATCGCAGGCTCTTCACGGCGGGGAGAGCTCGGCGGGTTGTTCGCGACGACATGTGGGAAGTGAATTTGGAACAAGCGTCAGCTCGGTCGCTCGGATGCGACCGAGCTGATCTGCTTTGTGGCTCGTAGTGACCGCATTCATGCGGTCGGGGTTGCAATGACCCGATCAATCGGGGCACTACGAGCGAGTTAGCCCTTCGCCTTCACGACGGGATTCGTCAGCGTCCCAATGCCAGTGATTTCGATCGACACGCTGTCGCCATCTTCGAGCGTGAATTCATCCGGCGGAACGACCCCCGTGCCGGTCAGCAAAAACGCACCGTCGGGAATGTCGTTCTCGCGCACCAGCCAGCCGATCAATTCGTCCCAGCCGCGGACAATCATGCCCAGATGCGTTTCACCTCGAAATACCTCGCGTCCCGCGCGTTGAATCGTGAGGATCACTTTCGTGGAGTCACGATCGAGAGGCTGATCGGCCAACAAGACGCACGGGCCGAGAGCACAGCACTGGTTGTAAACCTTCGCCTGCGGCAAATAGAGCGGGTTCTCCCCTTCAATGTCGCGAGCCGACATATCGTTGCCGATCGTGAAACCGACGAGCTTTCCCTTGGGTGAAACAACGAGCGTGCATTCCGGCTCCGGCACGGTCCAGCGGCTATCGGCTCGGACCCTCACCGGCTCGCCAGGGCCGGAAGTGCGGCGTGCATTCCCTTTGAAGAACAACTCCGGACGCGGTGCCGAGTAAACCTTGTCGTAGTGCGAGGCTCCTGATTCGGACTCTTCCATGCGAGCGATCTGGCTGCGCTTGTAGGTCACTCCGGCTGCCCAGATTTCTTGAGAATCAATCGGCGCGAGGAACCGCACCGCGCCGGCCGGCAGCGGATCACTGGTGTCGTCGATCAGTAATCGGGCGAGCGCGGGCGGATCGGCCTCGTTCAAGATGTCGGCGAGACAACGAACTGTCGCCGACCGCGACAGATCGAGCAGCCGCACGGATTGATCTTCCACACTGGCGACGCGGACGGAACCGTCGGCGAGACGAACTTTGGCAAGCTTCATGATGTTCTCCAGGAATTGGCGAGCGGGGCGGCGTCAGCCCCGCGGTTGATTAACCGTTGAACGAACAACCGGGGGGCTGACGCCGCCCCGCTCGCCTAGATTGTTGTGCTGTCGCAGCGTCGTAAGCGTCTTCTCGAAGTCCTCCGGCCACGGAGCCTCGAACGTCATTGGTATTCCACTCTCCGGATGCCGAAAGCTCAATCGAAAGGCGTGCAGAGCTTGGCGACGGATCAGTACGTCCTCGAAGGTATCCACGACCGAGTCGAAGCCGGACTTCTTCGCGGCGGATTCCGCTTTGCGAGACAGCAACGTCTCGCGTTCGGCTTGAACGACGCTGCCATCGACATCGGCGACGCGCAGGCATTTGCCGCCGCCATAGAGTTCGTCGGCGACGATCGAGTGGCCGAGGTGCGACATGTGCAATCGAAGCTGATGCGTGCGGCCGGTCTTCGGCAGGAGGTGCATGAAGGTGAAGCCGCGAAAGCGTTCGGCAACCTCGTAGTGCGTGACCGCTTGCCGAGCGTTCCCTTCCGCCTCGCAGACCTGCATCTTCTCGCGAATCTTCGGATTGATGCGGACGTGAGTGTCGATGACGCCGCGGTCCTGTGCGACCTCGCCCCAGACGATGGCTCGGTATTCTTTGACTGTCGTGCGCGCCTCGAATTGCTCGCTCAGCCGGCAATGCACCTGGTTGTTCTTAGCGATGACGATGACGCCGCTGGTGTCCTTATCCAATCGATGCACGATCCCCGGACGAAGCTGTCCCGCGACGTTGCTGAGCTGGTTGAAGTGAAACTGCAACGCTCCGGCCAGCGTGCCGCGATAGTGTCCCTTGCCAGGGTGCGTGATCATGTTCGACGGCTTGTTGAGCACGACAAGATGCTCGTCCTCGAACAGGACGCTGATTGGAATGTCTTCCGGTGGCAAGCTGCTGTCGGGCAGTTCGGGCAGTCGCACGTCGAGCACATCGTTGACTCGCAGTCGCCGCGCCGCTTTGACAGGCAGGCCGTTGAGCACAACCGATTTCTGTTCGAGTGCCCTTTGGAACAACGCCCGGCTGTAATTCGGGAACAGCCGCGAGAGGTAATGATCGACTCGCCAACCGTGGGCTCGGGCTTCGACCACCACGCGAACCGGTTCGGAAGAGAGCGTGACAACAGGCGATTCGTTGTCAGTCATGACGGCGGCGGATTCTTCATCGCCGTCGAGCAATTCGTGGGGCAGGTTTTCAACCTGCCCGTCCGGCACGGGCACGTTGGAAACGTGCCCCTCGTGGGACTCGCTCATTTGGAATCCGCCGGGGCGTCCTTGTCCTTGCTCTCAGATTTAGAATCCTCTGATTTCGATTTCTCATCTTTTGGTTCGTCCGACTTGGGAGCCTCCGT
>SXKJ01000411.1 GCA_005778115.1 Planctomyces sp. | reverse complement strand
TGCGGCTATCGCGGTGATCCGAAGCGCAATTGCCAGTGCAATCCGCTGTTGATCGACCGCTACTTGGCCAAGATCAGCGGGCCGCTGCTGGACCGCATCGACATTCATGTCGAAGTGCCTGCCGTGCCGTTCCGCGAGATCTCCGACAGCCAGCCGGGGACGTCGAGCGCGACGATGGTAGAACAGGTCCGTGTCGCCCGCGAAATTCAGAATCATCGCTTCAGCAATCTGCCGGGGATGTGCAACGGCAAGATGTCCACTCGACAGATTCGTCAGTTCTGCAAGCTGGGGCCGGAAGCGGAAACGCTCATTCGGCAGGCGATGGAAGAAATGGGCTTCTCCGCGCGAGCTCACGACAAAATTCTGCGCGTCGCCCGCACGATCGCCGATCTCGACCGCAGCGAGGTCATTCAGCAGCAGCACCTGCACGAGGCGATCAACTACCGCACGCTCGACCGGACGTATTGGGCGTGAAGCCGATCAAGGGCTTCAAGAAGTTGCCTGACTCTGCGAGTCGGGAATTCTTTAGTTGGCAGTCCCGACTCGGAGAATCAGGCTACTGGCCTGCCACGGGGGCAGTTGGGGGTGCCGAAGCCTTGCCGTTCGCCGGCATCGGCTTGGGAACGGGTGCGAGTTTGGACCCAATTTCTGGAGAACTGGCGGTGATGCGTTTGTTCGTCGGCTCGTGATTCCGCAGCCAGGTGTCGAGTCCTTCGAGTTGCGGTTCGGGATACTGCTGGCCCGGATTGTTGACGAGATGCAACACGATTTGCAGAACTTGTTCGTAAACGTCTTTGACCTCTTTCGGTGGGAGCGCCTCCAGTAAGCCTGGCTTCCGTTTTCCGCCAGCGATCTTTGAGTCGGGTTTCTCCGATTTGAAGGCCATGTAGAGAGTAAAGAAGTAATTGGCCCAAGAATCTTTCTTGGGATTCGCGTTGTAGGCTTGAGCCATGTCGTATCCCAACTTGACGATCTCAAACAGGACGGGCGTCATGTTGAGCGTGTTGTCGAGCGGCAATCGGCCGATGGCTCGCGCGGCTTCGCAGCGAGCCTGCCAGTGACGTTTCTTATCGGCGACCACTTCCGCCAGCGTCTGCAGCACGATCGGATTGTTCTTGTTGGCCGGGTCAAAGGTGACTCCCGCCGCGCCCAGACACTCCGCCAAGCGGAACTGATACCACCAGTGGGTGTTCTTCTTGGCCAATTCCGTGACCAGGGCCATCGCTATTTCCGCACGTTTTTTGTCGTTGGCGGGGTCCGCGGACGCCAAGCCGAGTTTGCAAATTCTTTGTAGTCCGACCAGAGCGGTGATCTTCAGCACCTCGGGTTGCTTGTCATCTTTGATGACCTTCAGCAGCACGGTATAGGCGGGGACGTAGGGAGTTGGTTCGATTCCCTTGGCGACGATGCCGTTGTCCAGCGGCAGTTGGCCCAGCAACAGCAGAATGTTTTGCCGCACCACCAAATGATTGTCGAGCAATTCCGCGCTGCGCTCCGTGACCTGTTTGAGGAAATACTCACGGGCCACCGGCGTGATCTTCGCGTTGTTTCGCACCACATCGATCAGATTCTTGCGAAGGTTGTGTAATCGTTCCTTCGGAGCCTCTCCCTTTTTGGCGGGAGCCAGCTTGTCCGCTTTCTTAGGAGGCTCCTCTTCGTAGTACTTCTTCATTGTGAAGCGATAGACCCAATACTTGGCACCGGCATCAATGGCTTTCTTGTCATTGTCGGTCAACGTCGAACTTTTGAGCGCCTCCAGGAATGGCTTTTCAAAATCCTTGCGAAACTTCGTTTCGTCTCCGTCGGTGTAAAGCTCATTGTGGATGTTCAATTCAGGCGCGATCTCGTGCGTCTGAATCAACCCGGCGGGCAAGCCGCCATCGCCCACTTCTCCAGCGACGTCGGAGGGGCGAGCCTCTGCGGTGCCAGAGCCGTTTTGGGCAAAAGCCCAGGGAGCCACCGCGAGGCACAACAGGGCGCTCAGCGTGGCGGTACGGCACGGCGATCCGAAGCAAACAGTTCGAGCAGGCATGGGTCGCAAGCTTCGCAAATAGTTCGTCGAGTGGCTGAGCACGATCAGGCGTTGGACGGTGTCCGGAGGCGAATCAGTTTCCACAATTTGGACACCAACTCCTTCAAGCCGACTTGGCAAAACCAAGGCTGCTCGCAAGAGGCGAACAAAATAGTCAGAAGCCACGGGATTTGCCACGTCGCGTTCCCTGAACGGACCGATTCAGCCCGATCAACGGTTGGTTCGGAGGAATGGGAGAACTGCCGGGACGAAGTTCGGACAAGAATGGAGATTCGATAAGGGCGATGCCGAGAACTCGGCGACCCAGCGAGACGGGCGAATCACGACGCTCACCCTAGCGGGGTATTTCCAAGAGTGTCAAGCCGCCACGTGGGGCAGGTCTTTATCCTGCCGATCAGCGCGGGCAGGTTGTAGACCTGCCGCGCGGTCACTGGGCGACCAGTCTTTCGTCCACGGAGTCCGGCGCGGCCTCGGCCGACTCAGGGAATTCGCTCGACTGTCCCAATTGCGGGATCGGATCGCTGATCGAGAAAAACGGGTTTGTGCTCGGTGCCGGCCCGCGATTCCAACGCCACATCCGATGTGGCTGCAGGTTGTGCATCAACGAGCAGCCCGACGACGTCAGCCACAATCCAGCGGCCAACACACAAAATCCGAAGCGTCGCATCCTTGCGTCCTCCGTCGATGAATCATCTCGCTCCATCCTCAAGGAGCGGCGGGAAACTAAGGCCAACCCCGCAAACCACACAAGCCGATCTTCGAGGCGAGTTTCCTCGGAGATTCATCTCACTCGAGCTGGCTGCGAAGGTTGCGTTTCCGCACTGTGGATCGCTTTCTCCGTGCAATTCCCGCCCAAAGTTCAGGAGGAAGTTCATGCCGACGACCAAACGGATTCCTTCCCTGTCTTGTGGGTCACTTTTCGCGGTTGATTTTCAGCAAGCCTGGAAATCCGGCTCTGTGCGAAGGCGGACGCACCGGTCGATGAATCGCAGAATCTCGACCGAGCGACGGAAGTAGCAGCGACCGGAGCTGTTGCGGCATTCCATTTCCTTGGTGAACTCGCCTCGCAGCAAAACCCCGAACGACAACCCGCTCCGGATCTGGAGTTCAACCACAAGAATCGATTGGACGAGTGCATCCCTGCCAATGACTCTAGCCGCCAAAGCCTGGCGATCACGTTGCCCGACGCGACGTCGCTTGATTCGATGGCCACCCTCTTCGCTCGCTTGTTCTCTGTAGGCGACGCGGGGGAATGGAAAACCGCAGCGGCGATCACTCACCGCGCCAGCGACCGAGGACATTGTCGAGCGAACCGCGAATCTGTTCGCGGGAGTCCTGCCGATCGACGCCGCGCATCAGCAGTGAGTCGTAGTCCGTGTGGACGTGGCGAATATGAGCGATGACTGCCAGCGTGATCGCCTTCGGATCGAGTTCGCGGCCGGCGGCGGAGCGACCGACTCGGCCGCTGCCTCGTTCGGCGGCGTGTGCGGCGATTTGACGAGCTTCGGCCGCTGGGCAGTGCGGGAACTCTTCCAAGATCGCGGCGGTCATTTGCTCAACCAATCGCTGATCGATCACGACTCGATAATTCGCGGCGACTTTTCGGCGGGCGGCCCGCTGATCGGCGTCGGCGATGCACTCGTCTTCGGCCTGAGCCAGCGCTTCGCTCGAAACCAGCAGGCCCTGTCGCTCGTAGCGCTTTCGCGAGCGGTTGAACTTCACAACCACCGCCGACAACGGGCTGTGCTTCTTGGCTCGCCGAGTCATCGCCGTGTCCCCGGCCGGCAGGAACACCAAGTGATCCAGATCCGCGCAGACGATGCACAACGGCCGCTGCTGTTCGAGAAACAGAAATTCGCCGCGCTCGATCTCGCCGCCGCACTCCGAGCACTTTGCATCGTCGGCCACGGTGATAAACACGACCAGGTCCGGAGCTTTGGTCAGCTTCTGCTGCAATCGTTCGGTCTTCTTCGGCGTCAACTCGGCCGCGGCACAATGCGTTCGAAAGAACCGCTCACGTTCATCGTTGCCATCGACTGTGACCTGCAACGCCACAACGCCACCCACTCCACGCCGTGAATACTCCGCCTCGACCGTTTTCAGCCCCTTCACTTCGACCCATTGGGAAAACACGCGATAGACCTCTGCCAGCTTCTCCGCTCCGCACTGGATGTGCGGCTCAATCGGAGTCAGCGCCGGAATTCCCTTGGTCCAGCCCTCGACGTGCCCCGAATACAGAAAGCCGAGTTCCTGCAACAACTCCAACGGTCCCACCGAGCCAGTTCGCTTCAAGGCTCGTTCGGCCGAGAGGACGATTCGCTCACGAAGCTGCGTCCAAGATTTTGACATCGCGAATCAATCACTCCTAAATTCTCGTCGAGCCCGCCACGGGAGTTGCCATGCGTTGCTTCCGCGCATTTCGCGGCACGACTACCATTCCACCCGTTACCCATCAATCGGGACTTTCACTCCCGCTCACGGAAGGATCGCCATGATTACGCCGAACAACAGTGTCTCCGATCGGACTTACACGCTGCCGCCGCTGGGAAAGAATCCCTCGACTCAGGCCCAAGGGACATCTCCCGGCAGTTTTTCGCTGCTCCCCAAAATCGCGAATGGCCGAGTCGGCCGCTGGACGTTCGCCTCGCCCGATACGCCGGGGATGCCCGCTCCATCGGAGAAGACCGCTTGGGATTTCATGCCGCTCGATTGGACGCTGAAGGCGGGGTTTGAAAACGACTACGAACGGGCCGAGGCGTGGGACACTCCGGCAGGATTCAAGCCGGTCACCCAATTGGAATCGGCGCGGTGCGGCATCATCACTCCGGAGATGAAGCGAGTCGCCGAACGGGAACCGCATCTCACCGCCGAGCAAGTTCGCGATGAAGTCGCTTCCGGCCGCATGATCATTCCGGCCAACCGAGTGCATCTGGGTTACAAGCTCGACCCGATGTGCATTGGCCGAGCCGGCAAGACAAAGGTCAACGCCAACATGGGAGCCTCGCCGGTGTCATCGGGTACCGACGAAGAAGTCGTGAAGCTCCAATGGGCCGAGAAGTGGGGGGCCGACACGGTCATGGACCTCTCAACCGGCGGCAACATCGACGAATGCCGCAAGGCGATCATCCAGAACAGCACCGTGCCGATCGGGACCGTGCCGATTTATTCGATGATCATCGCGCGGCGGTTGGAAGACCTCGACGAGGCTTCGATCTTGCAGATGCTGCGGCATCAGGCGAAGCAAGGGGTCGATTACGTCACGATCCACGCGGGCGTGCTGATGGAGCACCTGCAATTCGTGAAGGATCGGCTGATCGGCATCGTCAGCCGCGGCGGCTCACTGCTGGCGAAGTGGATGATCCTCAATAAGAAGCAGAATCCGATGTACGTTCTGTGGGAAAAAATCTGCGACATCATGCGCGAGTACGACGTCAGCTTCTCAATCGGCGACGGCTTGCGACCGGGTGGGCTCGCCGATGCGACCGATCAAGCTCAACTCGCCGAACTCTGCACGCTGGGCGAACTGACCGAACGAGCGTGGCGAAAGGGAGTGCAAGTCATGATCGAAGGTCCGGGCCACGTCCCGTTCGATCAGATTGAGTTCAACATGAAGCTGCAGCGGACTCTGTGCCACGGTGCTCCGTTTTATGTGCTCGGCCCGCTGGTGACGGACATCTTCCCCGGCTACGACCACATCACCAGTTGCATCGGAGCGACCGCCGCCGGCTATCACGGCGCGAGCATGTTGTGCTAAGTCACGCCGAAGGAGCATCTCGGGCTGCCAAAGAAGGACGACGTGAAGCAAGGCTGCATCGCCTACAAGATCGCCGCTCACGCCGCCGACGTCGCGCTGGGCATCCCCGGCACTCGCGACCGCGACGACGAACTGACCAAAGCCCGCGCGGCCCTCAACTGGGACAAGCATTTTGAATTGAGCTTCGACCCAGAGTTCGCTCGCGCGTTGCACGACGAAGACCTCGACGTGGACACCGACTTCTGCGCGATGTGCGGCCACGATTGGTGCAGCGTCCGCATCTCGAAAGAGATCGTCGAATTCGCCTCCGGCAAGTCCGAAGAGTTCGCCTGGGAGAAAGCCAAGAAGACCGCAGCACTCACCGCCGAGCAACTTGCCGTTCTCGAAAAACGCGGAGTGCTCAGCCCTGACGAAATCCACAAGCTCGCCAACAAGACCAAGCAAGCCGTCGGAGCCGAAGAGACCAAAGCCAGTTGCCACAGCGATTATGTGGACGACGAACAGGCCAAGCAGATTCAAGACGAGCGGCTGGAGTTGGTCGAGTTGCGCTGATGGCAATTTGTTGGGAAGAGCCGCGAGCTTAATCGAGATATCTGCTTCGCCACAGAAGCTGTGAGGAACCCTCGATGCTACAAACAGCCCCGTCTGCCATTCTCCACAAAATTGAGGTCACGAAGTGGGTTCAGGGGACCGCTCACAAGATGACGGCGGCCAGGAGTGAAACGCGGGAGACATGGAATGAGTCCTGGCTTGATATGTGCTCTGAACTCGGTGGACGCGCCCGAACAACAGGGGAGAAGCCATGTCCGATGGCTGCGGCGTATGGGCTCTGGTATTTGGGATTGCTGGCTGGAGTTGCTCGGAACCGCAAAGATTGGAGCATCCGACAGATCAAGCAAAAGCTTGGTAAGAACGCGGCCTATGCGGTCATCGCCGCCGAACTCTTAGGAGACGGTGCGGCTCCAGTGGCGTCCTCGCTCTGGCCGCGCGTTCGGAAACGCTTCGAGCAATTGACGGAAGACGTCGCTGCTGAAAAAGAGCAAGGAGAGATCAGGCTGGTGATTGGACTGTTCTGCGAACAACAACTGGTAGATGCCACTTGGCAAGAATAACATGAGTCACATCAGCACTTCCGATTGAGGGATTTCGTGATGCAAACAGCCGCCACGGAACTGCCACACACTGAAGGACATTCAGCCGTTAGAGACCAGGCAGCTTGCGCAGCCCAGAATGAAGCTGCGCGCAAGCTGTTGAGGGAGTGGCTGTGCGACACTTCGGGCTACGACGAAGAGGTTTGGCCGCAGGCGAAAAAAGTGATTGAGGAAAACCGGCTCTCGCCCAGGAGCCGGTTCGATGATTGAGGCCATCGTCTTGGATTCGGGACCGGTGGGACGGCTGGTGCATCCGCGACTCAACACCGAGGTCTCGGCTTGGCTGGATGGGCTTTTGGCGGCGGGAGTCACGGTGTATCTCGCCGAGATTGTTGATTACGAAGTTCGACGCGGATTACTGGCCGCGAATATGGCTCGGTCTCTGCAACGACTCGATCAATTCAAAGCGGCGTTGCCGTTTCTACCCATCAATTCGGACGTCATGCTCGAAGCGGCGGAGTTGTGGGCCAATGCTCGTCGAGGCGGCTATTCCGTCGCGGACCCGAAAGAGTTGGACGGCGATGTGATCCTGGCTGCCTCAGCCAAAGAAGTCGGAGCGATCGTCGCGACCGAAAACGTCGGACACTTGAGCCTCTTCGTGGAAGCTCGCCATTGGCAGAACGTGACTTTGGAAGATGACAAAGCGTAATTGTCACAATTGAAGCGAATTCGTGGAGGTCAGCGATGAGTACCGCAGTTGCCAATGGCATCACCTTGGAAGAATTCCTCGCGCTTCCCGACGACGGCGTCTATCGGGAAGTCCGGCGAGGCGCCTTGCGCGAATACAGGGGTGAGAACGTGACACGTCGAAACAAACACCACGCGAAAGTGGAAGCTCGAATTGCAAAGTTGCTCGGCATTTGGCTGGACCGGCAGCCACCCCAAACTGGCGAAGTTCATTCCGGCGAAGTCGGCTGCATCCTCCGACACGACCCGCTCATTACCGTGGGTATCGACGTCGCCTATTTCGATTATGACGTCGCCAACGACGATTCCCGCGGAACGTCGTTCATTGATGGCCCGCCGATCCTGGCCGTCGAAATCCTCTCGCCGTCCGACACGATCGAAGACATCACGGAGAAGGTCGAAGACTACTTGGCCGCAGGTGTCGCCTTGGTTTGGATCGTCAGCCCCAAATTCCGCACCGTCGAAGTCCATCGCCCCGATGCCGATCCGCAACTTTTCAATGTCCAACAGACATTGTCCGCCGATCCCGCTCTCCCCGGCTTCAGCACGCCAGTTCGAGCGATCTTTGAATGAATGTTTCGCCGCAAGCCGATCAGACTGAGTTGCCGCGTTGGCTTCGGCTCACATTGGAATGTGTGTTGGTATTCCACGGTGTTGTCGCGACAGGATGGATGTGGCTGACTCCGGGTGGTTTTTCGTTGGTGCACGCGCGGTTCTGGATGAATCGAGTTTGGCCGCTGGTGTTGCTGGCGATCGCGGTGTTTGGCGTTTGGGCATTGGCTCGACGCTGTTACTCAACCTTGAAGCTGACTCTGCTGAGCTTGGCCACAATATGGATCTCTTTATCGATCTCAGCCAGGATCGTGTTTCCGGTGTCCGCGTCGGGCTTGTAATGGTATGAGCTTTCGATCGGCGGTGTTGGCTTCGCACTGGTGGCGCGATGGGACAAGCCGGCGGTGAATCGGCGTGCTGGGTTCGTTTCCGCAATCGTGACTGGAGTGATGTTAGGCTCCTTCATCCCGTGGGCATTGTGCGGGCCAGATTCTTCCACACGCCCGATTGGCGATCGTGCTGAAACTGTTTCGGTCAGCAACGGATCGACAAAACCAACGTCGGCTGTGCCTTTGAATCCATCGGTCAACGTGCTGGCCGAGAGCGGTGAGGTCTTGATTCGGAAGGGATCGTATTGACTCGAAATCGACACATTTCTCGGCTTCGCCGAGATCTCGCCGGATCGCTGCTGGAGCCTCTTGAACCCAACCGCCGATCAGCCGTTACCGCGCCGGCATCACTCGCTGACTGTCTCATCGACCGACTCGCACATCACCGAGATCACCGCCACGACCACATTGAACGAGGCGACCTATTCTCACATCAATTCGTTCTGTCGGTTGACGGTGACTGGGCATCGACGGCTCTTCCTCCGATTCTCGCCCTGCCGCAATGCTCGTATCGAAGTGATGCCGGCAGACTATCCCACCGGTCGTCCGGCTCGATTGGCTTATCGAACGGCCAGTCGGTTCATCGTGGTCGAAGCCCATTCGGGCGAGAAAGGCCCGTTCCGAGAATTGGCCAGTGGCTCGTTGCAACCGCATGAGCCGATCCGTCTCTTTTTGGAAGACGAAGACCGCGAGATCGGTACTGTCACGTTCGACGATTGGGCGGTTCAAGCGAGCATAGAACCGTCGCCCACGGCAGGATGGGGACTTCCACAGAACGCCATCGAGTTCCAGTTGAAAGGCGATGCCCCTAGCGATTCGGCCAATATCTGGCTCACATTAGCAGCGACAGCCGTCGGACGAGGCTGGGACACCGTCGGGCATTTGCCCGGAACGTATCGCAATCGAATGCAGGTAAAGCTGGCAAAAACGGGTGAGTGAATTCGTTCCGACCGAGCGAGAGAGACACTCCATGAAATCCTTCAAACTTCTCGTTGTTGTTTTCGGATGGCTGATCGGCCTCGCGCCGCTGTCCGCTGCCGATTCATTGCCGGAAGAAGCCGCCTCGGCGTTGAAACGAGCGGTCGAGTTTTATCGCGGGAAGGTCGCCGTGCATGGCGGCTACGTCTATCGGTACTCAGACGACTTGGCGAAGCGTGAAGGGGAAGGGAAAGTCGAAACGGAAAAGGTGTGGGTGCAGCCGCCGGGGACGCGGTCGGTCGGGAGGGCGTATCTCGAAGCGCATGAGTTGCTCGGTGAGGAATACTTGTTGAGGGCGGCTCGCGATGCGGCGGAGTGTTTGATTCAGGGGCAGCTTCGGACTGGTGGATGGCGTGAGTCGATTGAGTTTGATCCGAAAGAGCGGAAGAAGTTTGCCTATCGAGTCGAGAAGGAACGCGAGCGACAGAACAATCATACGACGTTTGATGACGACAAAACGCAGTCGGCGATGCGGCTGCTGATGCGGTTGGATCAGGTGCTGAAGTTCAAGGACGAGAAGCTGCATGAGGCGAGCTTGTTCGCGCTCGACAGCGTCGTGAAGGCACAGTTTCCGAGCGGCGGTTGGGGGCAAGGCTACGACTCGTTCCCGAGTCCGGCGGACTATCCGGTCAAGCCGGCGAGCTACCCGGAGTCGTGGTCGCGGACGTATCCCGGCGGGAAGTATTGGTATTTTTATACGCTCAATGACAACGCGATGGCGGACACGATCGACTCGCTGTTGTTGGCCGGCAAGATCTATGGCGAGCCGAAATATCGCAACGCGGCGATCAAGGGGGGCGAGTTCCTGATCCTCGCGCAGATGCCGGAACCGCAGCCGGCATGGGCTCAACAATATGACTTCGACATGCACCCCTGCTGGGCTCGCAAGTTTGAGCCGGCCTCGATCACCGGCGGCGAGTCGCAAGGAGCGATCCGCATTCTGATGCGGCTGTTCGTCGAGACGGGCGACAAGAAATTCCTCGCACCGATTCCGAAGGCGTTGGATTACTTGGAACGCTCGCGACTGCCGAACGGTCGGATGGCTCGGTTCTACGAATTGAAGACCAACAAGCCGCTGTACTTCACGAAGACTTACGAGCTGACCTGCGACGACACCGACCTGCCGACGCACTACGGATTCAAGCTCGATCAACTCCGTCGCGAATGCGACATCACGGCGAAGATGACGGAGAAGGAACTCGCGGCTCGACGCGAGGTGAAGCCATCGAAGCCCAAGTCGTCGGCCTCAATGGAGGCTCAGGTCAAGAAACTGATCGAGTCGCTGGATGATCGCGGTGCCTGGGTCGAGGACGGACAACTGAAGTATCATGGCAAGGACGATCCGACTCGGCGAGTCATCGACAGCGGCACGTTCATTCGCAATGTCGGGACGCTCAGTCGGTATTTGGCGGCGATGCGCGGTTCGTAGGTCAGCCTTTCCAGGCTGACCCGATGAAGGGCTGATGCGATTTGCCAATTCGAGTCAGGCTGGAAAGCCTGACCTACACGAGGGACTCATGCGAATTGATTTCTCCAATCAGCGAGTGCTCATCACCGGCGGGACCAGCGGGATTGGTTTCGCGGTGGCTCAAGCGTTTGCGGACGCGGGAGCGAATGTGACTGCGACGGGACTGTCAGACAACGAGGTTGCCGATGCGGCTGCACGCGACCAACGGATTCAGTTTCGGCGGCTTGATGTGTGCGACACGGCTGCGGTGAGTCAGTTGGTTGGCGAGTTCAATTCGCTCAACGTGCTCGTCAACTGCGCGGGG
>SXKJ01000410.1 GCA_005778115.1 Planctomyces sp. | reverse complement strand
TACGGCACCGTGCCGCATTCCGGCTTTGGATTGGGTTTCGAGCGGTTAATTCAACTCGTCACCGGCCTGGGCAACATCCGCGATTGCATCCCGTTCCCACGGGTACCCAAAAGCGCCGACTTCTAAACGGCAATTCGTAGGACGAGCACTCTTGCCCGTCACAAACGAGACGGGCAAGAGTGCCCGTCCTAAGTGGCTCCCACGAATTCCAGAATCTCCTCCGGATCGTCGTCGGGCAGAATTACTTCGCCGGAGACTTCCAGTCCGACATTAGCAGGATCCCGCGACTGCTCACCCATCTTGGCGAGCAGTTTACGTCCGGCGGACGTGTACTTCTGCAATGTGATTTCATTGCCGCGCCGGTTGTAACTCACCTCATCCATGAAGCTGCGGATCAACAAGAGCCCGCGTCCGCCGACTCGATCAATTTGTTCGTCAGCCGTCGGATCCAGCACTTTCTGGTAATTGAAGCCGGGGCCTTCGTCGCAGATGACGAACTTGACCCGCTCGCCATTCAGCGATGCGAAGAACTGAACTTTGCGATCACAATACGGCCACATCAATTTGCGTGATTCGGCGAGTTCGTAGTAGATGCGCTCGTCTTCCTGACGCAATTCGGAATCGAGTTCCAGATTCCCGTGGTTGATCGCGTTCGACAGTGACTCATGCAAGGCCACGCCGATGCGAACGAGTTCGTGCTCATCGCACAGCCGCAACGATCCGATGTGGTCTTCCAGATATCGCACAAGCGGTGAGACCAGCGAAGTGTCGTTGCTATGCTATTCAAACAGCCAATGATGCGGCGGCGATTGCGATGCGTGGCAGAAAGTTCGCTCACCATGTTGATGGTGGAGGCCAGCAACTGCGGCATCTTCAGCTTGGGTAAGTAGCTGGCAGCCCCCGCTTGCAGCGCGGCGACCGCAACTTCTTCGTTACCCATTACCGACATCGCCACGACGGGGACAATACTCTGTTTCTCACGCAGTGCGGCCAGCAACTCCAAACCCCCAGACCCAGGCATACAGACGTCGGTCAGCACCAAATCGGGCATCCCTTCCTCAACTGCTCGGATGCCTTCCGCGCCATCCTCGGCTTCCAGAACTTCGCAGGTGGGCCAATTCTGCTTGAGCAGGCCGCGGAGCAGAGTTCGCTCCACGGCGGAATCGTCCACGATCAGGAATTTTTTGGCGGCGCTTTTGTCGGACATGATGAGCTCACAATGGAGTACGGGCCAGAGAACGAAGGATCGTTGACCCGCAAGAAATTAGGTCAAAAACTGCGACCAGCCGCAGACAGGGTTGGCTCGCGAGCGGATTTCACAAACCGCGTTCCACAACATCGCTGCAACCGTCATGCGCGTTAAGGACTGACCGGTAAAAGTGTCGCAACACTCGCGTTTTTCGTGCCCCGATTCCTCGGGCCTGGGAGCGCGATTGCCCCATCAATGGACGCTCTATGAGTGTGAACGCCGCTCACACTCCGCGTCGCAGCGATTTGAAATCGCGCGTCTGCTGGGTGATCGCCACTTCGGCCGGCAGGCGTTCCATCGAGCTTGCTCCGTAAAACCCATCGCATGCCGGAACACGGTCCAGAACATATTGCGCATCCGCAGGCATCGCGATCGGCCCACCGTGACAGAGCACGAAGACGTCGCCGCGCACTGCTTTCGCCGCTTCGGCAATCGCGGTCACCGCGCGAACGCTGTCGTCGAGCGACTTCGCCGTCTGCGCTCCGATCGAACCACTGGTCGTCAGCCCCATGTGCGCGACCACGATGTCCGCACCGGCCTGCGTCATCGCGGCGGACTCCGTCGGAGTGAACGCATACGGTGTCGTCAGTAGATCGAGATCGTGAGCCGCCCGCACCAGGTCAACTTCCAATCCGTAACCCATGCCGGTCTCTTCAAGCCCTTGCCGAAACGTGCCGTCAATCAAGCCGACGGTCGGAAAGTTTTGAATGCCGGCAAACCCTAACGCCTGCAACTCGCGCAGAAAGCAGTCGCGGATCATGAAGGGGTCGGTGCCACACACTCCCGCCAGCACCGGCGTGTGAGTGACCGCCGTGAGCACCTCGAACGCCATCTCTTTGACGATCTGATTGGCATTTCCATACGGCATCATGCCAGACAACGACCCGCGTCCCGCCATGCGAAACCGTCCGGAGTTGTAGATCACAATCAGGTCGATCCCGCCCGCTTCTTCGCACTTCGCGCTGATGCCTGTGCCCGCTCCGCCGCCGACGATCGGTTGGCCAGCCGCGACTTGCTGGCGGAAGCGAGAGAGAATCGAACTCCGAGATTCAGGCATACGATCTCCTTGGCGGATCAAATTCATTCGTAAGTATTAACGTGACTGGCGAGCGGAGCGGCGTCACCCCTCGGTTCAACGACTCGTGTACCGAAGGACTGACACCACCCCACTCGCCAACTTGTCACAAAGGTTGGTTCTGCCACCAAGCCAGGCTGGCAGGTTGAAAACCTGCCCCACGTCACTTCGCCGCGACTGGTTTGTCGGCCAGCAGTTTCTCAATCATGTCGTGAATCGCCTTGGCATTCTTCGAACCGCTACCGACTCGGATTAGCCGGATGTTGCCTTGGCGGTCAATAAGCACCGCTTGTGGGATGCCCTGCACGGCGAGTTGCTTGGCGACGGTGTTGCCATCACCTTGAAGTGCGAACCGATGCTTCAGGCCGTGAAACTCAGCAAACTTCACGAGCATGGCTTGCTCGGTCTCGTGAGTCACGATCGGTTCCTTCTCGGCTTCTTTGTCCTCGCCTTCTTTCTTCTCAACCGGCTTCTTCATCGGCCGCAATGGACGATTGGCGGCGTCGTTCCATTCGTAACCGTAGTAGCGTGTCATGCCGACGATGACCAAGCCCTTCTCCGCATACTTCTCTTGCCATTCGCGGAGATGCGGGAAGGTGGCGATGCACGGGCCGCACCAGATGGCCCAGAAGTCGAGCAGCACGACTTTGCCGTTGAGGTCCGCCGCGGACAGCGACGAGCCGTTGACCCAGTCTTCGATATTCAAATCCGGAGCCGGCTTGCCGATCAGCGCCGCAAGTTGGTGGCCGTGTTCGATCGTGCGAGCAAACACTGGAAACCCACGCTCGATCTGTTCGAACACAGTCTTTGCTGCTTTGTCGGTCGCAGCATCCTTGAGCTTTTCCACGCGCTCTTTGACGGCATTAAGCAGTGCTTCGGCTTTCTCCGGTTCGGTGCGCGCGATGGGGTTGATCTCCAGAGACACTTTTCGGCTGTACTTCCGCAAGAGAGCCTGGTCGTCTGGTTTCTCGTCGACTTGCTTTTCCAGATCCGCCAACGACACGCGCGACAACGCCAACGTCTCTTCAAAGTTCGCCGCGATTTGCTTCGCTTGCGCCAACTGAGACTTACCGGCCAACGACTCCGGCTTCAGCCCGGCCATGAATTCCTTCAACGCCGCCAACTTCTTCTCTGCGTCTTCGGGAGACGCGTCCATTAACTCCGAGATTTCATTGAAGGTTGCGCTCAACCAAGCCCGGAACACTTTCGAGTCATCGGGATTTGTCTTGTACTGCTCGGCGGCGGAGACGGCCTCATTGCCGGCCGGCTCCTTCTTGTCTTTGGCTGAGTCATCGGCACGCAGGGCACTGAGGAAGCAGACGATGACCACGAATGGCACGCAGAAAGACTTCATGAGACGCTCCTGAAGAATTAAGGAGATGGTCCTTCCTTGGAACGGGATTCATTCCTGACAACGAGCCAATTTGACGGCGACAGCGGTTGAACTGCAACCTCGTTGGCGCTGTGAGTTTGTTTGCTCGCGGCGGATGCCATGCAAATTAACTCTTCAGCCCGGCAATCGGATCGCCCTGGTAGACGTGGTGCGGTCGATCGAGCGAATCTTTCCAGGCGATGGTCTTGGACAGGCCGAGCGATTCGTAAATCGTGGCGGCCATGTTCTCAGGAGTTTGCGGATCGGACTTCGGATAACCCCCGATGCTGTCCGACGCGCCGATCACCGTACCGCCACGCACTCCGCCGCCAGCGAAGAACACAGTCTGCACCGCTCCCCAGTGATCGCGGCCAGGGAGTTTGTTCTTTTCTCCGAAGACGCGTGGCGTGCGACCAAACTCACCAGCCATCACAATCAGCACATCGTCGAGCATTCCGCGTTCACCAAGATCGTCAATCAACGCCGAAACCGCTCGATCAGTTGGCGGCAGCAAAAACTGTGAGAGATTGCGAAACGCCGATTCGTGCGTATCCCAAGATTCGTTGTTGCCCAGATTGACCTGCACCAGACTCACACCCGACTCGACCAATTGCCTCGCCATTAGCAGCGACCAGCCAAACGAATTGCGGCCATAACGCTCTTGCAGCTTCGCATCGACTGCATGCACATCGAGTGCGTGATGGACGCCTCCATCCAACAGCATCGAGACCGCATTCTGACGATGTCGATCGAACTCACGCACCTGCGCCGCTCGGTCGAGTTCCTGACGCTGCCGCTCGATCGAATCCAGCAGCCGCACACGCGATTGAAACTGATCGTTCAACATGCCGTGCGCGAGTTGCAGCTTCGGAGCCTCAAACCGATAGCCGTCCGGCGTCGTTTTTCCGTCCGTCCGTTGAAAGCCGTATTCGGGAAACGCGCCGTGAATGTATTTCGTATCGCGATACTGGCTGGCTTCAACAAACCACGGATCAAACTTCGGCCCCATCTCGCCACCGAACTGGCCGGGGATCGTGCGACCGGTGACATGCACCAACTTCTCCGGCAACACAGCGGCCGGCGGCAGATTGTTTCGCGTCGGCACCACACCCGCGACGACTGACGCTATGGAGGGAAAGTCCATCGGCGTCGGCTTGTTGCTGCTGAACCCCACCGGTGTCGGCGTCCGCCCCGTGAGCATCACATGATGCCCAATCGAGTGCTCGTTGTATGGATGCGAGAGAGACCGGACCATCGCCCAGCGGTCGCTACGAGCCGCCAGCATCGGCAGGTGCTCGCACACAAAGATGCCCGGCGTGCGCGTCTCAATCGAAGCGAACTCGCCACGCACATTCTGCGGAGCATCCGGTTTTGGATCAAAGCTGTCCTGCTGCGATAAGCCACCGGATAAAAAAATGTAGATGATCGACTTGTGCCGAACCGTGGATCGAGACGCTGATCCCTCAACCGCCATCGCTCGGAGCCCCTCAACGTGATTCATCCCCAGGCCCAGCAATCCGACCGAGCCAACTTGCACGGCGGTTCGCCGCGACACTCGCGGGTGTGCGAAAGCAGGCTGATGCAGAGTCATGCGATAAGCCTTGTCGGAGTGTGGAAGAATCCTGGCGAATGAATCGTCTGACACGAGAAGAATATCGTCCATCACCGTTTGGTCCAGCAATTATTGAGGATCGGCAGGTGCCGTCCCGGACTCCACGGACTCGTCGTCTTTGCGGCCGCGCTACCAAGTCTTGCCGTCTAACTCAAACGTGTCGTCATCAATCATCCCTGTTGCCTTTTGACGAATCTGCGCGACGTGACTGCGGATAGTTTCCGGCAAGTCTTCCAGTTCGACTTGGTCCAAGAGCTTGAGCGCGGCACGAGGCCGCGTTTGAACGTCGCACCATAGAGTTGCCAATTTGATGCGTGCGGCATCGGCTCGCGTGGGAAACCGCTTCACGAATTCTTCCAGCAGCGGGATCGCCTCATCCCAAACTTTGAGCTTGAAGAGGCCGTCGGCAAGCGATTGCAAATCGTCCGCGTCCAACGGCCAATGATCGACGACGCGCAGTCTCTTGCGGTACTCGGTAAGCGCGGCTTGTGGTTTGCCGGCGCGAAGCAGCTCGCGCATCCGATCCAAAACGGTCAGCGTCGCGGGAGACATGGCCGATTCGGACATCGTTCTGGGCGAGGCTCCCGTGGTTTGTGCATCGCCGTCGGGCGGTGGACTTGTCCCTTTCGGCAGGCGGCGCTTTGGCTGGCTTGTGAGATAGATCGACGGCCGGAAGGTCGCTTTCTTTTTCTTAGGCTTTACTGGAGCTGACAACTCCTCGGTGCCGCTCAGATTTGGCGAATGGCTGACGAGAATGCTTTCGTTCCAATTCTGCAGGCCCGTAGGTCGGCCATAGGTTCCCTTCCAGACGGCGATCAGATCCCAGTTCTCGCAGTCCACCCAGCGCAGTGTCAGCAGTGCGAGGCCGATCCCGAAGCCCCACAACGCACCAATCAGATGCCCCATCGCGCTGCCCATCGAAAAATCGTTCCACCACGCCGACAGCACTTGCAACGCTACGTACCAAACGCCAAACGTCAGGATCGTGACCTCCACCGAGAGCAGGCGGTATCCGATGAAGACCAGCACGTCCATCTCGTTCTTCGGTGCCCACACGACGCAAATGGCAAGCAAACCGTAAATAATCAGCGACGCGCCGCCTCCTCCTGAATTCGGCGGGAGCTCGCTCCCCAGCATGACCGTCTGAATCAGCAATCCGCCCAGCACGCCGATCGACAGAAACACCAACAGAAACCGCCACCAGCCGAGCTTGCCTTCGACCACGATGCCGAAGCCCCACAGAAAAACCATGTTTCCAATCAGGTGCAGCCAACCGAAGTGCAGGAAGTTGAACGACACCCATTCCAGCGGGTGCAAGCCGTGACCGAACTGCAACAGCCAGCCAGTTTGGTGCTCGCCCTGACCGGTCAGAAAGAAGGTGACGCAATTCACACCAATCAGCACCAGTGTCATCCACGGCCAGTGATAAATCGGCGCGTCGGTGTTGACCGGAATGATGAGCATGTGGCGAATCCGTGAAGCTAGTTCTCAAACTTCGCGAATCCCCGCGAAGAGCTGTCACTCGGCAACGTCCGGCGTGATTTCGTCACCGCCAAATTCCCCCGCCGAACCGCGTACGGTGGCGATGACCGGAATCAGAGGCTCCAAAATCCGCTTCAAGACTTCCGCGGGAGTCCCCATGGGGTCGATCTCGCGGACTAAGGCGGGCGGGTAAAAGTTCAAAATGGGAGTGGTCTCGCGGGCGTAGACCTCAAAGCGATTCCGAATCACGCTCTCGTCGGCGTCGTCCGCACGCCCTTCGATCAACGCTCGCTGCCGTAACCGCTGGATGATCGGCTCGGTGTCCGAGACACTGAGGTAAATCACCTGCAAGACGTTGACATGGTCTTTCAAGAGTTCGCATTGCCGAACGGTGCGCGGAATACCATCGAGCAACAGAATCTGTTCTTCGGGACGGAAATCGCCCGACTCGATGTGCGCGTCGAGCCAATGCTTCCAGATCTCAATGGTGAGGTGATCGGCGACAAGTTGCCCTCGCCGAATGCAATCCGAAACCAGGTGGCCATCGTCAGAGTCGTCCACCAACGAGCGAAAAATCTCACCCGTCGAGAGGTGAAAGACCCCCTGGAGCTTGCCCAGCAGTTGGCCCTGCGTTCCTTTGCCCGATCCCGGCATCCCGAATAGCAACACCGCCGAGTAACGCCGGGTCGACATCACTAGTCCCTCGACATCGCGAGACAAAGTGCTAGGTCACCGCATTCAGCGATCGACTATCGCGACAGGAACACGACCACTTGGCCGACATCGACCGGCAGGCTGACGTCGCTGGCTCCCGGCATTGCTGTCACTCGAACCTCAAGGCCCTTATCGTCGGTCGACAGCCAGTCGCACCTCTCGGAAGTATTCGCGGCGGCGACTTCGGCGTAAACCTTCTGAAGATTGTGGCGGTCGCGAACTCGCACGACGTCACCCGGCTTGACCAGGATCGAAGGAATGCTGACCGTTCGGCCGTTGAGCTGGAAGTGCGAGTGAACGACTCCCTGACGAGCTTGCAATCGGGTTAAGGTCAAACCAGAGCGGCGGATGACGTTGTCTAAACGGCATTCGCACATGACCATCAAGCGTTCGCCAGTGTTGCCCGGCAAACGGCGAGCTTCATCGAAATAGCGACGGAGCTGCTTCTCACGCAGGCCGTAATAGTGCTTGATCTTCTGCTTTTCGCGGAGAGCCATGCCGAAGTTAGAGAGCTTCTTCTCTCGCAGGTGCTGTCCGGGGGGCTGCTGCCGCTTTTCGGAAGCGCGAATCGCACCCGATGTCTCGTAGACTTGTTGCTTCAAACGGCGATTGATGCGCGCCTTCGGACCTGTGTACCGCCCCATCGACCTCTCCTCAACTTTGATTTCTCACGCGATTTGTATTCAGCGAATGAACTCGCTTTTCCGGCTATTTTTGGAACGCGGGATTGTAGGCACGGACCTTCCCGATGCAAGCGAGCCGCGCAGCGAGAAATCGTAGCCGCGTTCGCCAGAACGCGGGCGGCCCGCACTCCGGCAAGTGCGGCCACGGGGAAGTGACCCATAGCCGATCATTTATTTGGCAGGTTCAACCAACAATTTGATCGGCGGAGTACACGGTGCCGGCATCCCTACACGGATATCGCTTCCCCAGGTTTGAGCGGCCACGATGTTGAACGTCCCGATGGGAAACTCGGCCGGAATTTTCACCGTGATTTCGGCGACGCCCTCTTTGATTGGGACGTTTTGGGGAGTCACCAGTCCGCACGCCACTCCGTTTGTCGCGAGGTTGATCACCAGCGGCATCGCCTTCAAATCGGCGGCTGCTCCCAGGACTTTCACCGGAAACGTTCCCGTGCCTCCGGGCTTCAGTCTGAGCTCGCTTGTCCCCGCGAGTTCCAACCACGGACCTTGAGGCTTAGCAATGGCGGCTCGCGTCTGCTGGCTCGCTCGGAAGAAGCCGATGTCGCTTGTGTAAAACAACGTCAGCGGCCACGAACGATGCTCGATTTTCTCTGCGCCTCGTTTCGCCCGACCAATGATTCGAAACGGCACGGCTGTCCCAATCGTCGCATCCGCCGGCGCGGTGATCGTCAGAAACAATTTGCGTTGGTAGTTGTTGTAGTACCGCTCCGGCTTGCGACCGAGCGATACGGCTGACGAACTCTTCCAACCGTCGGGCAAACCCTCGATTGAGCATTCCACGTCGTCGTTGAAGTCGGCGAAGTGATCCACTTTGACGAGCACTGCCGCCGTCGAACCCGGTCCCCAGATCGGCACCGCATCTGGGAAGTGCCGCACATGAAAGTCCGGTTTCGCCTCACTGACCGACAACCGATAAACTGCGCGCGGGCCGCTCAAGCCGCTCTGCTCGGTGAGCTTCGCGAAGAACTCGCCGGCCGCAGGTGCCGTGAAGAGCAACTTGCTGTCGGTCGTGCGGAAGTTGTGAAACGATTCGTATTCCGGATCGTGCGAATCGTCGTCGTTCTCGGCGAGCATCTGCCCATTCGCATCGAAGACTTGCAGCAACGTGTCGACCGGCGAGTGCGTGAAACGCTGAGCGATCACATCGAGCCAGACTTTCTGTCCGGCCGTCAGCGTCACGCGGTACCAGTCGGAATCGTTCGGCTCGGCGAAACGAGCATTGACCGTCGTCGGCCAACTGAGTGGTAGCGCATGCTCGCGGTCGTTGTTCGGTTCGAGTTCCATCCGCTCCGGAAAGTCACCAACCGCGAGCGGCATGTCCAAACCGGAGTTCGGCAGTGCATCTAGTGCGACGAATTGCAGTGGCACTGTGAGATCGGCGTCGGCTTTCACGCGACGCTTCGTTCCCGGAGGAATGTTGGGGCCGAACAGTTCGACGTCAGCCTCAGTATCACGTCGCAGTCCTGACGGATATGTGCCGATGAGATACGGCACCTCGCCGAGCGTCAGCCGATAGACCGCATCCGGAAAGCCGCCGAAGTTCAGCATCGTCACTCGCACGAAGTAGTCACCGTCGCGCGGCAACGTCTGCTCGATGAGCGGATCGAAACCAAGCGTATCTTCCGCCGCCGCCAGCGTGCGTCCGTCGGCGTCGAGCAGTTCAAGACTGAAGTCGGCGATCCCGTAATCCTTGTATTGCCCGTGAACGTCCAGCGAAAACGCCGCGATCGCCGCGACCAGTTTCTGTCCCGTCTTTCCCGTGAAACGAAAGCAGTCGATATCCGCCTTTGGATCGATTCGGCCATTGATGACTGTGGGTGCCGTGACGGTTTGAGCTTTCGCCAGCTCATTGTTCGGTTCGACTTCCAAGGACTCCGGCAGCCGACCGACGACGAACTGCGCGAAGTTGGTCAGCCCACTTCGCTCGTTGAGGACTCGCAACCAACGCCGTCCAGGCGGAGCATCGGCGGCAATCTCCAGCGTCCCGACAACAGTTCCCTTCTCGCCTTCTTTGACTTCCTTCACCGTGATGCCGGGAGGACCGTCGATGATCACGCCACGCGGTGGATTCAGCGCATACGCCTGGCCTCGAAATGTGACCGAGACCGTCGTCCCCTGTTGTCCGCCGTTGGGAAAGACCGAATCGAGCCGGCAGTCCGCGTACTGCGGTGCCTGTGGCAGTTGTGCGACCGCCGTGCTGGAAGAGAAGAGCAAGAGATAAGCGAGCGAGGCGATACAGAACAGCGATTGCAATTTGGAATTTGCAATTTGCCATTTGGAAATTGCCGGCAGTCCTTCAATTTGCAATTTGCATTTCGCAATTTGCATTTTGCAATTCCTAATGCTCACGCGATGACGCCTTCGATCGGTTTTCCGCCGGCGTTGATGAGCACGGGGCGGCCATCTTCGGTGTGATACTCTTGCGAGTCGTCGATGCCCAGCAGCCGATAAATCGTCGCGGCATAGTCGAGCGTGCTGTTGCTTTGCCCCACAACCGACGCGCACTTGCTGTCGGTCTTGCCGACCGTGTGCCCCATCGCGGTTCCCGCGCCGCTGAAGCCGACGGCATTGCACGGTGCGTAGTGGTCGCGTCCTGCACCACCATTAACGCCCGGAGTGCGACCGAACTCGCCGGCGCAGATCACCAGCGTCGAATCGAGCAGTCCGCGCTGCGATAAGTCTTCCAGCAATGCGGACCAGGCTTGATCGAGTGTCGGCAGCAGCGGTTGTTTCAGGCTAATGAAGTTCTTGACGTGCGTGTCCCAGCCATTGAAGCCGACGGTCACGAAGCGCACGCCCGACTCGACCAATCGCCGAGCCAACAACGTCGCTTGTCCTTCGCGAGTGCGGCCGTACCGATCGCGGAGTGCATCGGGTTCGGATTGCAGATCGAACGCCTTCTTGGCGGCGGGGGAAGTGATGAGGTCGAACGCTTGCCGATAAAACTCGCTTCGGTCGAGCACTGCACCGCCAGTCGCGGGATTCGCGTTCGGCGACTTCATCGCTGACTCGACCTGCCGCTGCCAGCCATCCAGGCGATCGAGCATTCGGCGGCGGCGCATCGTTCGGTCGAATCCGATTTCGTTCGGGATGCTGACATCTTCGACGCTGAACTCTTTGGCGTTCGGATCGGCTTTGACCGACAGCGGATCATATTTGGAACTGAGGTATCCGGCTCCCACATAGCTCATCTTGCCGCCGAGAAGCACGTTCGGCGGCAGGTTGTTTCGCCAGCCAAGTTCCTTGGCGATGACTGATCCAAACGCGGGATAAATCGTCGAGCCGACTGGCTGCCCGGTCGGGTCGGGACGCTGCGGATAGCCCGTCAGCATGTAGTGCATCGCCGCTGTGTGATCGCCGCTCTCGCCATGCACGATCGACTTGATCATGCAGACCTTGTCCATCACTTGAGCCATACGTGGCAGGTACTCGCAAACCTGCGTGCCGGGGACATTGCTGTTGATGGGAGTGAACTCACTGCGATACTCGACCGGCGCATCCGGCTTCAAATCAAATGTGTCGATATTGGACATTCCTCCGGCTGTAAACAGGAGGATGCAGTTCATCGGCTTCGAGTCGGATTTGGAGGCGGCTTCTGCTCGCAACAAGCTCGGCAGGTTCAAACCGAACAAACCCAAGCCCCCCGCTTGCAGGATTTGCCGCCGTGAAATGCCGCCACACTGCCGAGAGAAACTGCTCACGCCAAACATGTTCAACCTCCTCTCGTAGGTCAGCCTTTCCAGGCTGACCCAGACAGCTTTGGACCATCATTCCCCTCGTATCGTTCAGAGACAATGCACTCAGGCTAGAAAGCCTGACCTTCATCCATCGGCAGCGGCTGATTGGAGAAGCAGTTGAACTCCCATAATGCCGACTGGCAAGGCCGAATGCGTACGACAGGCACTCTTGCCCGTCGGCCAAACAATCAAAGCGTCCACAAATTTGAAGGAGACAACGAATGGATACAGCATTCGTTGTCTCCTTCACATTCGTTGGACTTTTCTGCTTTACCCACTGATCAACCAAGGCAGCGGAGCACCAGCCGGCGGCAACTGAACGGTTTCGACGGCAGTGACTTTGTCATGCTTAGAAACTTCCGCCAGCGATTCAGGAGTTGGCGCGCCATCAAGGTTCAGTACCGCCACCGCTTGCCCGCCAGCGGCCTTTCGGCCGAGCGCCAAGTGCGCAATGTTGACGTTGTGCTTGCCGAACACGGTCCCCATGAAGCCGATCAGGCCGGGGGCGTCGATGTGGTGATACATCAGCAAGTGCCCGTCGAGATACGCATCCAAGTGGAAGTCGCCGAGCTTCACCAGCCGCAGGAACTGATTGCCAAAGATGGTACTCGCGGCCGAGAACTCCCCCGCATCGGTCACAACCGTGGCGCTGACGAGCGTTGAAAAGTCGCCTCGTTCGGACGAAGACGATTCGGTGATCTCAATCCCACGCTCGCGTGCCAGCATTTCAGCGTTGACGATATTCACACCGCTGTCGTCGGCCGATGCCATCAAGCCCGAAGTGAACGCCGCCGTGATGAGCTTCGTCTTCTTCGTCGCCGCATCGCCGCGATACAGCAACTTCGCCGAACTGACGCGTGCCGATTTCTTCAATTGGCTTAGTAACAGGCCGAGCCGATATCCGATGTCGAGATACGGCTTCATGTCAGCCATCTCGGCCCCGCTGATCGGGATCAGGTTGACCGCATGACGAACTTCGCTGCGAATCAAGAATCCGACAATGATCTCAGCCGCTTCGACGCTGACCGCCTCTTGAGCCTCTTCGGTGGACGCCCCGAGATGCGGTGTGAGCACGAGATTCGGAGCCTTCAACAGCGGATGATCGGCAGGTGGCGGTTCTTCGACGAACACGTCCAACGCGGCTCCGGCAACGTGCCCGGACTTGAGAGCATCGGCGAGTGCAATCTCATCGACGATGCCGCCACGAGCACAATTGATGATCCGCACGCCCTTCCGCATCTTGGCTATCCGCTCGGCGTTGATCAGTCCGCGAGTTCCGTCATCCAGCGGCGTATGGACCGTGATGTAATCGCAGCGAGTCACGATCTCATCGACGTCACGAATGAGTTCGATCCCGTGCTCGGCCGCGCGTTCGGCCGACATGAATGGGTCGTAGCCGACGATATTCATTTCGAGTCCGATCGCCCGCTTGGCAACCGCCAGCCCGATGCGGCCAAGTCCGACCACCGCCAGCGTCTTACCGGCAAGCTGTGTCCCTTTGAACTTATTGCGGTCCCACTTGCCCGCCTTCATGCTGGCGTCTGCGGCGGCGACGTTGCGGGACAGAGCCATCATCATCGTGACGGTATGCTCGGCTGTGCTGGTCGTGTTCCCGGTCGGCGTGTTCATCACGACGATGCCTTCGCGCGTCGCAGTCGGCAGATTGATGTTGTCCACACCAACGCCCGCTCGCACGATGACCTTCAACCGCTGCTGCCCCTCGAGCAGTTCGGGCGTCAGCTCCGTCCCACTGCGGATGATGATGCCGTCGGCTTGCTTCAACGCCTCACGCACTTCAGCGGGCGTCAGCTTCGAGCGATTATCGACCTCAATACCTGGGGTCTCTTGAAGGATCTTCAATCCGGCGGGAGCGAGATTGTCCGTAATCAACACGCGAAACATCGAAAACTCCTAAGCGATAACAAGAATTCCTACAAACAGCGGTCAGCGATTTGTTGAACCACACACCGCCGGCACTCGTGTCTAGAAATGCTACTGAGTGCGATGTGCGGACAAACGATCGTCCGAAACATCTCCTCCAAGGCTGCGCGGGGTATAGACACACACAGGCATAGCCTCAAGGGGGGCGAAAGCTGGCAGTCAACAGGGTGCCCGTCAAGTGCCGCGATGAAACGAAAAAAGCCCGGTCGATGTGTGCGACCGGGCTGTTTCCTTTGTGATCGAAACTTCAATTGGGCGAGACTTCCGGCCCTTCGTTGGTAGCCGTGTCTGTGTGGGCAGGATCAGTGTTAAGCAGCGGGGCCGCGAGGGTTGGCTGCGAATCGGGAGTGCCCAGCAAGACTGGGTTCGAGGCGATCGTTCCGGCGGGAACCCAGCCAGGGGAGGCGAAGGTTGGCGACGCGGTCACGACTGGTCCCGGTTGGCCCGCGACGATGGGAGCCGTCGGAGTTACGCCGGCGTACATCGGCATCGGCTGGCCGTAGACAACTTGTTGCGGACGTTGTTGAAGGCGAGCGGTCTGTGTCGGCGAGGCGTTCAGCGTTGCCAGTCGCGATTGCACCTGCGGTTGGAACCAGTTGGTGTGCAGCGAGCGCTGATACATGGCGACTGCTCGGTCGGATTGTCCGGTCGAGCGATACAAGTCGCCGAGTTGCGCGGTCGCGATGTCGTGATTTGGTGCGATCCGAAGCGCGTTCTTCAGGCTTTGTTCGGCACCGGCAGTGTCGCCGGACTCGCGTTGCAGCCAGGCTAGTTCGATGTGTGATTCGGGAAGATAAGGTTCGGTGTCGGCCCACATCTGCGCAAGGTCTTTCGCCTCGGAAGTACGACCTTGTTCGGCCAGCAGCATGGCGAGGCTGTGGTGCGCGGGTTGATGGGACGGATCGAGCTGCAATGCGTGGCGATAAGCCTGTTCGGCTCCGGCCACGTCTCCGGATTTCTTCAGCGAAGCGCCCAAGTTGTGTGCGTAGTCCGCGTTGGTTGGCTCGTCATATAGTGATTTTTGGAAGGCATCCTTTGCGGCGGCGTAGTTGCCGTCCTGGTAGGCTCGCATGCCCGTGCGGTTTGTCGTCCAGCCGTGCATTTGATTGCAGCCGGTGGCCAACACGGAAAGCCCAATGAAACACAACGCCCGCGCGGCGGACAGCCAACAAAATTGGCGCATGGAAGGTCTCCGAGGGGAGCAGTCAGTCGGGTGGGATTTCAGGCGAAGCGGGAGGAGGCCGAACGGCCGGAGTTCGCCGGAAGGGGACGGGACCATAGACCGCTCTCGCGAAAAGCCGCAAGAGCAATTTGGCCGTATCGAAATCAGGCGAGCGGGGTGGCGTCAGCCCCGGTTTTGTGCCACAGACGCAGCACCGGGTGACTGACGCCGCCCCGCTCGCCAATCGCGTTCGCAGTTGCTACCTGCCGGACGGGATCGTGAACTTGTCGACGCCGATCACCTGCGAGAAGAACGGTGCGACCGACAAGCGGACGTAGCGGCGGTCTCCGGTGACGACAGCCATCGCGGAGAAGCCGATCCCTTCGCGAATGTTGGTGATCACCGGTTGAAAGCCGATGGCTCCGCCTGCCCCCACGACTGGTGACGATCCGGTGACGAAGGGACGCGAACCTCCAACTCCGATTCCACCGCCACCTCCGGCGGCGATCTGGGCGTTGACCAGGACAACTTGTCCCCCGACTTGCTGGTCGATGGCGTTGCGTTCGAGCAGAGCTTGGCGGCGGCCATCGTTCAGCGAGAGGCGGACGATCTTGTCTTTGCCGTCGATCGGGATGCTCATGGTCTTCGTGGATTCATCGGGAGAGCCGATATATCGGCGAATCGTCAGCGTGGCACGACGGCCGACGACCTCGCCGCCGAGAAGGCTTACGCGTACGAGATAGTCCCCCGACAAAGCACTCGCGGCGATGTATTCCTCGAAGCAGTTCGCGGCTTTGGGGCCGTAGCCGTCGTGCGTGTAGGCACCGCCGGCGGTCGTGAAGGGATTCTCGACCGAGCAGATGCCTCCGTTGGGTTCTTCGACGCTCATATCCAGATCGGCGTCGCCATTCCACGTCAGCTTAAGAATCAAGTCGCGGTGATGAGCGGCGGCGAGGCTTGCCTTGAGCGTATCAGCATCGGACGACCGGCCCGCTTTGCGGAGCGATTCTTCCACCACGGCCGCGATATTGTCCGCTTCGCGATGCTGAGCTTCGTAGCCCGACTGCCAGACGTTCGTGAGCACGCCGACCGCTCCCCATTCGACCCCTTTGGTGTCGTTCAGTTCGCGAGCGATCTGCAAGCCGCGCAGATATGGTTCTGGCCGAGCGGGGGCGAACCGAGACGCCTGCTGGTACATCGCCAAGGCTCGTTCGTTGAAGTCCATTCGCTTGAGGTACGCGGCGGTGAGCATCATCTCTGGAACATTCGCCGCCGTGAAATCTGAGCGAGACAGCAGCACTCGTTCGACGTCGGCCTTGGGGCGTTTGGCAAGCTCCATTGAGAAGGCGAGCACTTCATACATCCACGGTTGCGGTGGCTGCTCGATGAGCGCGACTTCGATGCAGGCGATCGTGTGCTCGTAGTTCTTCTGCTGATGCAGGCGGCGGACGATCTGTCCCACGTTGCCGGGGGACGGTTTTTGCTCGGCAAAGAATCGCTGCCAGACTTCTCGCGGCGCGCCTTCGTCGAGTTTCGGCAGCTTGACGGATTTAGAGGTGCCAGCCGTGCTGTCATTCTTGGTCGCAGACTCTTGATCGGAAATCAGCGACTTAAATGACGGCGGGGAGTCCGTCTTTGTTGACGGACTCCCCGCTGTTTTCTTCTTCGAGTCTTTAGTTTCCACGAACGCGATCGGGATTATTTCCGGCCGTTGGGCTTTTTTTTTGCCTCATTGACCTTCTGGTTGTTGAACGCGGGAGCCTGAGCGTTGCCTTGTCGAGCCGGCAGATTCACTGGGATATTGAAGAATCCACCGCCACCGCCGCCTCCCTGTTGGCCACCGCCGCCGAATCCGCCACCACCTTGGCCACCCTGCTGGCCGCCGAAGCCACCACCACCCTGGCCACCTTGCTGGCCGCCAAGGCCACCACCCGGTGTCAGAATCACAACCAGGTCACCCACTGGGTAGACGCGAGTCTGCAAGCGTTCCTTCTCTTTCGCGGCCGTGGTGATCTTCATCACTTCGTCCTCGATGACGTAAGAGAGTTGCAGAGGTTGCAGGATGATCTTCAACGCACTGCGGAGTTTCACGCCGGTCAGCGTCCGCGTGACGGCTGTGTCGGGCGCGATGCCTTCTTCCTGCAGCGCTTCGTTGTCGATGATGATCGGGATGTTGTGGTAGTCCGAGAGGAACGTCACTACGTCGGTCAACGGAGTGTCCGTAAACGCGATTTCCGTTTGCTTATCCAACTGCGCCGAAATGTTTTCTTCGGCCTTGCTGGACTTGTGCAGATCGACCGAAGCGTATTGCTTGCGACGCTCCGACAGAGCCTTCCAAACCTCTGGAGCCGGGAAGAGCACGGGGGGTTCATCCGGGAACGGCACATGGGACAGTTCGACTTGTTCGAGCGTCTTGAGGAATTTCTCGGCACGCAGGTTCCGCAGGCGGAAGGCCATGTTTAGCTGAAAATTCGCCTCGGAGTTAAACCGCGCGGCCGTTGCCACACCGCTGTTCGGCTTCATTTGCTGAGCCGCTTCCGCCGCCGCTTCGGCTTCGATATAGGCGGCGTCATTCCCACGTTCGCCGTCATGCAGCAATGACCGCACACGGTCGATCAGGTTTTCCAACCGCTCGTCTTCCAACTGAAACTTTTCTTGCAGGCGCTTTTCGGCCTCTTGAACAGCGAGCCGCTCTTGCAGATAGATCTGCTTTTTCTCAGTGACTTCTTTTTGGGAGCGCAGGTCGGCGATGACCCCCTGCAATTGCTTCGCAAGCTGTTGCCGCAAATCAATCGGGGCATCCACGGTGGACTTCACGGCACCGGAGGCACGCTTCAGCAGCGTGATGGCATTGTCCGGTTCGATGCTCCCCAAAGCCCGCGCTTCTTGGATAGCCTTCGAGACTTCCAGCCGCAGCTTCTCGCCGATGATCTGCTGACGGGTCACTTCGTCCGCGATCAAGCTGCGTCCGTCGGTGACGTTGGGTTGGAGATCTTCGCGATTGAGTAAGCTTCCTTCGGCCGGCTTCTCTTCGGCCTGTGCCACCTGACGGCTGACTGGTTTGGTTTTCAACGTCGGCTGTGGAGACAGCAGCAACTTGATCTGCGTGTTGTCTGGATCAAGTTCTTGAATCGCGCGGCCAATTCGTTCCGCGTCACGCTGTCGAGTCCGAGTCTGCGCGGCAGTCCCTTCGGCGGCCAGCAGTTCGATGCGTTGATCAAATTCATTCCAGGCGGTGACAAGCAATTCGCGACCGGCGTAGGGAATGAATCCACCATCCTTATTCGCTTGGCGGAACGCGGCGGCCACGAATGGCGACGCGGTTTCGCTACGCAAGCCATCCACGGTCCACTGCATCCGCAGCGGCTTGCCGGCGAATTGTCCGACCGCGACCAAAGAACCTTCGTTCGCGAGTTGGCCTTGCGCCAGCACGAATGTTTCGCGATCCGCTCGCAATGGCAGCGGCTGAGTGGTGGCGAGCGTCACTTCCGATCCGGCGATCTCCAGTTGTTCGGGATAGAAGACAGACGACGTCGCGGCTTGGGCGAGTTGCTTGCCGACGACATTCGCGTCGCTGGCCGCTGATTTTTCATCGCCACCATCATCCACCAGAACAACACCGCCGGTGTGCTGAGCCAACACACCCAGCAACTTCAGATCGCGGCGCGGGCCGACGGCGTAGCTCGACACGGGCACTTGTCGCGAACGGAGATCGCTCAGCGACTGTCGCAGCGAATCGGCCGTCAACAGATTCACGGAACTCATTCCGTCGCCAACATACAGAACCGTGCTGACCGAATCTTTCGGCAGCGCTGTGGCCCCAGCGTCGAGCGCGGCTTTGAGGTTGGTGGCTCCCAGCGGTGTTCGCTGACGCAACGCCGCGACGGCATCGCGAACCGCGTCGCTGTTGGGGGCCACGAACTCCGGAGTCAACCGCGTCGCTTGCACATCGACGGCGAACAAGCTGACAAGATCGTCGCTGGGCAGGTCGCGCAAGAACGCTTGCAGCAGCGCGAAGCCTTGCGTCCGGTGCTCGCCAAACTGACTAGCGGAGGTGTCCATCAGCACGACGTGATGCCGAGTCTGCTTCACTTCAGGAAGGTCTTTTGCTTTCAGACCGATCGCGACGAAGGACTCGCCGGACTGTGTCGTGTATTTCAAAACCTCGTTGCCGGTCGCCACTGCGGCGGGACGCTCGGCCGACCAGGCGAAGCCCATCGGGAGCACGCTCAGACAGGAACCCAATACGACGCGAGCAAACAGTTGCGATGAACGAGACATGAGCCACTCCTGAATCCGATGGGTAACGGCGGCGTCCGAACGGACGATCTCCTGCGCGGAAGGCGACCGTATCTTAATCAGTGATTCGACCGGACTCGAAGCAATTTTTGCCGAAGATTCGTCGATAGCCCCAAATTACCGCGACTTGCCAGCCTGCCGCTGGCACCGGCCGAGCAATCGCTGTCGCAGGCACGAAAGCTCCGGAATGCTCAATCGCGACGACGTGCCGCCACGAACTCTCCGGAATCTCCTGATTCCACCGACCGCACCGGCCCGATGACTCCTCGTAGAGCAGGCGACCCGCCTGCTCCGGCCCATCGAAGAGCCGCACTTTCCCCCGAAATCACACACGATATTCATGCCTCGCCATCGACGTCGGACGGTGATGATTCTGCTGGCGATGCTGCTCGTCGCGAGCTGCGTGCTCGTGCTGCGAGCCGCGCGCCCCGAACGAGCCACCGACGTCGTCCTCTCACCCAACTGGCAGGCCAATGCGTGGTATTCATTGGAAGATCATGACTCGATCGCCCTCTGCGAGCTGCCGGCCAGTGCTCGATATCGAGTGGTGATCGGCTGTCTGAGCGACTCGACCGAGGAATGCACGGTGAGGCTTCGACTCATCCCCAGTGCGGATCGCCTGCCGAGAAGTCAGCCCACAGCAATCCCAGTTCAGGCGAGCGGAACGACGTCAGCCCCCCGAAGCGTTCATGAGAATACCGGCGGGCTGATGCCGCCCCGCTCGCCTTCGCAACTCGGCACGACGCGCGAATTCTTCCTGCATGTCACCGATGGCGATCTCGACGATCCAAAACAATACGCACGAATCACGGCTCGCAGCATGGCGTGCGGGCATCGCGTGCGAGTCTTCCTCGATCAACAACTCCGTGAAGGTGAAGTCTCGCCGTCACGGATCGAGGAACTTGTCCAATCGCTCGAAGCGGACGTGATTCCGCGCATCGAATCGCAATTCGGCCCGTTGCAAGATGTCGATCAGGACGGCCGCTTCGCGGTGGTGCTGACACCGTGGCTCTCACGTCTGCAAGGGGGCCGCACGTCGATCGGCGGGATGGTGCGTAGCAGCGACTTTAGAGTCGATGTGCCGCCGCCGCTGGGCAATCGTGGAGACATGCTCTTCTTGAACTCCGCGCTGCCCGGCGCTGCCGCGTTGCGAGATCTGTTGTCACACGAAGTCGCACACGCGGCCTGCATCAGTCAACGGTTGAAAAATCAACACGGCCAACTCTCCGAGGAGGAAGACTGGCTGAGCGAAGCGCTCGCCCACATGGCGGAGCCGGGCTGGAGTAACCTCGACCATCGCCTCGCCGCGTTCCTGGAAGAACCATCGCGATACCCGCTGGTCGTCCCCGACTACTATCGCGCCGGCTTGTGGCGCAACCCCGGCTGTCGCGGAGCCACGTTTCTCTTCACACGCTGGTGCACCGACCGGCATGACCCAAATCTCGTCCGCCAACTGGTTGAATCACCGGCCAGCGGCACGCGAAACCTCGAACAAGCCACCGGCCGAACGTTCGCAGATTTATTTCGCGAGTGGACTTTGTCGCTCGCGTCGGGAGACGAACTCGCCGCACCCGATTTGCGAGCGGTGCTGGATCGACTCGGTTCCCGCGGAGTTCGGCCGACACCGTTCAGCGGAGATGCCAACCACGAACAAACTCTGCGAGTCCGCGGCACGGCATTCACGGTTGTCGAACTGCCGCTGGCATCGTCCGAATCACAAACGCTACGGATCGTCGGTGACTCAACCGCGCGCTGGCAGTTCTCGATTTGCCGAATTCTAGACGACTCTCCCAGCGACCAAGATCAAATCCCATTGGTGCTCAATCGCCGCAATTGATGAAGCGTGGAAGAGCCCGAGTTCCATCGTTCAATTGAACGCCGGATCAACTCACGGGACGTTCGGCTTTCAGCCGCAGTTGGCCGCAGGCAGCATCGATGTCGGCGCCCTTGCGCTTGCGGACGGTGACAGGAATGCCCGCCTGTTCGAGGATCGCGACGAACTGCTGAGTACGCGGCGCGGCTGGTTCGTGATACGGCAAGACCGAGACACCGTTCATCGGGATCAGATTTACGTGAGCGCAGCGGCCTCGCAGGAGTTGCACCAGTTGCTGAGCATGCTGAGGTTCGTCGTTGACCTTGGCGAGCAGCACGTATTCGAAGGTGACTCGGCGGCCGGTGATCTCAAAGTATTCGTCGGCCGCTTCGAGGATCGCGTCCACGCCGATCTTGTCGTTGACCGGCACCAGCCTGTCGCGGACCTGATTGTTCGGCGCGTGCAGCGAGATCGCGAGGTTGTACTCCTTGCCGATACGGGCGAACTCCCGAATCTTCGCCGGCAGACCAACCGTGGAAACGGTGATATGACGCGCTCCCAAGCCCAGGTCATCCGGGGAATTGAAAGCCTCTAGCGATTGCAGCAACGCGGGGAGATTCGCCAGCGGCTCGCCGATCCCCATAACGACGATGTTCGTGATCCGCTCATCGGCACCGATCACCGCCTGGATCCGCAAGACCTGTTCGATGATCTCTCCTGCCGAGAGATTCCGTTTCAGGCCGAGCATCCCGCTGGCACAAAACACGCAGCCCATCGCGCAGCCGACTTGTGTGCTGATGCAGACGGTGACTCGCTCAGGCTCACGCATCACAACGCATTCGATGTGCTCGCCGTCGGTCAACTTGAGCAGCAGCTTCTCGGTCCGATCCACCGCGACTTGATGCGACTCGACCTCGGCCGCGAAGAGCTGAAACTCCGACGCCAGTTGCTCGCGGAGCTTTTGGGGCAAGTCGGTCATCTGCTCGAACGAGGTCGCTCGGCGGCGGAACAGCCAGCGTCGCAGTTGCCCCGCTCGAAACTTGGGCCATTCGTGCGCGACGAGCCAGTCGGTGAGATCCGCTGGCGTCAAATCAAGAATCTTGGGAAGCAGTGTCGTCATGGGGGCGAATTGTAGCGAGCAGCAGCGATCGTCGTTCGTCAGTCCGCCCCGGAAAGTTGTCGCAGGCCGCTTGACGTCTTGCGCAGTGACCTGGATGCTGCTCCCAAGTCACGCGGCTGAAGAGCAGCCGCGACGCCTGCCGCATCGCGCATCTGATCGTGAGGAGTTTTTCGATGATTTCGTCCGAACCTGCCGCCCAGATTCCCGCTCAGCCGTCCCCTCCTTCTTTGAAGAAGACCCCGCCAGCCCCGTTCGTCTGGCTCGTACTGTGCGCCGCTGTCGCAACGCTGGCGATTTGGGCGACCAGCGGCTCGCGAACGCCGTCGCTCACTGATCCACTCATCTCGCCGGCCAGCGCGGCGGAACAGAAAGAAGAGAAGGCTGACAAGCCCGCCAAGAAAGAGACCGGCACCGCTAAACCGGCCGCCAAGAAAGAAGCCAGCAAGAAGAAGGCCGATGACGAGCCGGCCGAAATCGAAAACCCATTCCCGCGACGCATCAAGCTGGAGGGGACCGAACTGGATGGCGGCATCGATTGGCTGAATGCGTCGGGGCCGATCAATCTGAAAGACCTACGAGGCAAGGTGGTCATCCTCGATTTCTGGACTTACTGCTGTATCAACTGCATGCACATCCTGCCGGATCTGAAATACCTCGAGCATAAGTACCCGAAGGAACTGATCGTCATCGGCGTGCATTCGGCGAAGTTCGACAACGAGAAGGACACCGAAAACATCCGCCGCGCCGCTTTGCGATATGAGATCGAGCATCCGATCGTCAACGACGCCGAAATGAAAATCTGGCGCGGGTTTGGCATCCGAGCCTGGCCGTCCATCGCGCTGATCGACCCGGAAGGTTACTTCTGCGGGACCGATTCAGGCGAAGGACATCGTGAGTTGCTCGACGAAGTGGTCGGCCGCGTCGTCGCCTATCACCGTGCGAAGGGGACGCTCGACGAGACTCCCGTGAAGTTCGATTTGGAACGGAATCGCGTAAAGCCGGGAGCACTGCGATTCCCTGGCAAGGTACTGGCTGACGAAGCCTCGAATCGGCTTTTCATCACCGACAGTAATCACAATCGGATCGTCATCACGACGCTCGATGGCAAGCTGCTGGATGTGATTGGCAACGGAACGGCCGGCGCGGTCGATGGCGACTACAAGTCGGCAAGCTTCTTCCGCCCGCAAGGGACCGAGTTGGTGGGGGAGAAGCTGTATATCTCTGATACCGAGAACCACCTGCTGCGTGTCGTGGACTTAGCCACGAAGAAAGTGACGACGTTGGCGGGGACCGGCGTGCAGGCTCAGTTCCGCGCCAGTGGTGGAGCGTTGCGGAAGACCGCGCTCAACAGTCCGTGGTCGCTGTCGCATGTGGACGGCACGTTGTACGTCGCGATGGCGGGGCCACATCAGCTTTGGGCTCACAAACTCGGCTCGGAGACGATCAGCGTGTTCGCCGGCAGCGGTCGAGAAGACATTATTGATGGCCCACTGGAAGAGTCAGCGTTCGCTCAGCCGTCGGGGATCGCGAGCGACGGGAAAGCCATCTACGTCGCCGATAGCGAAGGCTCGTCGATTCGCCGAGTCGGTCTCGATTCGAAGACCGCGGTCAGCACGGTGGTCGGCACTTCGGAGTTGCGTGGCGGTCGATTGTTCGTCTTCGGAGACCGCGACGGCCAGGGATTGTTGAAGCCCAATGAACCGGGCAACCCAGAAGAGGTCGCGGGGCCGCTGTTGCAGCATCCGCTCGACGTGGCCGTCCACAACGGTACGGTGTTTATTGCCGACAGCTACAACCACAAGATCAAGAAGCTCGACGTCACCAAGCGTGAAGTGAAGACGATCTTCGGCACCGGAAAAGCGGGAGCCGGCCTCACACAGCTCTCCGAGCCGGCCGGGGTGAGCGCAACGAAGGGGAAGATCTTCATCGCCGACACGAACAATCACCGCGTCTGCGTGGTCGATCTAAAATCGGGGACGATGACCGAATTGAAGATCGACGGCCTGCAACCACCGCCGGCCCCAAAAGAAGCCGACGCGACCGGTGATCTCAAGGGAGTCATTGATGTCGCCGCGCAAAGCCTCGCGGCGGGGAACAAGCTGGCGTTTGAAGTGAGACTGAAATTACCCGAAGGCTACAAGCTCAATAAGTTAGACAAGGTCCGGTACAAGCTGGAAGCCTCCGGCGAACAAGCATTGATCGCGGCCGACCAATTGAGGACGCGCAAAGCCGCTGATGAGAAGGAGGGAGTCGCGACGTTCTCCATCCCGTTGGCGAAGCCCTCCGGCGAAGCCAAGTTCTTGTTGAGCGTATCCTTCTCTTACTGCCGCGACGGCGTCGGTGGCGTTTGCAAGTTGAACACGACTCGCTGGAACATCCCCGTGAAAGTGGCCGAGGACGGCAAAGCCTCGTCGATCCAACTGGAAGCTGTCGCCGAGTAGACCGTCATGCCCGAACTGACACACTTCGACGAAACCGGCGCGAGCCGCATGGTGGATGTCAGCTCGAAAGAGGTGACGCTACGGCAGGCTCGTGCGGTCGGCTACTTGAAGATGCAGCCGACGACACTCGACTTGATCCGCAACAAGCAAGTCGCCAAGGGGGATGTCTTCGAGGTCGCTCGGCTGGCAGGCATCATGGCCACGAAACGGACGGCGGAATTGATTCCGCTGTGCCATTCGCTCGGTCTCGACAGTGCCGAGGTCGGCTTTGAGTTCGTCGACCCTCAGACGGTGCGAATCGAAGCGACCGTCCGCGTTCATGGCCGAACCGGCGTTGAGATGGAAGCACTCACGGCGGTCAGCGTCGCTTCTTTGACAATTTACGACATGTGCAAGGCGGTTGATCGTGGCATGTCGATTGGCCCGATCGAACTCTTGGAGAAGTCTGGTGGACGGAGCGGGCACTTCGTTCGGGAAGGGATTGCAAATTGCAAATTGCAAATTGCAAATTGCGAATTGGAACTTCAGAAGGGCTGAGTTGCGTCGTTTGTCATGTCCCGTCTCTTCAATTGGCAATTTCAAATTTGCAGTTTGCAATCTGTTTTCCTCAGGAGCTGACCTTGTTCGCCGGTCCCATTTTTTCGCGTGAAGCACTGACAACCCCGCGGCGTTTACGGCATTTCTTGATTCGGACGGGTTATGTCGCCGGGTTGTTCGTGCTGATGTACACGGCCGGGCAGGCCACGTTCGGCTGGCAACAAGTGCGGAGCCTCGGTGACGTGGCGCACTTTGGGAATTTGATCTTTCAGATTTTCTCGCTGCTGCAAATGACGCTCGTGCTGTTCTTCGGAATGCTGTTTACGGCGGGGAATGTCGCGCAAGAGAAGGATCGCGGGACGCTGATCCTGTTGCTGATGACCGACCTGCGGCGGCGTGAGATGGTGCTTGGCAAATTGCTGGCGAGCCTGTTGCTGCCGCTGGTCTTGGTCGCGACCTCGGTGCCGGTGTTTTGTGTGGTGTTGCTGTTGGGAGGCGTGGCTCCCGATCAAGTGGCGTGGGCGATCGGCCTGTGCCTGGCGGCGACGTTCGCATCGGGAGCCTGGGGCGGAATGGTCGCCTTCTGGCGCGAGAAGACGTTTCAGACGTTGGCCATTTGCGTGTTGGGACTGGTGTTGTTCCTCGGCGCGATCGAGGCGGTGGTCGCGGTGGCCGGGGCGTCGTCGATGGTTGGTGGCCTGGCAGGTCTGCTGAATCCGTATCGTGCACTGATGACGGTGATGAATCCCTTTGAAAACTATGGCGGTCTGAACTATTCCCAAGTCGCCGCGCGATCGGTCGCGGCCTTGAGCGTTCTTGCGGCCAGTCTGATTGGGGTAAGCATCGCGCGGCTTCGAGTGTGGAATCCGAATCAAGCGTCGTTTGCTCCACCGCCGACCGAAAAGGCGGACGTCACGGGCGAGACTCGAGTGAAGCATCGCACCATCTGGGTCAACCCGGTCATCTGGCGAGAAATGTGTACCCGCGCGTACGGCCGGCGAATGGTGCTGATCAAGCTGGCTTATTACGCGATCGCCGCTGTCGTGGGCTGGTCGCTGTGGTCGTCGAGCGGCAGCGGTGAGTTGCTTCTGGGAGTGGTCTCGCCAGCGGGGATTGGATTCGTCGCACTGGGCCTGCTGACGTTGCTGCTGGTCAATGCTCAGGGAGTGACGTCAATCACGACCGAGAAGGACACCAAGACACTGGAGTTGCTGCTCGTCACCGACATCACGGCGAAGGAGTTCGTCTTCGGAAAGCTCGGCGGCGTGCTGTTCAACACGAAGGAGTTGATCGTGATTCCGCTGGCATTGATCGGCTGGCAGTTGTCGATCGGCGGCGTGGGCTTTGAGAATTCGTTCTACGTGCTGCTGAGTTTTCTCGCGCTGATTTGCTTCGCGGCGATGTTAGGGCTGCATGCCGGATTCAGCTTTGATAGCTCGCGGTCGTCGATCGCGAACAGCTTGGGGACAATGTTCTTCCTCTTCATCGGCATCGTGATCTTCATGATTCTGCTGGTCGAGGCACGGTCGTCGTTCTTCTTGCAGTTTCAGAGTTTCCTAGTCTTCATTCTGGTCGGCAGCATCGGGCTGTACGCCTCGCTGACACATCGCAATCCGTCGGTCGCGCTGTCGCTGGCGGCGAGCGGTCTGCCGTTCCTCACCTTCTACGCGATCACCGAATTCTTGCTGCACGGAACGCTGGGGGTCTGCTTCTCGATCCTGACCGCCTACGGATTCACGACCATCGCGATGTTGATTCCAGCGATCAGCGAGTTCGATACGGCGCTGGGACGCTCCACGCTCGACAAGGGTTAGGCCGATGCCCGTGACCGTCACTTGCGACTGCGGACACGTCACAGAACTGGCTGACCGCGAGCAGCCAGGCGACGCGGCAGTTGTCGCCGATCAGGTCTGCCCGATCTGCGGCCGCGCACTGCTGTCACACGTCCCGGCCGGCAAGCGGATGTTTCAACAACTGTGGCAATCGCACACAGACACGAGTAGTTCCGTCCCATCCCCTGAGCCGCTTGCGACAAAGGAAACCGATACGCAAGTCGCTAACGAGTCCGCTCCGGCCCGACGAAGTTTGTGGGAGGTGATGCGCGGCTCGAACGACACTGAAGCACAGGCGAGCGGGGCGGCGTCAGCCCCCCGGTCGAGCGACGACAAGACCGCTGACGAGACCGGGGGGCTGACGCCACACCGCTCGCCTGAGAGTGCTGGGGATGCCGTCAAACCCAAGGGTTTGTGGGGCGTGATGCAGGCGACTGCATCAACGCCTCCAGTCGCTGAACTCAAAAAAGAGTCGCAACAAGATGAGGAGATCGGACGCACTGAGATCATCATCGACGACGACCCGGAGCCAGTCGCCACTGTTGTTCCAACACCAATCGTCGCCCCTCAAAAAGAGCTGACCGCCGAACAGAAATTCGCACAGGCTGCGAGCCTCGCGGCGATGACTCACCTGCAATCGACCTGGAGACCGGAACCGGAGCCGGAACCGTTCGACGAGGATGAGCGAGAATGGTCTCAACGCGCGATCGTGGCGATCGGCTTCGCCATCTTGGCAGCTCTCGTGTCGGGTTTGAGCTATCGACCGGAATGGTGGTGGCGATTCCCAGCGCTGGTGATTGGCTTAGTCGCCATCGTGTTAGGCTTCATGGCATCTTCAGACGTCCGTCGTTCACGCGGTCGTTTGAAGGGGCGCTGGACCGCGCAAACCAGCGTGTTGCTCGGAGCCTTCGGCATGTTTCTCGCGCCGATCGTGTTCGCGGGATTGGGCGATCGAGCACGAGCCAATGCGGGACGCGAACAGATCGACGGCCGACTGCGGCGCATGGGTCAAGCGTTGGATCAGATTCATGCTCAGCAAGGACAATTCCCAGAAGCGGCAATGAAAGGCCGCGACGCGCACGGCGACAACGTCCCCATGCACGGCTGGATGACTCCGCTATTGCCGGCGCTGGGTTACGAACCGATCTATCGTCAAATCGACTTGAAACAACCCTATGACGCGCCCGCCAACTTGGCCGCGATGCAGCAGACGATTCCCGAATTCTCACTCCCGCGCCGCAAGCCATCCCGCTCGCCGCGCGGGCTATCGCTCACGCATTTCGCAGGGGTCGGCGGGCAAGACGTGCGCGAGCCAACGGGACTGGTACATCTCGGCCTCTTCTCCGACGGCGGTCCGGTGCGACGGGAACATTTCACCGATGGGCTCAGCCAGACGATCATCATCGGCGAGATCCGCGACACCTTCCCACCCTGGGGCGAACCGGGCAACGTCCGCTCAATTGGCGAAGGCTTGAACCGCCAGTTCCGAGGCTTCGGCAACGAAGCCAGCACCGGCGCGACGTTCCTGCACGCGGATGGCTCGGTGAAGTTCTACTCAAACAAGACCGACAAGCGCGTGCTGCAACGCTTGGAAACCCGCGATGGCGCGGAACCGGAATGAAGAATTCGCCCAACGCATTCGGGGCTGAAGTCGCTCTATTCGGTCAGAGTTAGAGAGTCCGTTGCCCCACGAACCAGACAAGTCTGGGGATTGCCACGAGAAACACAAAAAGGCACAAAGAAGAAGGGAAACGAACCGCACTTCCTCACACTCCTCCTGGAGGTTCTTCTTGTGGCTTTTTGTGTTTGTTGTGGCCAAACCCAAAGGCAAAACGTCTCCACTGCTCAAGCATCGCAACGTACCGCCGCCACTTACGGACTCGCTCAACGCCCCTTCTGCCGAGCCTTCGCCAATCGTCGTTCGATCCGCGCGATCGCCTGTCTTAGCTCGCGTCGCAACAGACCGGTCGCCGTTGGGAGTGCCGCAGCGAGAACGTCTAGCACGGCACTGTCTCCCACTTTGCCGAGCGGATGCACGGCCGCCAGCGGAGCGTCGTGAAAGACTTCGATCAGTACCGACACCAATCGTTCGGGTGACAACATTTTCGCAACCGCCGCCGCCAACAGATTGCGTGAGGCTCCCGAACGCCGATCTCGAACCGCCGCGATCAGCCACTCGTCGATGTTCCGCGGTCGAGTCTGATGGATGACCGAAGCAATCGCCCGCTTCAAGTCGTCATTCGTCGCCGAGTCGAACAACTCGCTGAGCTTGGCTCCGTCCAACGTCCCCTTCCGAGCCGCCAACAACGCCCACACCACCGACTCTTGCAGCCGCCGATCCTCCAGCCGAGGAATCCATTCGAGCAACAACTCCGCCAGGCCGCTCGGCAACGGATCGTATTGGTCGCGAATCGCCGCGACTGACGAAACCGGAAATCCGGCCTCGGCCAACGCAGCGAGGAATTGAGCATGCGGATCGAGCATCAACAAAGTCAGTTGTTCGAGGTTGCCAAGTCGTTTTGTATTTCGCCCCAACGGGCAACGCCGTGAAGAATTTTTAAGCGGCGATGTTTTCATTCGTGAAGTTGGTGAGTTGCTTCTTTTCTTGCGGAGAGAGCTGGCTGAGTTTGGGATCTCCGAGAGGTTTTTTATCAGGGTTGGGGGGATGG
>SXKJ01000409.1 GCA_005778115.1 Planctomyces sp. | reverse complement strand
CTCGAACGCATCCTCACCGTCTCGGAAACCTGCCGCCTCCAAAACCGTTCGATCTACGACTACCTGGTCACCGCCGTTCAAGCTCATTTCAAACAACAGCCAATTCCGTCACTGCTGCCGTGCTCGTGAACGATTACCGACGACTGAAACGCCGAGACGACAAAAGTCGCGAGGTTCTCGCATTTGTTGACAGTCAGTTGCGTTGGTGACGGTGTTATTCCTCTGGAGAGATTGCCGATGGTGACCGTGTCGCGGGATGTCTTGTACGGGCGTCTGAAGGAGTTTCAGATCGATGCGGATCGGTTGCGGGAGCACTACGAAACGGTGGTGGCTGGGCAGCCGGCGACGCCGTACAAGGACAATGAAGCGAACTACGTCGGTTGGGCGGTGACCAGTCGTTATGGGTCGTTGACGGACGGGGTTCAGCGGATTGATCCGAAGTCGGGAGGGATTCGGGGACGCAAGCCAACGGAGATTTGCAGCGGTGCTCTGCAAGAGACGATGCAGCGGTTGGAGGCTCGGCCACTGAAACCGTATCGGGTGCGGGTGATGAAGCTGGTGAATGACGGAGCGGTGATGGGGTGGCATACGGACTCGGACAAAGAGACGTGGCGGCTGCATATTCCGATCATCACGAATCCGAGTGCGTTCTTTGAATGGAAGCTGGCCGATGGCCGAATCGAGAGCGTGCATTTGCCGGCGGATGGCTCGGCGTGGCTGGTGCGGGTGGATGTCACTCATCGGGCGGTGAACCGGAGCACTGAGCCGTCGGAGCGGGTGCATCTGCTGATGGGGTTGGCGGAGTTGCCGACGTTGGAGCAGATTGGTGAGCCGTTGATGGAACTGCGGCATTCGTAGCTCGGCTTCCCGTAGCCGCACTCGCCAGAGTGCGGGCCGCCCGCGTTCTGGCGAACGCGGCTACCTTGAGAGGTTTCATTCATGGATCAGGCCGTTGCTCAGCAGAAGCATCAGCAGTTTGTCGCACAACTTCGCGCGGCGCATGGGTGCTTTTCTTCGCCCGAGTTGTCCGACGCGTTTGAATCCGTGCCACGGCATTTGTTTTTGCCGGGGCTGGCGCTGGAGGAGGTTTACTCGGACAAGGCGATCATGACGGCGATGGGGAACGGCAAGGGGCGGAGTTCGTGCTCGCAGCCGTCGTTCATCGCGCTCATGGCCAGCATGGTCGGAGCCTCGACTGGGAAACGGATTTTGGAGATTGGTTCGGGGACCGGTTACACGGCCACGATTTTGTCTCGACTGGTCGGGCCAGCGGGGCGAGTGGTCTCGGTGGATATTGATGACGACTTGGTGGAGATGGCTCAGAGGAATCTGGCGGGGTTCGGCTTTGAAACTCAAACCACGGAGGATGGGAACGAGTGGTTTCGGAAGCCGGGCTTCGGGAACATCGCGGTGCGCTGCCAAGATGGGTTTCAGCCGGTGACGGTGTTGGATCGGTATGACGGGATTGTCGTGACGGCGTCGGGAACGGACATCGCCGGCAGTTGGATCACGCAGTTGGAGGAAGAGGGCCGGCTGGTGGCTCCTGTCCGTTTGCTGCCGGGTCTGCAAATCCTGGTCGCCTTCCGAAAGCAACAAGGTCGGCTGCTGAGCCGGGATATCCGCGCTTGCAGCGCGGTTGCTCTGCGCGGTGAATTGAGCGACGACAACGCCGACTGGCCGCAGTTTCAAATTGAGGTCACAGGCGCGGAGTCCGGCGGGCAGGCCGAAGAAACCGTCTTTCAGCGGAAGCACACGCGAATGGTCGTGACTCGTCAGGCAGCGGCTTGCAAATAACCGACCGATACCCCGCTTGCCGGAGTGGTTCCCGCGCTTTTGCACTAGGCTCTGTCCCGCAAATCGTAGGTCAGGTCTTTCTAGCCTGACCTGAATGAGCGAAACGACGTCGATTCCCCATCGGGTCAGCCTGGAAAGGCTGACCTACTTCGATTTGCGGGACAGAGCCTACGCCTCGCTGTCGTGCAGAAGCGCGGGAACCACTGGGACAAGCCCAAGTGGCGGGGAGGTTAGTCTTGCTAAGTCCAAAGGCTGAAACCGTGGCATCAGAAACAATTCCATGCTGGGGAATCGCCGTCGTTCTGTATCAACCGGGACGGGATCGGCTGCTGGTTGTGCGAGGAGGAATGTCGGATTCGTCGCAGTTGGTGGCGTCAGTGATTCGAGCGGTGCGGCGGCATCCTCGGTTTGCCGAGTTCGCGAATGATCCGGTGGCTGGCGGGGACCAAGACATTGAGAAGACGAAGTTGAAATCGCTGGAGGAAATACTGGGCGCGCTCCTCAGCGAGTTGCGGTTCCGCAATGCGGTGCGGATCCAGGTGGATTTCATTCGGGACGAACCGACGCCGGTGGAGTTTGCAACGCTGAGCGAGAACTCGTTGGGACCAGACCGGTTTGAATTCGGAGTGGATGGGTTTCGCATTCTCGGAGGCTCACAGACTCGGTACTTCTTGCCGGGGGATGCGTTTGTGAAATCGGTGTTGGGGCTGAGCCAGTTGCGTCAGGCGGTTCAGCGGCTGGCTCCCGGCGAAGAGTTTTCATCGCTGAAGTTCTTCCGGTTTCGGTCGCAGAGTTTTCTACGATTCGAGGATCGTTGGATTCCGCTTTATCGCGGGACCCCGGTGCTCGGCGAACGAGTGTCGGCGGAGGATTTGTTTCTTCGGGCACGGGCGGCGATTGAGCGGGTTGTCAGGACTCAGGACCGCAGTGGGCAGTTTGAGTATTACTACGATGCGAAGACCGACTCGCAGGTGAATCACGAACATCCGACACGCGATCCGGTGACGAATCCGTTCTACAACTTCGTGCGGCATTGCGGTGGGATTCTGACTCTGCTGTTTTATGAAGCGGTGACGCGTGATGGACGGCTGGCGGAGAACATGCCGCGCGATGCGGGGTCGCTCGTGCATCGAGCCGTCGTGGCGGCGATCGAGTGCTATTTGAAGACGCTGGTGGAGTACGACACGGCGAGCGGTCTACGGGCGGCGTATGCGGTCGACAACCAGAAGGGAAAGCTCGGAGGGAGCGGGCTAGGGCTGTATTCGCTCACGCTGTTTCAACATCTCTTCGGCGACAATCGTTATGAAGCGGCGGCTCGAAAGCTGGCGAATCACCTCGTGGCGGAGATTCAAGAGTCGGGTGAGTTCCGGTACTACCACACTTACTTGGATCGGCAGGTCACTCTCGACGAGAACCCGCAGTTGTTTTCGTTTTACTATCCGGGTGAGGCGATTATCGGGCTAGCGGGATATCTCAAGCACGTCTGCCGATCGGATGCCGAGCGAACATTGATCACGGAGCGATTGCAGCGGGCGTTGCGGTTTCTGATTTTCGAGCGACCGAAAAAGTACCCGCAACATTTTGCTCCGCTGCCGTCCGATTCGTGGCTGATGATGGGCATCGACGAGTTGTGGGATCTTCCCGAATTCCAGCGGGCCGAAAACTTGCAGTTCGTCTTTGCCGATGCGGACGCGATGTGCGATCACCAATACACGCCAAAGAACTCGCTGTTTTCCGATGACATCGGTTCGTTCTTTTACCACTACGGCGACCACCCGTACCCAGACGGAGCACGGGCGGAAGGTCTGACGTCGGCGTACCGGTTGGCGATCCGCGTCGGCGATGCGGCTCGGCAGCGGCGGTATTTCCAAAGCTTGGCCCGTGTCGCCTGGGCTTGTCTGCATCTGTGCAATACCCGCGAATCGTTGTACTCGGTCCCCAACCCCCACCACGCCTATGGCAGCATCCGCTTCAAATTCACCCGCCAATGGGTGCGCGTCGACACGACCGAACACGTCGCCAGTTTCTTCTTGCGGTTCCTGCCGTCCTTCGTATCGGAGGCGGCGAGTCGGCTGGCCACATGCGATTCGCGACAAAGAGAGTGATGACCAAGAGAACGCCAGGGGCGTGACTCAGGACGACAAAAACAGGCGATCGATGGGTGTTGAACCGTAGCGCAGCGAAGTGCAAGTTGCGTGGATGATTCGACCGAGGGAGCGAAACTCCAGACTATCGCGGCTTGGGCCGGAAGCGGATGTCGTCGATGTCGAGCCGGCCGGTCGCGCCGTTGAGGCCGATGCGAACGATCGCTTCACGCGCCTCTTTGGGGACCGCGATCGTCGTGCCGACCAGTTCCCAATCGGACTCGCGCAGCCACGGGCCGATCACCTGTGTGTCGATTTCTTTGCGGAGCTGATCGTAGAAATGCACGGCGAGCAGCGGCTTCGCAATCAGTTCGTTGCCGGGGCGGATGTCTTTAACACGCATCTGCAAGCTGATCGCGACTGCGCCAATTTTGCGGCCGTCGATCGCCATTCCCTGCAAGGCTTGGGCGAGCCGGCCGGGGTCCGAGTTCTCCATCCGCAGGAACGCTTTTCCGTCAGGTGGCTCTGTCGTCAGCAACTCCGTCAGGCGTTGGTAGTGCCAACTGTCGGGGAGTCCGTCTTTGTTCTCGTCGATCTCAAAACTGGCGTTGAGCAATCGCGGTTGCAGTGGGTCGGGGAGCGCTTCACGCAGGTTTTCCGACTTGCCGGTCATGGGGACGAAGAGCGTCGGGATCAACCGCTTCTGTTCGAGCTTGCCTCCCTTTTTCTCAAACAAATGAAACGCCTGCTGATAGCGTTCGCCCAGCGGGATCAGCAGCTTGCCCCCTTCTTTGAGTTGCTGAACGAGCGGCAGCGGCACGTTCTCCGGCGAGCAAGTGACGATGATCTTGTCGAACGGTGCGTGCTCCGGCCAACCGAGGTATCCGTCGCCGACTTTGCAGAACACGTTCTTGTAGTCGAGCTTCTTGAGTCGCCGCTCCGCTTCCTTGCCGAGGGGTTCGACGATCTCGATCGTGTAGACCTCTTTGACCAGCCCGCTGAGCACCGCCGCTTGATAGCCGCTGCCGGTGCCGATCTCCAAAACGACGTCGGTTTCTTTTGGCTCGATGGTTTCGGTCATGTAGGCCACGACGAATGGCGGCGAGATCGTCTGTTGATTGCCGATGGGCAGCGCCGTGTCGTGATAAGCATCCTTCTGCTGACCGGGCTTCACGAACTCATGCCGCGGCACGGTCCGCATGGCGTCGACCACGCGCGGATCTTTGATCCCTTCCCGCTCGATGCACTCTTTGACCATGCGGTGCCGAGTGTCACGAAACTTGTCCGACGACTGGCCGAACACGGAGGTCGTCGAAGTGATCAAAAGGACGAAGACGGTCCAGAGTAGTCGCTCCATCGGCCGACCCTCGCTCATCATTTGAAATCGGACGGATTGCCGAACATCCCGCCGCGTTGCGGTTCGTCGCGCTCGCGGCCCCCCTTGAGCGGCGTCTTCCGTTTTGGTGGCAGCGGAGCGGGTTCTTCCGGAGCTTCTTCCGGCGGAGGTGGCGGAGCTTCCGGCTTCGCCTTGAACGCCTTCAGTGACAGGCCGATTCGCCGTTTGATCGGATCGACGTCGCGAACTTGCAGTTCCAGTTCCTGACCGACAGCCACGACGTCGCCGACGCGAGCGACTCGTTTGTGATCGAGTTCGCTGATGTGAACCATGCCCTCGACACCAGGCTCCAGTTGTACGAAAGCGCCGAAGTCGGTCAACCTAGTGACCGTGCCGGACACTTTCTCGCCGACGGCGTACTTGCTTGCGGCGTTCTCCCACGGACTGCTGCTGAGCTGCTTGACGCTCAATCCAATCTTCTTTTTGTCTTCGCTGATCGAGATGACTTTGACCTGCACCGCCTGGCCTTCGCCGAGCACCTCTTTGGGATGCTTGATGTGCTGCCAACTCATCTGACCGATATGGATGAAGCCATCGACTCCGCCCAAGTCCACGAACGCGCCGTAATCCTTGATCGTCTTCACGGTGCCGTCGAGCGTTTGGCCGACTTCCAGCGTAGCGAGGATTTTCTGTTCCGCTTCCGCACGCTCTTCGAGCAACAACGCGCGGCGGCTGACAATGAGATTCTTCTTGGCTTTGTTCGCTTCGAGGATCTTCACCGTCATCTTTTGACCGAGGAGCGACTCCAGGTTCTCAATGAAGTGCAACGCAACTTGTCCCGACGGCATGAAGCCGCGCAACGAGCCGACATTCACTTCCAGTCCACCCTTATTGGTTTTCGACACCGTGCAATCGACGACCATTCCGATTTGCACCGCGTCCCAATTCCCTTGCACCTTCTGTCGGCCGCTGGGGAGGTTGACGTGAATCAGCCCTTCTTCGGGACTTACCTTGTGGACGATGACGGTCAACTCGGTGCCGACCGCGGGAACTTCTTTACCCTCGAACTGCTTGAGCGGCAGGATGCCCTGCGAACGGAATCCAAGATCCAGAAACATGTCTTCGGCATGCAGCAGCGCGACTTTGCCCTTCAGCTTCCGGCCTTGCGTAAGTGTGTCTTCAGGTGGCGTCTCGGCAATCGGTGCCGTGACAGTGGCGACCTCGCCGACGTGTGAGCTTGCTTCGCCCCCCATCGCGGCGTTGATCTCGGCCTCCAGCGCGGCGTCGAGTTCTTGTTCGACGGGCATCTCGACGGTGCTCGTCTGCCGTTGAATCGGTTGGTCAAATTTGGAGGATTCTCGCATCGGCCGAGCTTCACGTTCGGCCTCGGCGTCGATATCGCGACCCCGTTCAAGCTTCGCGGGATCGACCGAGCCGACCGCCTTGAACTCATCGGTACCGGTGGGGTTGAGCGTGACTCGGCGTGTCGCTTCTTCCGCAGGTGGATTCGCCTCTGCAGTTGAGTCAGTAGTAATGGTGGGATCGGCGGGGGTGAGAGAGGGATCGGAGGACATTCGCGGCACATCCTGAAACACAACCAAACGAAGAGTTCGCGACCGATAGCGAACGATTTACGACCACTTGGCTGACGTGGCCGAAACTGGGGCGACAGCATATCGGTGCGGGATTCAATCGCAATGCTTACAACGTTGTTGATAGGCTGCCAGTTGCTGATTATTTCGGGCACTGAGCCAATCACTCGAAGCGTCAGTGAGGGGGTATGCTCCGAGCATGCGCTGGTCTGGTGTCGTGAAGTACTCTCCTTCGCTGGCGCTTCGAGGATGTGATTTCTTCACGCCACCCACATAAGGTCGGTGGCGAAAAACTCACAACCTCTTCGGGTGAGTGTCGCGTCAAACAGAAAGGATGCCCCAATGCCGACCGTTGCCGTTCTGGGAGCCAGTCGTGATCGCGCCAAACACGGCAATAAGTCGGTGCACGCCCACGCTCGAGCCGGCTGGCAAGTCTTCCCGATCAACCCACGAGCCGATGAGATCGAAGGCTTGCCGGCGTATCACTCGTTGCGAGACCTACCGGTCCGGCCGATCGACCGCGTGAGCGTGTACGTGCCACCGGAAATCGGACTGACGCTGCTGGACGATATTGCCGCGTGTCAGCCGCGCGAGGTGTGGCTCAATCCTGGCAGCGAAAGCGACTCGTTGATCGCGGCTCTGGATAAGCTCGGTCTGGCGGTCCTCTGTGCGTGCAGTATCGTAGACGTCGGCATGTCCCCCGCGATGCTCTCGTCGAGCCGGGAGCGAAACTAGCCAGTCATTCGCGTCGCCAGTACCATGCCCCGCACTTGAACGGGACGGTTTTCACGCTTTGGCCGCAACGACCGAGAGCGCGGCCGATGGCGGATGAGTAGTAGCCGATGATGCGAAGTCATGGGAATGAATCGGAACCACGGCGCTGGTACAGGCGCTTTGCCGGCAGTGTGCTGCTGCTGAGCGTCGTCTTGGCCAATGTTTCGCTCGCGCAACCCGCCCCCGCGGACAGGACTGCTGCCGAGCCATCCGCCGCTCCCGCAGCAGCGGCACCCAGGGTGATCGATCAGAATCGCTTCCCGCCGACACCCACTCCGTTCTTCCGTGGCAACCTGCCCATCGAGTTAAGTCGCAGTGGTGCGCCGCAGATTGGCTTCTATCTCAATCTGTGGAGGTTCGTGCCGTTCGTCGCGTTGTTCTTTGGCTGGATTTGGCTGGGGCAGTGGGTCAACGAAGACAGCAACGCACTGAAGGTCAACAGTGAGTTCTGGAACTCGGCACTCTTCGCGGGGGGCTTGGCCTCCATGCTGACGGGCGTGTCGATGTCTCCGTTTCTGCTGGGTTACTTTCTGAGCTTGGCGCTGCAAGGCCTGCCGCTGGGTTTGTACATCCGCGAACGCAACGCCTGCGTGCCAGAGTCGGCTCGGCTGTTGACTCCCAAGCACATCAAGAGCGTCGCGTTTCGTTTGGCGGCTCGGCTGGGGATCAATCTGGGAGGCAAGAAGTTCAAGCAGCAGTTGCTCGGCCCGGACATTGAGTTCGTTGGCAAGACTTCGACCGGCCGCCGCGACACCAGCCGCACTTCACAAGTCGAGAATTCGCGCGGATTCCTCGCCGCCAAAGAGCTCGTTTACGACGCGCTCATCAAGCGTGCGACCGACATCCATCTCGAACCCAAGGAGGATGAACTACAAGTCCGCCTGCGCGTCGATGGTGTGATGTACTCCGTCGAGCCGTTCGATCGGGCGCTCGGCGACAATGTCGTCAACATCTTCAAAATCCTCGCCGCAATGGACATCACTGAGAAACGCAAGTCGCTCGACGGCAGCTTCCGAGCGATCACGGGCGGTCGCGAAATCGACTTCCGCGTGGCCACGCAAGGGACTCGCGATGGCGAGAAGATGACGCTGCGTATCCTCGATCAGTCCAATTCGGTCAGCACGCTGGATGACCTCGGCTTCCGCAAACAACTGGAAGAGCAACTCAAGGAAGTTGTGCATCAGCCGCATGGTCTGCTGCTGGTCTGTGGTCCGACCGGTGCCGGTAAATCGACGACGCTCTATGCGTGTCTCAACGACATCGATTCGTACCAGCAGAACATCATCACGATTGAAGATCCCGTCGAATACAAAATGGACAACGTGACGCAGATCGAGATCAACACGAAGGCCGGCCAGACCTTCGCGAACTCGCTGCGAAGCGTGCTGCGGCAAGATCCGGACATCGTCATGCTCGGCGAAATCCGCGACGGCGAAACCGCCAACATCTCCTGCCAGGCAGCCAACACCGGCCACATGGTGTTTTCCACGGTTCACGCCAACGATGCCATCACCGCGCTGTATCGCATGATCGACCTGGGTGTAGACGTCTCGATGCTGTCCAGTTCGCTGAGTGCGATCCTGGCTCAACGACTGGCTCGGCGGCTCTGCACCGAATGCAAAGAGTCGTATGTCCCCAAACCGGAATTCTTGAAGAAGGCCAATCTGCCGGCGGAGAAAATCGAGAAGCTCTATCGTCCACCCAAAGAGGGGGAAAACGCCGCCTGCTCCTATTGCGGCGGCATGGGCTATCGCGGCCGAGTTGGCGTCTACGAACTGCTGGTCATCACCGACCGTATGCGCGATTTGATCCGCGAGAAAGCAGCTCTCTCTGTCTTAAAGGCGGAAGCTCGCAAAGGCGGAATGCTCTATATGCAGGAAGAAGGACTGCGGCTGGTCGTCAAGGGGATCACGTCGATTGATGAGTTGTTGCGCGTGGTGAAGTAAGCCACGAATGATGAGGAATTGCAAAATGAAAATTGCAAATTGCAAATTGCAAATTGGAAGACAAACGCGGCGGCAGGCAGTTCGTCGAATCTGCGGTGCCGGTCAATTCGCAATTTGCAATTTGCAATTTGCAATTTGCAATCCCCTCCTGCAATTGGAGGCTCAGCCATGATCCTCGAGGTTCTGCTGCTGATCATCCTCGCTGCGGTGACCTATACGGTCGCAGGCGAAGGGGCGTGGGGTGCTGCGATCACCTGCATCAGCGTGATTCTGGCCGGATTGTTCGCGATGAATTTCTTCGAGCCGATCTGCAACAGCCTGATGGGCAATGACTATTGGTGGCAGTCGCGGCTCGATTTGGTGGTGCTGGTCGGTCTGTTCGCGGCCGCAGTCGGTGGAATCCGCGCCGGTGCGGATTATTTGTCTCCGACTTACATTGGCGTGCATCGCATGGTTCACGAGGGTGCTCGCTGGGGCTGTGGCTTGCTCACCGGCTACGTCACGATGGCCTTCCTGCTGAGCGCATTGCACACCGCCGCGCTGGATCGCGAATTCATGGGCTTCAAAGCGGAACGAGCCAACTTCTTTGGTCTCTCCCCTGATCGGCAATGGCTGGGTTTCACGCAGTGGACCACCGAACGCGTCTTTAACAAATCTCCCGCACGCATCTTTGATGGTCCCGTCATCGACCTGGGCGAACAGGGGGCCGTGCCGAATAGAGTCTGGCCGTCGTTTCCAATCCGCTACGCCACTCGTCGCGAACGTGGCGCGGGAGCGCCTGTTGCGACTAAGGCGGCGGCGGTCCAGCCTGTCGCGCCACCGAAGTCCGGCGCACCAGCGTTTTAATAGGAACGTCCACGCGATGACTTCTCGGCTCAGCACCGGTGTTTCCAAGCTCGACGAGATGTTGGGCGGAGGCTTGTTGCCCGGCACTCTGACAGTGGTCGTCGGCGCGACCGGCATTGGCAAAACGCAGCTTGGACTGCATTTCGCCCACGCGGGACGGGCGCAAGAAGGTGAAGCGGGCATCCTGCTGGATCTCACCACACGCGGCGATTCCCAGAATCAGGCCGAGTACGCGCGGCGTTTGTTCGACTGGCAATTCCGCGAGTTCGCCTCAGAGGGAGTTTCAGAAGTTGATGACGTCTGGCAGCGGGAACTCGCGCGGCACGACTTCTTGCATCTTTTCCGCCGCAGCGGCCGCCGAGTCACACAAGCCGATCTGCGTGTGGAAGAGTGGCAGGAATGGAACGCAGAACTGGCCCGCAAACTCGATCGCGCGGTGCAGTTCTTCTACGGCAACTTCGTGCAAGGGGTGCGTCGCTGCGTGCTCGATGGCATCGAACCAACCGAACGAGACAGTGACAGCTTTCAATTTCAGGTGATCGACTATGTCTATCACCAGATTCTGCGGAAGGACGACGACTGGGTCGCGCGCGATCTGTTCCGAGTCCACTTCCGCTCGCAAGCCGACAAAGTCGCGGCACATCGCTACGACCATCGCGACATTGGTTGCGTGCTGCTCTATACGTCGCACGAAACCATGCTCGACGATCTGCTGAGTCGGCCGATCGACAGCGGCGACTCACTCTCGAACGCGAACACGATCATCCTGATGGGCAAGGTTCGCGACGGCCTGCGCATGCGACGTGCTCTGCACGTTGCCAAGCATCGCGGCAGCGCGTGCGATGACCGTATCGTGCCGTTCGAGATCACCGAACACGGACTCGTGATCGATTCGTAGCAGGCAAACGGAGTGCGTCTGCTACGCTGAGAGTGCTTGAGAACGCTCTCGCAGCGACCTACTATGCGATCGACACCTGCAAACACTCACTGAGGGAATTGCCATGCTGGCCGGTAAAAAAATCTTGCTAATCGAGGATGATCGAGACATCGCCACGACGTTACTCAAAGTCCTCGAAGGAGCGGGCTACGCTGTGCAATGGGGCCAAAACGGCCTCGAAGGTCGCCGTCTGGCCGAAACGATTTCTCCGGATCTCGTCATCACCGACATGATGATGCCCAAGATGGGTGGCTTCCCGGTGCTCGAATTCCTCAAGGGTCTGCCGAACCCGCCCAAGGTCATCATGATCACGGCCAACGAAGGGGGCCGGCACAAGGCCTATGCCGAGATGCTCGGTGTCGACGATTACCTCCGTAAGCCGTTCGCGATGGAAGTGCTGCTGGAGGCGGTTGAACGCTCGCTCAAGTCGATCGTCGAGTCGGAAGAGAAGTCCGGTGCCGACAAACTCCGCCGTGCGATGAAGAAGAAGACCTGAGCAACGTAGCCATCACGCTCCCGCGCGATGAGCCGAATGCCTCACACAGCCACAATCACGGACTTCGCGAAGCGTTCGCCTCGTCACGCGGAGCTATGACGGCTACGTTCATTGCGGCACGTCAACCAGCCACAAATCGTGATGCCCGTCCCGCTCGGAAACGATCACCAGCCGGCGGCTCTCGTGATGCCAGCAGGCGTAGTCGTCCTGTTCGACGTGGTTGGTGATCCGCGTCAGCCCCGATCCATCGGGCGCGATGAGGTAGACTTCATAGTTTCCGTCCCGATTGCTGGTGAACGCGATACGGCGTCCATCGGGTGACCAACGCGGGCGGATGTCTTGCTTGGGACTCTCGGTCAGCCGTCGAACATCAGTTCCGTCGGACTTCATTACGTAGAGGTCGTAGTCGCCGTCGCGGGTCGAACTAAACACGACCTGGCGTCCGTCAGGCGAATAGCTCGGCCAGTTATTCACACCGGACGAGTCCACCAATCGAGTCGGCTGCTTCGCGTCGATGCTGGTGGTGAAGAGATGCTGGCGCCCTTCTTCGGGATAGCTGTAAAGCACCCGCGAGTTATCCGGTGCGATCGCCGGGCTGTGCATCCCTGAGAACCCACCGCCCGGCGGAATGTCGGCTTGCGTTCCGTTCATCAGATCCTTGATGACCAGAGCGAGACTCAGATTGCCTCGGTTCTGGACGAATGCGAGATAACGTCCATCGCGAGAAACTGACGGCTCGAACTCCGACCGCGTTTCATCCGGATGCAGCGGCTCGACCTTACCGCTGGCCAGCGTCAGCTTCATCAGCCGCAATTGCTTGGGCTGGTCGAGCACCGAGAACAGCATTTCGCTGCCGTCGGCCTTGAGGAACACCGGATCACGTTTGACGCGACCGTCGGTTGTCAGACGGACCGGCTCGGCAGCGAGCGCTTCGAGACCGAGCAAAACGCCGACGATCAAAGTGAAACACGACAGCGAACGATTCATTGGCAACAAAACTCCAAACGCGGACGCTGCCCGCGAACCATCGGGAGGGCGAGGCTCCCACCGAGCCGTTTCGAGGATCATGTTCGCTCGCAATCTCGGCTCGGCAGGAGCCTCGCCTCCCATTCGGTCTGATCAAATCAACTCGTGAATAACGCTGCCGCCGTCGAGGACTCGGAGTTCAGCACGAGCTTGTGTGTCGAGCCCGGCGAGTTCGCTGAGAGTCGTGCCGACCATCAACGGCGTGACCCCCTCGGTGACGGGGTCTTCCGCGTACTTGTCACTCGCGCCGATCACACGGCCCGGTTCAATGCCAGCACCCGACCACAGAGAGAAATAGCAGCGTGGCCAGTGATCGCGAGCAGCTCGGCCGTTGATCCGTGGAGTACGACCGAACTCACCCATCGCCACGACCAGCGTGTTCTTCAGCAAGCCGCGCGAATCGAGATCGTCTAGCAGCGCAGAGAACGCGCGGTCGAAGATCGGGCAGTGATTGTCTTGCAGCAACTCGAAGTTGTAGATGTGCGTGTCCCAGCCGAAGTCGCAGTTGGGAGTGATCGACTCGACGTACTCGGACCAGTTCACTTGGATGTACGGCACGCCAGCCTCGACCAATCGCCGCGCGAGCAGACAGCTTTGTCCAAACGTTGTCTGCCCATAGCTGTCGCGCAATTTTTGCGGCTCGCTCGACAGATCGAAGGCCGCGCGAGCAGCCGGTGTTGTCAGCAGACCGTAGGCTCGTTGAAACGTGCGGTCCCAGGCGTCGATGCCGGCTGCTTCCAGTTGTCGCGGCACTTCATCAACCAGAGACAGTAAGGAGCGTCGATCAGAAACGCGATTCGGAGTCAGCCCGTCGAGCAACTGCAACGCGGGGATCTCAACCTCGCCGCGATCCGAGCAACTGACCATGAACGGGTCGAAGGTTTTGCCGAGCGTCCCGCCACCGTAACCATCCACTTTGCGGACGACATCCCGCGGAATGCCGCGTCCGACCGACACGAACGGCGGCAGCGAGCCGCGATGACCGCGGTGCTTGGCGATGATCGAGCCGAAGTTCGGCCGCACCGGCTCGGGCTTTTCTTTGAAGCCGGTCAGACCGACGGTGCCCGCATCGGGATGTCCCGGTTCCGAGGTGACATGACTACGAACGACTGTGTACTTGTGCGACCGAGCGGCCAGCTTCGGCAGCAGTTCACTGACCAGCAGACCCGGCGTGCGAGTCGGGATCGGTGAAAACGGCCCGCGATACTCCATTGGCGCATCGGGTTTTGGATCGAACGTGTCGACGTGACTAGGAGCTCCCCACAACCAGACAAACACGATCGACTTCGCCCGCGTGGCCGCCGCAGCTTGAGCGATGTTGTTCACGCTCAACGCACCGAGTGTCCACGGCAACGTGGCCCCGACACGCAGAAACGAACGGCGGCCAACGCCGTCGCAGGTCTTCGCTCGAAAAGTTCCGACATCAATCATGCTCAAGCTCAGATCGTCTGCAAGAAGGAATGCGGCATACGTGATTTCCAGGACACTGTATTTCGCGCGGAGGCCGCCCGAAAGCCTGTCATCGAACCTTATTCCCTAGCGGAGAGACTGCTTTTCGTCTTGGTTCGGAATAACCCACACCCTGCCGATGCTGATCCGGCCAGTCTTCAAAAATTGTAAAACCGAACGAGCGGAAAGAATTTGGAACGCTAATCCACACTCATCTTCGCTCATCAGAAATAGCGTTGATTAGCGGAGATAAGTGTTCCTTTTTTTGGTGATTTCCAAAGGGCGTTCTTTCACTCGTACAGCGCCGCGAGTTCGTGTTCGTGTTTTGCCAAGATGTGACGGCGGCGAACCTTCATCGTTGCCGTCAATTCATCCTCCGCCAGTTGGAACGGCTTGTCGAGTAGCAGGCAGCGTTTGACTCGTTCTGGCTGGCTGACGATTTCCATCACCGCGTCGATCCGCGATTGCATGAACTCGATCAAAGCGTCGGTCGTCACGAATCCGTTGGATTCGATCCAACCGCATCCAAGTCGCTCGGCCTCGCCGCGCAGCAAAGCCGCGTTGGGGACGATCAGTGCGCTGATGAAGTGCCGACCGTCGCCGTAGACGACCGCCTGATCGATGTACGGGTCGCTGGTCAGTAGTCGTTCCAGTTCGCTGGGTGCGATATTCTTGCCGGCCGACGTGACAAATAAATCTTTCTTGCGGTCGGTGATCGACAGAAAACCTTCCTCGTCGAGCTTGCCGACATCACCGGTGTGCAGCCAGCCGTCGCGAATCGCTTCGGCGGTCGCGGTCGGGTTCTTCCAATAGCCCTGCATGACGTGCGGGCCGCGTGTGAGAATCTCGCCATCGTCGGCGATGCGAACCTCGACGTTCTCGATCGTGCGGCCAACGGAGCCGATCTTGAACGACTCGGCGTTGTTGAACGAGATCACCGGCGAGCTTTCCGTAAGCCCGTACCCTTCCAGCAGCGGAAGTCCCGCTGCATGAAACGCCGCGCAGACATGACGTGGCAGCGGTGCTCCGCCGGAGCAGAGCTGTTTGATGCGCGGGCCGAACAGTTTTCGCAGCGACTCATCGCGCTTCGCGAGCGGCTGCCCTTCGACGCTGGTCCAAACTTTTTCGTAGAAGCGCGGGACTGCGGTGAGCCACGTCGGCTGCACTTCCGCCAAATTGACGATCAGCGTTTCGATGGACTCGGCCAGCGCGAGCGTGAGGCCGGCCCAGGTCGTTAAGTAATGATCGACGGTGCGAGCATAGATGTGGCTGTACGGCAGCCAGCTCAGCAGGACGTCGTCCGGTTCCATGAACGAGATTTTTCCGGTGCCCGCCGCGTTGGTCAGCAAGTTGTCGTGCGAGAGCATGACTCCTTTCGGATTCTCGGTCGTACCGCTGGTGTAAATGATCGTGGCCAAGTCGCTGCACGTGAGCGCCGACTCCCGCCGAGCAATCTCCTGCCGAGCCATGTCACCGGCTTGCCAACCGTGATGCTTCAAGCTCTCCCACGTCAGCATTTTGAGGCAGCAACCAGCCGGCGCGGCGATCGGCTCAAACGAGACCAGAAACTCGAGTGCCGGTAGCGATGCCAGCACCGCAAAGACTTTGTCCGCCTGGCATTGCCCGCTGACGACGATGCCACGCGACTCGCTGTGCCCGACTTGGTACTCGACCTGAGCCGCCGCCAACGGTGCGTGCAGCGGCACATCGGCTGCACCGCAACTGAGGATCGCATGATCGGCAATCAGCCACTCAAACCGATTCTCGCTGAGGATCGCCACGCGATCGCCGGGCTGAACGCCGAGCGAGAGGAGTCCTGCCGCCGCTGCATCGGCTTGCCGTCGATAGTCGGTCCACGACAGATCGTGAAACAATCCGTCTCGCTTATGTCGCAACGCGATTCGTTGTCCCAACCGTTCTGCCGTCCGCCGGTGCAAGTCGCAAAGATGCCGATCGCTCATCGTCCATGCCTCCGAATGGTCGCAAACGATACGAACTACGAACGATGTGTGCCATAACTCCGAAGCCAATCGCGGTTCGCCTCATGGGCCGGCGGCGGACGCGCAGGGCAAATGTCGCTGCACGATTTCCAGCATGGCGTCGTGCAACAGTCCATTGGTTGCCAGGATGTGGGTCTTCGTCAGCGGGAGTGGACCACCGTCACAAGTGGTGACACGGCCTCCCGCTTCTTCGACGAATAAGCGGCCGGCGGCGAAGTCCCACGGGGAGAGTTCGTACTCGAAGTATGCTCCGAGTTGTCCGCAAGCGACCATGCACAGGTCGAGCGCGGCGGCTCCCAGGCGGCGGATGCAGTGGATGTTGTGCCCGAATAGTTCGCGCATCGCGGACAGAGTGGCTTCCATCATCGCGCCCCGGTCGTAGTAGAAGCCAAGTCCGATCAAGACTTCATCCAGGCGATGATGTTCTGAGACGCTGGCACGCTGGCCGTTGTGAAAGGCTCCGTGCCCGCGTGCCGCGATAAAGCTGTCGCCGCGAGCGGGATTAAGGATCACGCCGCAGACGGCTTGGCCAGCTCGGTAGTAGGCCACCGAGATGCCAAACTGGGGGATGCCGTGCAGGAAATTGTTTGTCCCGTCGATCGGGTCGATAACCCACAAATGCTCGGCGTTGGCGTCGGCGGTGTGCGCTTCCTCGCCGAGGATTGCGTGATTGGGGAACTCACGGCGGATCGCGGCGACGATCGCATGTTCGGATTCAACATCGGCGATGGAGACGCGGTTGAAACTCGCCTCACCCGGTTTGATTTCACTGGTAACTTGGGCCAGGTTTTGAAAGTGCTGAAGGGCAATCTCAGCCCCGGAATGGGCGGCGGCTTCAGCGATTCGGAGTTCAGGGGGCATAGGCGCAGTCATCCCTGTTTCGCTCGCAGCACGACTTGCAGGCCGAATGTTTCCTCGAACAGCGAGCCGTTTTGTTTGAGGACGAGTTGCTCCAGCGATAAGTCATCCGCGTTTGGAATTTGAATGACCAGGCGGTCGTCCTCGCGTTCGCAGGTCAGATCGGCGATGCGCTGTGTGTAGGAACGATCGAGCGCGATGGCGACTCGTAGCAGCGCTGCGAGTTTGGCGACGGTGACGCGCCCGTCGCGATCCAGTGAGGCGTAGCCTGCGTGAGTTGGTTTGGGGGAAGCTCGGCGGTGATACCGGGCGACGATTGCGACCAGGAGTTGGTCTCGGCGAGACAGGCCGAACAACTCGCCGTTTTGGATCAAGTACATCGAGTGCTTGTGATAGCTGGTCGTGTTGACGTACAGGCCGACTTCATGCAGCAGCGCGGCGACTTGCAGCAGCAGGCCGGTGCGGGAATCGAGTTGATGTTGCTCGCGAAGCTGCTCGAAGATTTTCTTAGCCAAGACGGCGACGTGCGTGGCGTGCGGTTCGTCAAAGCAGAACTTTCGGCCGAAGTCGATCGCCGAGCGGAGGACTTGCTCTGAAAAATCTTCGGTCCACGCGCCGCGCACGGCGAGGTCTTTGAGCAATCCGTCGCGCAGGTTCACGTTCGTGACCAGGATGTGGTCGAGGTGCAGCGTCCGCGCCAACAGACTGTAGGCCAGCAGTGCTGGGCCGAGCGTTTCTGCGTCGGGAAATGAGATTTGATACTTCTGCACAATCTCGTCGGGAGACATCTCCAGGACTTTGTCGGTGAAGCGTTCCAGCGATGCGGTCGAGACGCGGCCGAGATGCTGCAACTTCTTCTCCGGCAGAATCTGAGCGGCGGCGAAACGGACGTCGCCACCCAGCGCGATCAATTCCGTCGAGCCTTCGGGCGGAACGTGGACCACAATCTCATCGACCGTCCGGCCGATCTGGCTCTGCATGATCGAGCGGACCTTCAGCTTCGGCAGCCGATGTTCTTCGAGCATTTCGCGCAGCCGTAGTGAGCCGAGCCGGTAGGTGTGCGAGTATGCGACTTGTCCGCTTTGCACGAGCAGCACTTCGGTACTGCCGCCACCGACTTCGACGACCAACGTTTTCGCGGACGCGAGTGCTCGTTCGGAGTCGAGATACGGCTTGATGCCGACGAACGTGATGCGGTTGACTTCGGCCTCGTCGAGCGGCTCGACCGTCAGGCCGGTGGCGATGTAGATGCGGTCGATGAACGACAGGCGATTGGCTGCCTCGCGCACCGCGCTGGTGGCGACGACACGAATTTGATCGGTGCTGATGACCTGGTACTCTTTGAGCAACTGGCGATAGCTGACCAGTACTTTGACGCAGTCTTCGATCGTGCCCCGTTTGATGATGCCGCGGGTGAAGGTGTCTTTGCCCAGATCGACCCCTTGCGACACGGTTTCCAACGTGCGGACGTTTCCAGAGCCGTCGATTTCGGCAATGGCCATGCGGATGGCGGTCGCGCCGATGTCGATCACGGCGATCGGTCGGACGGCGGGGCTGGCGGCAGCGATGTCGAGCGGTGTGGTGGCAGTCACGCGCATGTCCTTCGCAGCTTGATCGCGAGCGGCTTCATCCAGCTTGGACGGCGGTGATCGCCTCGGCTCGGCTGGTGTAATGCGGCCAAAGTTTCGTCAGATTCATCGTCGTGAGCACTTCCAACATGTCGGTCGAGGCATTGCAGAACGCGGCCTTGCCTCCCTTCGCTCCGGCTTTGCGGCACGTCTTGATGACGACGCTGATGATGATCGATCCCAGAATTTGCCCGGACGTGAAATCGATTACGACATGCTGCAGCGACGGGTCATCGAGCACCTGCAGGGTCACGTTGGATTCCTGATGCACGTCGTTGTAGCGGAAGCCGCTGACGTCACCCTGCGGGATGACAATCAGGACGTTTCCATCGCGTTCCAGGCGGAAGACTTTATTGAGAGATGCGGTCATAAGACGATTTGAAGGCGGGATTTTCGGAGAAAGACGGGCTAGCAAAACCCGGCCGCGGCTGCGATGGCGGCGGGATTATGAACCGTTCGGTCAAGGATTTCCATTCGTGGCGAAATCCCGCAAAAGTTCCCGCAACATCGCCTCGGCGGCGACGCGATGGGCCAATTCATTGGGATGGGCATCAAAACGGTTCACGGTCAGGCCTTTCGCGGCATACGGAGTCAGTTCCGGCTCTAAATCCAAGACTGGGATATTTCGTGATCGGCAGTGCTCGACGATTTTCTGGTGAGCTTCACGAAATGGATATTCCGGCCCCAAATTGTGCAGGAAGGGAAAGATCACGACCCGAAAGTCTGTCCCGTTTGCCTGACACAGTTGCTGAACCTGACCCAGTTTCGCGCTCATCCGCTGCCACGGCTTGCCGGAGTAATACTCCTGCACGAACGAGAAATATCCGCGCACGTCCTTCAGCGTCGCCTGCTTCACTCGGAAATAGACCCAGTTGAAGAAGTACGTGTCGCGAAACAGAAAGAACGTCGGCTTGTGCCTGTCCAAGTCCTGGTAGTAAGTCCGATGCCGCTCGTGGAATGTTTCGATGTCGTTGAGGCAGAGCACATAGACTGCAGTGTCCACCTTGTGGCCGTTCTCGAAGAACGATTTCATCGCCAGCTCAACCCAGTGCAGATCTGTGCCCGTGGCGGAAATGTTCGAGACCAGGACTCTCCCGTTGGAGGCCGGTTCGAGGGCTGCTCGCACGCGATTGCTGAAACGGTCACGAATCTCTGGAACTCCCTGAGCAAACGTGAAACTGTCGCCGAAGAACACCAAATGCCGCTGGTCACTGGTAATTTTCGTGGGGTAATCGCGGTCATCGCGAATCATCAGTCCTTTGCCCGGCCCATATTCGAAGGCTCGCTCCTGCGGCTCGCTATGCAACGCAAACCATTTCCGCGACACGTTCGTCATGTTGAACGAGTCCGAGGCGTCGTAAATCAGCGCGAAGTACAACTCGACGCTCGTCAGCAGAGCCAGCCCCATCCAAGCCGACAACCCGGCGTTGATCCAAGTCAGCCGTTTGGGATGCCGACGCCATTGGCCTCGCAGACGTAGAAGCAGCCAAAAGACCACGCCCCCGGCGATCAGCCATGCCAGCATTCCATAGAGATAACGGTCCGCCAAATACAAAAGCATGTCGCAGGTTCCTCGTTCGTCAGTTCCTCCGGTTGGGCATCTTTAAGAGCCAGCCACAATTCGTAAAGTCGCGATCAAATCGTAGCAGGCACACTCCGTGTGCCCGCTACCATTCATCACGAGTTGGGAGGTACGTCATGTCGAGACCGTTCTGTTGGCTGAACCTGTCGTTCGTCCTGTTGTCCATCGCGACCAGCGTTGCTTACACGGATGAACCCAGCTGGCCGCAGTGGCGAGGCCCCTTGGGAACCGGAGTCGCTCCGAACGCCGATCCGCCGATCGAATGGAGCGAAACGAAAAACGTCCGTTGGAAAGTCCCCTTGCCCGGCAAAGGGCATTCGACGCCGATCGTTTCCGGCAATCGAATCTTCCTCACCACCGCCGTGCCTTATGGCGAGAAACTGCCGCCGAAACACAGCACCGCCCCGGGATCGCACGACGGAGTGCCGGTCACGCAGCGGCATGAGTTCGTCGTGCTGGCCGTCAATCGGCGAGACGGAAAAACTCTCTGGCAAAAGACGGTTCACAAGAAACTGCCGCATGAGGGCGGGCATTACACCGGCAGCCTCGCATCAAACTCGGCCGTCACCGACGGCGAGCATGTCTTCGCATTCTTCGGTTCACACGGCCTGTATTGCCTCGATCTCAATGGCGAAGTGAAGTGGCAAAAGCAATTCGGCGAGATGCAAACCAAGCACGGCCATGGCGAGAGCATCTCGCCCGCATTGTACGGCGATACGCTCGTCATCAATTGGGATCACGACGGCCCCTGCTTCGTCGCCGCTTTCGACAAACGCACCGGCCGGCAACTCTGGAAGACAAACCGTGAAGAAGACACTTCGTGGTCTTCACCGATCATCATCGAACACAACGACAAGCCGTTACTCATCGTTGCTGGAACCAATCGCGTGCGCGGCTATGAGCTCGCGACCGGCAAAGTGAATTGGGAATGTGGCGGCCTCTCGTCGAACGTCGTCGCTACTCCCGTCGCCGCCGAAGGGATGCTCTACGCCGGCAGCAGCTACGAGAAGCGAGCGTTCCTGGCGATTCGCCTCGACCGAGCCAAAGGGGACATCACCGGCACCGACCGCGTTGCATGGACTCGTTCGCGCGGCACTCCGTATGTCCCGTCGCCGCTGTTGTACGGCGACTCGCTCTACTTCCTGACGCACTATCAAGGCGTTCTGTCGCGAGTGAATGCGCCAACCGGCGAAGATCGCCCCGGCCAGATTCGACTCGGAGGACTCACCGACATTTACGCATCGCCCGTCGGTGCCGGCCGCCGCGTGTACGTCACCGATCTCTCCGGCAACACGATCGTGCTCAGCCACGAAGACAAACCGCGCGAATTAGCCTTCAATCATTTGGACGACGTCTTCGCCGCCTCCGCCGCGATTGTCGGTCACGAATTGTTCCTGCGCGGGGAACGATTTCTTTATTGCATCATCAATGAGGCCGATTCGAGATCAAACTGAAACATCTCTGTGTCCTCTGTGCCTCTGTGTTTCAAATTCAACACAGAGGCACGGAGGACACAGAGTTTCAAGTCGGCCTTATCCGTAACATTTTCAAAGGTCGATCCATGGTACGCGGAATTCTCGTCTGGCTGGTTTTGTGTGGCACGGTCATGGCCGAGCCTCCCGCTACTTTGCCGAGCACGCAGCCGCTGACATGGGACGATGATCTCGCCGACCGGATGATGGGCGGCCTGCATCGCTTCGTCGAACGGAAAATCGAACGCGCCGTCGCGAATCGGCTGTAGTTTTGAAAGCGAGTCGCGTCGTCATCGAAAGCCTACGAGGAGTCGATACCCGATAATCGGGAGCGTTTACCCGTCATAGACGCAATCATCAGGCCAGAGGCGTCGCGTGCCCATCTGCGTCAACAGACCACGGTGCCCAAACCAGGGCGACTTGATTGATCGTGATGTCGGTCTTTTTCGGTTGCAGCGTGACCTCATCCAGCGCGATCGTTTCGCAGTCCAAGGCGGCTTGGATCTTTTCTGTTTCGGCTTTGAACTCGGCGTTGAGATCGGCAAGGCGTTGTTGAACCGCTTCAATATTATCTTCGGCGTAGTTGATGTCTGAGCGTTCCTTCACCAGCTTTCCCGCTGAGCGCGCTGCTGTGGCCACTTTGCTGATGTTGGTTGCAGTCAGTGTTTTCTTTCCCATGAACGCTCCCAGCAGTGACGAACCGACTGACAGCATCGTTCCCCAGGCTTGTGACTTGGCTTGATCCGCTTCCTTATCTTTGCGTTGTTCGGCCTTACGAACTTGCTCCTGCAGAGTCGCGAGTTTGGGACCGAATTTTTGTCGTAGCTTTTCAACAGCCAGATCACGCTGTTCGCGCAAAGACTGACCAAGGCGAGTTCGAAAGTCGGCTTCGCATTCTGAAGGCTGAGAAATGAACTTCGGCGACTTACTCTTCCAAACAGTCAGACGATGCACCCGATAAAGGTGTCCTTTCAGCGCGGTGCTCAACGCTAAGTATTTCTTTCCTTTGGCTAGTTCGCTGGGGAGCGGCGCGAAAATGGCACCCTCTTCGGGGGTCTTTTCCAAGTCCGGTGGACCGTCCTTTGAGAGCTCGCCTGTGTCCCAGGGGTCGAGCGAAATCTCCTCAGCCACCGGAGCGAGGATCGACACGGCATCCCACAGGTCGATACCCGATGTCGTCTGCGAGAAGTGGACCTTCGCCATACCCAACAGCGCAGGGCGGTATACCAACTTCGCTCCTTGGTTTGGTTCGCCGCGTGCTGGAATGAAGTACTCGGTGATCTCTGGCGGCAGGACAGGCCGGCTGGAGCTGGCCCCGCAAGCAGAGGTCGTTTCAATTCCAGCAAACGCGGCGGCGGTGGCCGATGACGACGGCAAGGCGGCGCGACGCTCGCGCATCAAGATGTCGATCTGATCGCGCGACAGCGGGCCGCGTAGGTACGACAAGGTCCACCGTGTTTGAAACAGCAATGGTTCGCTGTCGTGAACGTTGTTCATCAGGAAGACGCGCTTGCCCAAGCCGGACAGCATTTTGTCCATACTCGCTCGATCGAAGCTCGAACCGGTCGCGGCGGAGGCTCCTTCTAATCCGTCGAGGACGCGGGCCTTGTCGCGTTCGGTCTGCAACCGCCCCAAGAACCAAGTGCCGCAGTTCGACAGGCCTTTGTAATCCAAGTCGACCGGGTTTTGGGTTGCCAGCACAACTCCCAGCCCAAACGCGCGGGCTTGCTTGAGAAGTGTCAGCATCGGCGTTTTGGAAGGCGGATTGGCCGTCGGCGGAAAGTAGCCAAAGACCTCGTCCATGTAGAGTAGACAACGCAGGCTACTGGTTCCCGACTGCGATCGCATCCAGGCCAGCACCTCGTTGAGGAAGATGGTGACGAAGAACATTCGCTCGCTGTCGGATAAGTGAGCGATCGACAGAATTGACACACGCGGCTTCCCTTCGGGCGTCCAGAGCAATCTCTGAATATCGAGCGGCTCGCCCTCCAACCAAGCCGAAAACCCCGGCGAGGCCAACAGGTTATTAAGGCTCATGGACAACGTGAAACGGTCGGTTGCTGGGTAGAACGACTCTACGTCCATTACGCCGACCTTCTTGAACGACGGCGTCTGGATTTCGCGGATGAGCGATCCCAGATCCAGACTCTTGCCCGCTCGCCACGCGAGATCAAAAATGTTTGTCAGCAAGATTTGCTCGCGGCTGCGAACCGGATCGGCGTCGATACCCAGAAGCGCCAGCAACCCGGTCGCCGCTCCGGTCACTCTTTCGCGCATCGCGTCGCTGTTTTCGAGCACCGCCGGTGACGGCACGCCGAACGATCGAACTACCGTCAGTGGCAAGCCCGCTTGGCTGCCAGGCGTGTAAATCGCCACGTCACAACAATCGCGGAACTTTGCCACGCGCGCAGGGTCTTGATCCCATTCGGCCAATCCTTCTTTCCACGCGTTCGCCGTTTGCGCCGTGAACTCATCCGGCGTCAGCCCGCGCCGTGCGGCCTCGGCTGGATCGATCCACAGCCGAAAGTCCCCCGGCCGCATGTGTGGAAACGTCAGCAAAAGATTTCCGAGGTCACCTTTTGGATCAATGACGAGCGCCGGCACGCCGTCAATCGCCGCCTCTTCCAGCAGGCTCAAGCACAATCCCGTTTTCCCGCTCCCTGTCATGCCGACTACAACTGCATGTGTCGTCAGATCCTTGGCGTCGTAGAGCAAGTACTCCGGCTTCGGTTTCTGCGCCGCGAGGTCGTAATGCTTGCCAAGATAAAAGACTCCCAATTTTTCAAAATCCTGGCTGGCCATGGCACCATCCGTTTGATTCGAAGACTAAAAGAAGCGGCACCACGAGAGGTCCGCCAAGCAGAGGGCAGGATTCTACAGATCGGCAGAAAGCGGCCAAGAAATTGTGCGACTATCGTCGCAAGAGTGTATCGCACTCACGCGGCGCCTGGGCAACAGCCCGCACCAACGGCAGGTTCTTTTTCCTGCCACCACACCTCAATCAACGAAAACAATTTGGCTTTTGCTCGTGAAGGACGCCCCGCGCCTTTCATTGTCGAACGGGCGCACTGGGACGGCGTCGCTCCCGACGAATGGGTCGCCTACGAATACGCCAAAGTCCGCCGGATGTACGACACGCTCGGCCTCGGCGACCGCACCGTCATCGAATTCTTCGACGGCCTCCACGAGATCAACGGCAAGGGCACGTTCGAGTTTCTGCACAAGCACTTGAAGTGGCCGAAGCCGTAGAGCCAAAGTCGTCGCCTCAACCGTTGTCTTGTCCCGGCTGTGATGTGACAGTATCGAAAGTGATCTTGCCGTTCATTTCGGAACAGTCGGAACCCGTCAGACATGAAGAAGTCGAAAAGTCCCAACGAAACCGAGTCGATGATTCGGCAACTACTTTGCGAGACGGAACTGCCTCGCGACAGTCTGCCGTACTCCGACGAGTTTTCTCGATTGAAGGCTTTATTTGTCGACAAAACAAAACAGAAACTGACTGACAACGAGTTCTGGCGGGCATTGAGCAGAGCGGCCAAGCAGGGCGGTCTCGGAACCGGAAAACGCAAGACGTCTCCTCCTGGCCCGAAGCTTTCGGATGATCAGCAGTTGGAACTGATGCGTCTGTTTCCCGACGGGATCGGAGGGCGCGATCGGCTGCCGTACACGAAAGAGTTCGAGGAACTTCGCGATCGTTTTAGCCGACTGACAGCAACCAAGTTGTCGAAGAGTGAGTTTTGGCGTGCCCTGTCAAACATTGCAAAACGCTCGCGCAAGCCGAAGCCGATTGAAGGACCGTTTCAACTACTGGGACTACCCGAAGAGTTGGTGCAGAGCCTGGAGATTCAAAACCCTTGGTGGGCTGGAAAGCCGTGGCCGCCGACTCAGCCGTTTCGACGCTGGGCCTATCGAGAAGTCGTGCGGCGTGTGGATTCGGGAATCACACAGATCATTGCGCTCCGTGGAACTCGGCAGGTCGGCAAGTCCGAGATTCAAAGGCAGTTCATTGAAGAGTTGCTGCTCTTTCGACAGGTCGCACCATCGACAATCTTGCGAGTGCAATTCGACGAAGTGCCGAACTTGGGCAAGTTCACGATGCCCGTACAGGCGATTGTCCGCTGGTTCGAAGAGAACATTCTCAAAGAACCGATCAACGCGGTCGCTCGACGAGGCGAGGCGGTTTACCTTCTTTTCGACGAACTTCAAAACCTGACCGGCTGGGAAAACCAACTCAAAGCGTTGGTGGATCATCAATCGGTCAAGGTGATCGCCACGGGGAGTTCCGCGCTGCGGATTGCTCAAGGGCAAGACAGCTTGGCCGGGCGCATCAGCATGATCCAGCTTGGGCCATTGCGGCTTAGGGAGATCGCAGCCATTCGCTTCCACGAGACGCTACCACCTGCTTTCCCATCGGAGAACGGTTTGGAAAAGTGGGCGACTCCGGAGTTCTGGCGCGAACTTTCCTCTTTCGCAAAACAACACGAGGTTCAGCTTCGCCAAGCGTTCAAGGCCTTTGCCGCTTTTGGTGGGTATCCACTGTGCCACAAACGTGGCGATGTCGACGAGTAGGATCGGCTCCAACTGCGAGACGAGGCGAAAGCGCTCGTCGTCGAACGGACGATTCGACATGACTTGAAGGCTGGCCCACATGGTCGCAGCCGCGACGGCAAGAGCATTGAGTCCGTGTTCCGACAGGCCTGCCGCTACGCGGGCCAGACGCTGACCCCCAAACTCATCTGCCAGGAATTGGAGCAACGAGGCTACGAAACGATTTCTCAGCAAGGGATTTCGGATGCGCTCGATTTTCTGGAGGATTCGTTACTTGTCACGGAGATACCGCCATTTGAAGGTTTAGGAAAACGAGCGGCGCGGCCCTCGAAGTATTGCCTCTGCGATCACTTCATTCGCGAAGCCTGGCTTCAAGAGCAAGTTTCTTTGGATTCGGCTGAACTGCTACAAGTGCCAGAAGCTGTTGTCACGCAAGCAGGCCATCTCGCCGAGAGCATCGTCGGTTCCTATCTCGCCAGTGTTCCTGGCCTCGAAGTGAGTTGGCTGCCCACTGCTGGTACGGAATCCGAAATCGACTTCGTCCTGACGATTGGCCTAAAGCGGATTCCGCTAGAAGTGAAATATCGCCGCCATCTGAAGGCAGACGACTTTGCCGGAGTGCGAGCCTTCTGCTCGCAGCCAAAATACGACGCTCCGTTCGGAGTCGTGATCACGCGAGATTCATTTGAGGAGCGAGACAACGTGTTTTGCATACCGCTCTTTGCTTTGCTCGGCATCCGGTGATGCAATCGCGGTAGGCTGATGCGTGGCCCTCCTCTCACACATCGCAGACCTTGGCGGAGTGGCGTAGGGCTTCGATTTTGTCGGGCCAGGTGGGGATGAATTCTTGGGCGACGAAGCCGCGGTAGCCGGTGGCGAGGATGGCCTGCATCACGGCGGGGTAGTTGATCTCTTGCGTGGCGTCGAGTTCGGCTCGGCCGGGGTTGCCGGCGGTGTGGTAGTGAGCGATCACGTCTTTGTATTGGCCGATGCGGCGGATCACGTCGCCGTTCATGATCTGCACATGGTAGATGTCGAACAGCAGCTTCATGCGCGGCGAGTCCACTCGGCGAATCAGCTCGACGCAGAAGTCCACGTCGTCGCCGAAGTAGCCG
>SXKJ01000408.1 GCA_005778115.1 Planctomyces sp. | reverse complement strand
TCCATGAGCCAGATTCCTTTCTGACTGAAGCGTTTTCAGTTGGTCCTGTTAGGAATCTGGCTTTTCTTTTCTCTCCTTCGTTTCTGAAACCCCACTTTCTTCGACGCCAAATCGTTCACGGCGTTGCCCGTTGGGGCTGATCAATAATCATTGTTCGCACACCCAGGCCGCCGGACTGGGCTTTCGAGTGACGCACCTTAGGTGCTGAACTGTCCCCGGAGACATGGCATGACGACTTGGGCATTGATCCTCACGATGGCTGTTACGGCGCAAGCCAATCCGGAACAGAGCGTCGGGCAAGTGGTCGGCGGTGTCGGCTCGGTGTCGGTCAGCAATGAAACCGGAGCCACTCGCGGCGGGACCACCGCGACGGCGCTGCAAGCGGGGGACACGATCACCACGGGGCCGGAGGCTTCCTCCTTGGTCTCGCTGTGATCCAAGGTCTCGGTTTACGTCGGGCCGCAGACGCAGCTCCGATTACAAACCCCGGCGACGGGGCTTCAGTTGGTGCAATCTCGTGGCGAGATTCGTGTCGTCAGCAATAACAACGATGGGTTGACGATCCTCACGCCAGCCGTCGAAGCTCGCATGAAGCGCGGCATCCTGCGTTCTGCCATCACCGCGGCGGGAACTCGATTCTGGGCGGAGAAGGGAACCGCGCAACTCACCAGTCGCGAACAACAGGCCGCTCGGCAACGCCGCTCGGTGATCAAAATGGTGAGCTTTCAAACCGACGACGATCAGAACGCTGCGAAGATGACGCTCAAAGAGGGACAGCAGGTTCTGTATGTCCCCGGCAAAGGGTTTGACGCTCCCGTCGACGGTAACGCCAAGGATTGGGCGATCGACCCGCAACAGATGATGGTCACGATCGGCCAGGCACGATCTCAGGCCACTCGCTCGGCCGACGCGGCCGATCCAAACGCCGACCAAGGGGAAGGCACGTCATCCGATGGTTTGAACTCGCAAGCCTCGACCACGGCGGGGGTCAATTTCTCGCTCGGCAATACTCTAGCCTCAACGGCCGCCAGCAGCGGCGGCGGACTCTTTACTGACGCCAATCAAAATTCGCTCTCCGGCCAACTGACTTCGCCCTTCCGAGGGTTGCTCGCAGGCGCGGCGTTTCCCGGCAACATCCACTTGGTGACCGGCGAGCAGACCTACACCTTCAACGACGTCACGCTGAGCCCGACGGAATCCATCACCGCTCCGCAGGTCAGCAAAGAGTACTGGTCGATCGGCTTGGGTGCCTTGCCCGCCGGCCAGATCACCACTGGCATCGGCGCCGGAACGTCGGCCACTCCCGATGCAATCCGCATTCCGCAGGTCGAGGCGTTCGTGGTCCGATTGGATCAATACGGAATCGCGGACCCCGCCAGTTCGACCGCCGTGCCGAATCAAAACTTCGCCGTCACGGGGTTGGCCGGCAACGCGCCGTTCAATCCTGAGATCGTCGGAGCCACTCCTCTGACGGATTCACGCGGCCCCAATCAAATCAACGACCGCGCTACATTCGCCTTGGGGGAACTCTCAGTCAGTCAGCAAGGGAACAATCCTCAAATCGGAATGCGACGCAGCGACCAGGATCGCAAGATCGTCAAAGATCCCAACGGCAACGACAACCTGGATCAGATCACTCCGAACGCCGACGTCACGGCCTTCAACGACGTCGCCGACCCGCGATTCTTTACTCAAGTTCCGACCGTGAAAGCCCCCGCGCCCGCCATCCCGAACGTACGCGACGCGCTCACGAACATTCCCAGGTATTCGACCTCCGATAATCTTCGCCGAGCCGCATCCACCACGCTGACCGCTGAAAAGCTCTCCGGCTTTGCGAACCGCACCGGTCAAACACGGTTCGTCATCGACGGCAGGATCGTCGACATCACAGGCTACCGCGGACGTTAATCAATGGGGTGTGCTTGAGTCGTTTCACCGCACGCCGTTGCCACGATCACCAAAACGTGGATGCTGTGTTGGCACCTGGGAGTCGTCGGTGACAGCGATGTGCGAGTCACCTTCCGGCAGCCATCGAACAGTCATGGAATTGTCTTACGCGGGGCCGGGGACTCCACAATCTCTTTGACTCGCCGCACGATGGACTGCTCGTCGCCATCTTGCAAACCGAACGGATGAATGATGACGGCCCCGCGGTCCAGTTCTCGTTCTCCGGGATGAATGGATGGCCGGCCCTGGATGAGCGCCCGTATGAAGTCGTAACCGGTAAGGCCGAGCGAATCGCGATCAATGGCGATCCGGGCCAACGGGAATCCACCGCGAACTGGATGGGGCGGGATGATTTCGGCCGTGACGTGTAAGACTCCGCTCAGGCCATCGCAGATCGAATGCAGCTTGTGGAGAGAGTTTCTCTTCTCAGCGACATGGTCGCGTTCAAAGTAGAGTCGCAGCGCGGTGAGCAGGCCGATGATCTCTTCCTTGCCGGCTTTGTAGCCGCGGCCGATTCCCTGACGCGGGACGAACGCGACTTGGTCGGCTGCCAGTAACTCAGTAGGTGCGGTCCAGACGCTGGGAGTGAAATCCATATCGAGATGCTGCCAGGCAATCGCCGAGATCAAGTCGCGCCGGCCGCAGACGAAGCCGGAAGCTTGTGGGCCGCGGATGTACTTGCCGCCGCTGAAGCAGACGAGATCCGCGCCCTCCGCGACGAAGCGTGTCAGATTGCGTGGCTCATCGCAACGACCGGCGGCATCAACGATGACGGGGACACGATGGCGCCGCGCGACAGCGACGACATCGGGTAACGCCAAGCGGTCCTCGAATCCAGGCAAATAGAGAATCACGGCGGTGTCATCATTGAACGCGGACGAAAAATCTTCCGGTCGGCACTCGCGATCGCTGCCCACTTCGACGAACCGGCCGCCGGCTGCTTCGGCTGCATGGTCGTAGTGATTGCGGTGCAGTCGAGCCATCACGACTTGGTTTCGCATTCCGGTCGTTTCGGGGAGCCGGTCCATCTTCGCGGCATCCAGCCCGGTGATGCAGGCGGCGACGGAGAGAACCAGCGCCGCTTGTGCTCCGGAGGTCACATAGGCCGCTTCGGCTCCGGTCATTCCGGCGATCACCTTCCCGGCGGCATGTTGCAGTTGTTCGAGGCACACAAAACTGCCGGCGGCCTCCTGCATGTTCCGCAGAACTTCGGGAGACATAAGGCTGCCTCCCACGCGAGTGAAAGTTCCCAATGCATTGATGACCGGAGTAACTCCCAGCGATTCGTAGACGTTCATGCGATTCCATTTCCGTGAGTGCGTCTGCGAGCGAATTACCGCGCACCGCCGATGCACAGGAGTCGGCTCTTGGTGCGGAGGTACAAGCGGCCTCCCGACACGGCGGGCGTGGCGCTGCTGGATTCCTCCAGCGAGTTGCGGGCGAGTTCGTCCAGCGTGTCATCGGCGGTGAGCACCACCACTTCGCCGGCATCACTCACGGCGTACAGCTTGCCGTCGATGCACACGGGGGACGCCGAGTAATTCCCGCCGATGCGTTTGGTCGTGACCACCTCGCCATTGTCGAGCTTCGCGCTGGTCACGACTCCTTTCTCCGTCCACAGAAACAAACGGCCGTTGTATGCCAGTGGGGTAGGCAGATGCGGTGAAGTCTTCTCGATGCGAAAGAGTTCCTTCGCTTCCGACTCGCCGGCAGAGTCGCTCGGACGAACCGCCACGCAATGCTTGTCCGCGTTGGCGAAACCGCAAGTTCCAAAGATCACGTCGCCCGCCACGATTGGCGAGGCGATCGCGCGCTCGGACTGCTTGCCGAAGCAATCGACTTCCCAACGGACATCGCCGGTCAACGGGTCGAGTCCCGTGATGCCGTGCTCCCAAGCGGTGAAGATCAACTCGTCCGGCCGACCGGGAACTTGATAGACGCACGGAGTGGAATAACCCGCTCGCTTGCTGCGACGCGGCGTCTTCCAACGTTGCTTGCCAGTGACTCGATCCACGGCCACGAGGTAGCTCGGCCCCTGCTGATCACACGCCAGCACGACGAGATCGTTCCACACGATCGGCGAGACTCCGCCGCCATGTCCCTCGGAAAATGGTTCGAGTTCAAACTTCCAAACAGATTTCCCGTCGTGGCTGAACGCCAGCAAGGAAGATGACTCGGCCGATTGCCAAACCGTGTAGACCCGCTCGGCATCGACGGCTGGAGTACACGTCGCAAACGAGTTGACCTTGTGCTTCTTGTAGGTTCGGAACGATTCCGTCTGCCGCCAGAGTTCTTGGCCATTGGTCGCGTTCAGACAGATCAAATGTCGCTTGCCGACGTCCGGTTCCGCCGCCGTCACGAAGAGCTTCTCGCCCCACACCACCGGCGACGAGATCCCTTCTCCCGGCAGCTTCACTTTCCAGCGGATGTCGCTGTCGGCCCATTTCACGGGGATCGTCTTGGCCTCACTCACCCCGCTGCCGTTCGGCCCACGAAACCGTGACCACTCCTGCGCGGCCGCCACGTTGGCCAAAGAACTCACGACCAACGCCATCAAACAGCAACGAACGGAAAGAGCAGACATCAAAGCTCACTTTCAAAAGATGTAGAGAACTCGCACGTTCAAAACTGAATCAAGGCGAGCGGAGCGGCGCCAGCCTCCCGGTGGAATCGACAATCGACACAGGCCGGCGGGGCTGACGCCGCTCCGTTCGTCAATCAATCTCCGTGTTACTGTCCTTCGACGGTCACGGCCATGATGACTGGCGAGGTCACGTCGCGCGCAGAGCCTTTCACGAGTTCGATTGTGTCGATCTTGTCGGGCCGGTTGGGAGTGATCGCGAAGTAGCGGGCCTGTTGGCCTCGTAAGGCAAACGCGAACTTCGATTGTGGGACTTCCACGCGGCGAATGTAGTCCGCGAAGTGCTCGCCGTTTTTCAGGGAGTGATCTTCAGTCTGGCCATCAGCATATTTCAGCCGGACGATCAAACAAGTCGTTCCCTTTTCGCTGGCAGGCCAGCCCCAGCCGCTGATGCCGCCGAGGAAGTGAATCGCCTTCGCCGGCGCGTTGCAGGGGAGCGTTACCGTCTTGGGCATCTTCGGCGGAATGGTGCCGTTGCTGCCATTAAGCATGATGACGTTCGGCGTCTTGTCCCCTTGTGGATCGACTAACACGAACGGCACCCCTTCAAAAATCTTCGGCTTCCAATCGGGGAAGATCAGCCGTTCGACGTCCGCCGTTTCAGCGTTGAACATCCCTTTGGTGCTGACAATCGTCGCCACTTTGTCGAGCGGGATCGGCAGGTATTTTCCGCGAGCGGTCAGGAACTCCAGCAGGTCGCGGAGTTCCATCGGCGTGTGCAGCTTCTCGACCCCTTCCGGCATCAGTGATTTCTTGGATGCGATTAACTCGTCGATGTTCTCGCGCAGGATCGTGTGCTTCTTGGCCTCGACGTCGATCAGTTCAATCGCCGTCTTGGATTCCGATGCGAGCAGCCCGTTGAAGACTTTGCCGTCGTCGGTCTGCACGGTGTATATGCGGAAGTTCCCTTCGACGCTGCGGCTGGGATCGAGGATGTGAATGACGAGTTCGTGCTTCGGATGGACCGCCATGCCGGTCAGATCGGGACCGATCTTCGTTCCCTCACCGGAGTGCGTGTGACACTTCGCGCAGGTCTTCTTGAAGACCGCTTTGCCGTTGGCGACTTCGCCGGTCTTCTCAATCGTCGGCATCAATTCGTCGATGACCTTTTGCCGGTCGGGATTCGGCAACCCGCCCCCTTTCGCCAGCAGCGGCTTCACGCGAGCGGCGAGTTGTTTGTCCGGATGCGCGGCGAGGGCTTGCTTCTGCTCCAGCGACAAATCGGTGAGCTCAATCGCTCCCGCCTCGAACGCTCCGATCAGCGACTTTGTCCAATCGGCTCGCGCAAGCAATCCGCGCATCGCCTTCTGACGAACGGTGGGAGTCAGTGTCGGCCAACTGGCGATCAGCGTTTCGCCTGCAGCCGGCGACTCACTGAGTCCGATCGCTTCGACCAATCCGCTCGCCAGCTCGGCCGACGTGCGAGGCGTGATCAGCTTGGCCAGCGTCGTGGTCGTGTCGGCGTCGAGCTTCTTGAATTCCACGAGTTGCTTCGCGGCGACGATGCGGTCCGAATCTTTGGCTTTGTCGTCCGATGCGACCGAGAGAAAACTCTTAGTGATTTCGCCAATGTGTGCATCAAGTGCTTTGCTGCCCCAGCGGTTGGCGAGATTGACGAGCGCTCCGCGCGCGGATGGCGGTGCTGTCGTGACGAGCTTGACCATCGCCATCTCGGACGACGCGGACAACGTCACCGGCTTGTCCTTCGGCCAACCTTTCGACAAACCGACAAGGATCTGCTCAATCGTACGATTGGGCTGTTCTTGACGTGCCACCTCGGCCAGATCTTCGATCAACGAACCTACTGAATCGGCCGGAGCGGATCGAGCATAGTGCTCGCTGACAATCAATATTTCATTTTCTGACGGCCCCCCTGCCAATTGTCCCTCTGTGCCACTGACCTGCGTGACCCGTCGCAAGAAATGCACATCGTGTTGCGCCGCCGCAGCAATCAGCGCATCGCCCACCCAACGATCCCTTCCTGCGTTATGCGAGAACGCAAGCCGGAGTGGGCCAGCCGCCTCTGGTGTCGGTGGCATCTCGGCCAACGCCAGCAACGCCGCCAGTCGCACTTGAGCATCGCGACTGTGCATGACGCTGGCCTGGAGGAGAACCTTACGGAATTTCTCGTTGCGTGGTATGACTGCCAGTGCGTTCCGTCGAACTCCGGCCGACGGGTGATCGAGCGTTACCAACAATGCCTTGTTCGCATCCGGATTCTTCCCATTCGTCGCCCCTCGCCCGTGCAACGTCCACAGCGCGTGGACGACTTCGGCGTTCTGGTCGATCGGGTCGATGGCGTGATCTTGAATCGTCGCGATCAACTGCTGCACGACGTCAGCGTTCCGGTCCTCGACCATCAGCCGTTGCGCGTGCTTTCGCCACAGCATGTTGCCCGTCTTCAGCGCGTCGAGTTGGCCCTCGACCGTTGAGAGATCGGGATTCGGCGGAATCGGTGCCGGTTCGCTGTCTGTTCCCTTCCAGACGACGCGATAGATGCGACCGTGTTTCTTGTCTCGCAAATCAATCTCGTAAGCGTTCCCCTTGCCGGTCTTGTAGCCGGCCGGAGTCGGGTTGTGCTGCACGATGATGTTGTACCAGTCGATCACCCAGAGCTGACCGTCGGGGCCGACCTCGGCCATGATCGGTGCGGACCACTCGTCATCACTCGCCAGAATGTTCCAAGGATTGTTCGAGCGGAAGCCGGCTCCGTCGGGACGCAGCACGAACGTCGAAACCAGCTTGCCGGTCGGCTCACACACGAATGCGGTGCGGTTCCAATACTCCTGCGGCCAGCTTCGCGCCGTGTAGAGCGCATGCCCCGCCGCCGCCGTGAAGCCGCCGTGCCAATCGACCTGACGCACTTTGTCGCTGAGCGGTTCGATCTTGTTCCGATCCGCGATGCCATTGAGCACGCTGCTCGACCAGCCGCGCACCTTTTCGTAGTAGCGATTCGGGATCGGCAGGAATTCGCTGGGATTGCCGTTCGCGGTGGAGCCAAAGATCAGACCTTCTTCACTGATACCGAGGCCCCAGGTGTTGTTGTTGGTTGAACGCAAGAACTCGACATCCTTCACTGCCGCCTGATCGCCCTCGCCCTCCAACCGAAATCGGAAGAAGCCCATACGAAACGACTCGCCGGTTTTCTTGCCGTCGTCGTACACCGGCTTCGAGTTGTTGTAGCCCTGCATGGCGTAATACCAGTTGTCGAGTCCGTACTGGAAATTGCTCACGCCGCCGTGCGTGTCGCCAAGTGCCCAGCCGGTGATCAACACCTTGCGAACGTCCGCCTTGTCGTCGCCGTCGGTGTCCTTGAGATAGACCGTCTGCGGGCCGTCCTGCACGATCGCTCCGCCGCGATAGAACGTGATCGCGGTCGGGATGCTGAGTTGCTCGGCGAAGATCGTGAACTTGTCCGCCTTGCCGTCGCCGTTGGTATCCTCGCAAATGCGGATGCGGTCGCGACCCTTCGTTGGCTCTTGCAGTTCGTTTGGATAGTCCAGCGTTTCGCAGAGCCACAACCGGCCCCGCTCGTCCCAGTTCATGGCCAGCGGTTTGCCGATCTCCGGATCAGCGGCGTACAGCTCGACCGCGAATCCGACCGGCGTGATGAAGTGCTTGATCGACTCTTCGGCCGGCAGCGGCTTTTGCAGTTTCTTGACCGGTTCGGGAGGAACTCCCGACTGCCTGCTCGGCGGATAAAACGGGATCACCGCATCGACGTACTCAAACGGCTTCACGTCTTTTCGCGGAGCAGTCATCTCCGGCCGATCGGAATAGTTCGGCACTTTGCTGACATCATCATTGCACGCCCAACGAATGCCACGTTCGACGAGATTTTGAAAACCAGCATTGCCCCACGTCCGCTCGTCGTGTCCCCAAGCCGTGTAGAAGACGCGCCCCTTGCCGTGAGTTCGCACCCAAGTCCACGGCTCTTGGCCTTCACCCTCGGCCCGCGTTTCCAGAACGATGCGATCCTTCTCGTTGTGCTTCGTGTGGACGTAGGTCTCATCAAAACTCTCAAACCCACGATACCCCTTCAGCAACGGATGCGATTTGCCCGTCTCGGTCGTCGCGACTCGAAACGTCCCGGTCCCGTGTCGCTGAAACTGAGCGCCCATCAGCGCCACAATCTCGTCGTTGTTCCGAAAGCAATAACTCGCGCAGTGCAGCGGGATGAATGCCTTGCCGCTGGCGACGTAGGCCAGCAGCGCCTTGGCTTGGTCGTCTTCGATCTTGTCGATGTTGGCAAACAGCACCAGCCCATCGAACTTCGCGAGTTTCTCGGCATTCAGATCGCCGACGGCATCGGTGTATTCCAACTGAATCCCACGAGCCTTCAGCACCGGTTGCAACTGCCCAAACCGAGCCCGCGGCTGATGGTGACCATTGTCGCCCAGATACAGCAGCTTGAGCGGCTTCGAGTCCGCGGCTGACACCGATAAATCCATTCCAAGGCACAACAACAGAGTTACGACGAAACGCATTTCAATTGCTCCGTGAATTAACCATTCAAAAGTGTGTTCTCAACTGCTCAGAACGCTGGAGACTCTTTGGACTGCGGCAGCCTGCTGCCGCTTTCTGTCCGACAGAGTCGTATGAGCATGGCAGCAGGCTGCCGCAGTCCAAATAAGAAATCATTCGATCTCCCAGTCTTCAAGTTCCAGGATGTAGCCATTGTCTCCTTGCCGCAAGATGGCGGCGTCGCCGGGTTGCAGGGCGTGCCAGGTGACGACGCGCGGGTCAGTTGCTTGCAGGAAGATGTGCGCAAGCTTCTTGCCGGAAACTCGTATGCGATTGGCCTGAGCGATCAGTGCGGTGTCTTCTTCGACGGCCAGGCCGATCATCTTTTTCGGTTCGCAAGTCGGTGCAAAGTTGGCCAGCCGCTTGTGGTCGCGCAGCAGTCCGGTGAGCCGTTCGATTCGTCCGCTGCGGGCGTCGAAATGTTGTTCGGCGAGGACGTGCTTCAGGATACCCAACCCGCGCGACAGACTCGCTTCTGCCGGGTCGCCGTTTTCGGAGTCGTCTCCTTCGATCATTACGTCTGCCATGATCGCCAAGCCGGCGGAGGAGCCTCCGACCACGCCTCCTCGGCGAACGATGTTGAGGGCCTCGCGTTGAAACTGCTTTGGTCGTAAGTGATCAACGAAGAGGTGCGCCAGCGGTCGCTGATCGCCGCCGCAGAACCACAGTGCATCCGTGTGCGTCAAAGGGCGGACGAATTCCTCGCGGTCGGCATCGGCCGGATCGCTCGTGGTGGCGAACGTGAGCGACTTCAGCCGTCCCTCGGTTTGCAACTGACGCCATTCGACGAACGTCTTCTCCAAATGTTCGGCCAGCTTTTGTGGAGTGAGTCCTTCGGAAGGCCGGCAGCTTTGCCGTGCGGCGGGACAATGCACCATGCGCGGCTTCGCCGTCCCGGCGAGTTTCGGAATCGCGTCCATGATTTCTTCGGTGTCGCCACCGCCGTGCAAGACGACGGTTCCCACGCGTGAGGGATCAGAGGGGGCGTGCATCCCCAACGGGTTGAGCGCGGCCTTGGATGGTTCGGCCTCCGCTCGCTCTGATCTCGCGGAATGTGGCTGCACGACGAGCGGCTCTTCGCCGGCCACGAGCGTTCGCCAGGTAATCGTGCGGTCGCCGTTGCTCTTGAGAAAGATGTGGCCGCGACCCTCGCCGAACGCTCGGATGGTGTTCCCGGACAAGATCAGAACGGTGTGAGCCTCGACCCCCAACCCAATCGTGCGTCGTTCGACTCCCGGCTGACGTCGCAGCCGATCGAGTCGCGGTCCGTTGCGTAGCAAGTCGGTCAAGCGCTCCAAGCGGCCGGCTCGCGACGAGAAAGTCTGGTCGGTGATGACTCCGCTGAGCAGCGACAGCCCGAAATCCAATTCTGCGCGCACCCAGCCGTCGGCATCCTCATCCTTCGCCGCATCGCCCGCAATGATCGCTTCCGGCAGGCTCGCCATTCCGCCGCCGAGTCCTCCGACCACACCGCCGCGTGCCACGATCTCCCGCAACGCTCGCTGAAACCGCTCCCCTTTCGTCGAGCGTTCCTTCTCGAACAGGTTCGGCAACGTCTGTTGATCAATCGCTGGCATCCAAATGCCGGTGGCCTTTTCCAGCAACGCAAAGAAGCGCGTGTCATCGGGATCGTTCTGCCGATCACGATACAAAAACTGAAAGTCCACAACTTGCCGATCGTCTCGCAGCGCGGCCCACCGTCCGTAATTCGCAAATCGCGCAAGTCGAGCCACGTATTCGGCGGCGGATTCGCCCTTATCCAGTGACTCGCCGTTGTCATCCTTTCCCAATTGGCACATCTCGGACGGGATCAAAAGAATGCGAGCGTCTCGGCCGCCGGCCAGTCGGACGAATTCGTTCCGAACCTCGCTCTGAAGGCTTTGCCCACCCCCGTGCAGCATCACCGATCCGAGCCGGCTTGTGTCATACGGTGCCGGCAATCCGAAGGGATTGTCATTCCCCGACGCCGCGATCGGCGACAAGCACGCAGTTACGCAGACGATCAGAAACCGAGCGAACGACATCGCACGTCGGCACGCCGGACTTGGCTGAAATCGCGCTGGCAACGTCATCATTCATCCTCCGTGAAGAAGTCGGAATCGACGCGTTTGATTTCGTAAGTTTGCATGACGGTGACGCCAACATTGTGAGCGATCATCAACTCGGCCATGCGCTCACCATCGACCAGCACGATCTTCCGCTCGATGCGAGTGATGTAGTCCTCGGCGTCTTTGGAGAAGTTGGACGTCGTGATCAACACGCCCTTGCGAGCACGAAAGCCTTCCATGCTGCCGGCGAAGGCTTGCACGACAGGGCGACCGACGGTCCCTTCCCAACGCTTCGCTTGAATGCAGATCACATCCAGTCCGAGCTTGTCTTCTTTGATCGTCCCATCAATCCCGCCGTCGCCACTGCGACCGAGCACTTGCCCGGCGTCTTCCAAAGAGCCTCCATATCCCATCGCCACCAGCAACTGGACGACGAGCCGTTCAAAGAATTGCGGCGAGCAGCGTTTTACTTGCTCAATGATCTCCTCGATCAGCGCGTCGTGCAGCGACTGGTATCCAGCCTCAATGAGGTCATTCGGAGTCGCCGTACTCGACTCACTGATGGATTCTTCATCCAGAACAGCCACTGTTTTGCTTGAGGACTTGAGGCAATCGGCACCACCAACTTGCTTCAAGAACCGCAAAGTGATTTTCGCTGGTTTGTTCTTGAGAACTCCCTGACCCAACTCGGTGATTTGCAATGTTCCTCGATTAGGGCTTCGCAAAAGTCCGGCCTTTTTCAGGTAAGTCTTCGCCCAAGCAACGCGGTTAGTGAATACGGTTTGTTGGCCGCTCGGAAGTAAAAGGTCGCGGTCTTCAGCCGTAACTCCACAACACTGAGCAACGACGTCGGCAATCGCGGAGTTCGAGTGCTCCGCGCCGTCACCGATCGCTTCGAGCAGCGGCAGCATCATGGATTGGAAATCAGAAACCGCCATTGGATTCATCTTTCACTCGGACTTCGCGGCGATTCCCGCGTAGGGATACTTCGAGACAGTTTCCCAAGCGATCTGTTGCAAGATCGCGTGCTGCTCTTCGTTGCGGCCAGAACGCGGCACTTTCAGGCCGACGGGAGAGACTCGGTAGATTGCCACATAGTTGCAGTACGACGCCAGCGCTTGCACATGTGCGTGACAGTGACCGATGGGGTCGGTGAAGAGTTCGGATTGTTTGGTCACGCCGGGGAATTTGCCGTCCACAACCATCGCCCGCAGTTTCACGACAGCATCGCCGGCCGGCACGATGAAGACGGCACGTTTGCCGTGAGTCTTATTGAGGTCATCGGCTTGAGATTCCAGCTTCTTACGCCAGTCATCGACGGCTGCTTGCAGGTCGGAAATCTTGGCGTCGTCCCGCTGAGCATTGTTGGTGATGTAGCCGGCGGTTCCCCGCGGCACATCGAACGGATACCACGACTCCTGCACGAGCAATCGCAGATTCGGATTGTGCTTCAAGCCCAACTCGGTGAAGTTTGTGATCCCTTGATCGGGGATCGCCAAGTGAGCGGCCATCGTAAAGACATCGACCTCGCCGCCAATGAGCGCAGGCTTGGCTTTGTTTTTGTCGTCAGCCAAATCCCAATGCTGAATGACTCGTGAGCCGCCAATGCCCTGTGTTCCCGCCAGTTTGTGCCCCTGAATGTTTGCGGCTTTCACAAGTTGGTCGACTTGCGACGGCACGAACATGTGAAAGCTGTGGCCGGTGTAGAAGACCCGCTGCCCGGCAGGTGTCTTGGCGTCTTCAGAAACTGCGATGCTGCAACCAAAGATCGCGAGCACGGCCGCAGATCTGAGCAGCGCTCGGCGAGACACATCACAGGGCACGGCGAATTGCATGGCATCAAGCTCCAGATTGGTCGTCTGTGGCGCACGCGGTTCGCGTGCGTCGGTCTTCTGGCAGTTTCACGTGAGCCTCGTGAGCCACAAGCGACGGGCAGGAGTGCCCATCCTACGTCACTGCGGCTTCGCCGACTGTGTTCCCAGCCAGTTCACCGCGTTGGCCACGATCTTCAACGGCAGTTCCTGTTTGAAGACCGGATAGGTTTCGTGGCCCGGGCGAAAATAAAAGACGCGGCCTTCGCCGAGCTTCCAAATGTTTCCGCTGCGAAAGCGTTCGCCGGCAGCCCAGCTTTCCTCGAACAGAACTTCGTCCGGTTCGGGAACGTGAAACGGATCGGCGTACATTTCGGTTTGTGAAATCTCAAAGGACGCGGGGAGTCCTTTCGCAATCGGATGATCGGGCTTCAGGACTTTGACGGTGCTTGGTTTCCCGTCGGCTCGGTAGGAGGGGAAGACGCAGTTGGGGAGATCGACTCGCACGGTGAGTTGTCCTCCGCGCTTCATCGCGTAGTACGCCGGCGTGCGAATCGAATCCGCAGTCGGGACGAAGCGGCCTTCGGGAGCAACGAACTCAAACTTCACCGGCGGCCCGTTCGGCGGGTCGGGATATCGTCGCCGCGCGTCGTCGCGAGTCCGTTCATTCATCGCTTCCACAAACGGCGCGGACCAGTGAGCCGAATGCAGTCCGATGAACGCCAATTGTCCGCGCTTGATCCGCGCGACGATGTCCTTGGCCATCTCCGGCGAGATGTCGTTATGTCGGACATGCCCCCACCAGACGAGCACGTCGGTGTTATCGAGCAAGCTCGTCGGCAACCCTTTCTCCGGCTGATTAATGTTCGCCGAAATCACCCGCAATCCCGGCTGCTTACCGAGATGATCGGCGATCGCGTTGCCGAGGAAATTGTCGTATGCCTGCTTCTGAGCCGGCTGCTGCTCGTCCCACACGACCACGCGAATCAGCGGCTCCGCAGCCGGTAGCGGAACGGACACAAGAGCAACCAGAGCTGCCAAACAGAGTTCCACGATCGAGCATTTCATGAAATGTCCTTTGTGCATTAGAAGCGTCACGCGACGATGTAGACCGGACGCCTATGTCCGGTCATTTCCGGCCGTCCGGACGTAGGCGTCAGAACTACGGTCTTGACTACTCCAGCGTGAATGTAGGCAGCTTAACGATCTCGCCACCCTTCAAGGCCGACTGGTGAGCACAGATACCGACGCAGGTCCAGTTCGCGCTGAGCGTCGCGTTCGGCCAGGGATCGCGGTTGTCGCGCAGGGCCGAGATGAACTCGTTGACCAAGTGCGGGTGCGAGCCGCCGTGGCCGCCGCCTTGGATGAATGAGAGGTGCTCGGAATCGTGAATCTCGGCGGGCTGAGTGAATTTGCGGATCGACTCCGGCAGCAGGTGAGCGTAATCCGGGACCGTGACCTTCGTCGGGATCTCCGGTTCGGGTTTCTTGGCGGTGTGAATGACGTGCGGTTCGTGTTCGACCAGCGTCCATTCAAACGAGCGTTTCGTGCCGTAGACGTCGAAGCTCTCGCGGTATTGCCGGGCGACGTCGTACAGGAACCGCCAGATGTGAGCGGTCACGTCGCTGTCCTTCACTTTGATGTGACAGGACTCGACCGCGAACTTGTTGCCGCTCTTCTGAGCGATGTCGTCGCGGACCGTGCCTGAGCCGAAACACGAAACGTACTCGGCTCGTCCGTTGACCAGGCCGAGGCACGGGCTGACGACGTGGGTCGCGTAGTGCATCGGGATCATTTTCTGCCAGTAGTCGGGCCAGCCGTCCATGTCTTGTGGATGCGATGCGGCGAGGTGCTGGATCTTGCCGAGTTGGCCCTTCTGGTACATCTCTTTGATGAAGAGGAACTCGCGGCTGTACACGACGGTTTCGGCCATCATGTATTTCAGGCCGGTGGACTTCACGAGTTCGCAAATCTGTTGGCAGTCTTCAATGGTGGTCGCCATTGGCACGGTACACATCACATGCTTGCCGGCCTTGAGAGCCTCCATCGACATCCGCGCATGCTCGGAGATCGGACTGTTGATGTGAACGAAATCGACGTTTGGGTCTTTCAGCACGGCGGCGTAATCGGTGAACCGCTTCTCGATCCCGAATTGTTTGCCGACTTTGTTGAGCTTCTCGGTGTTCCGTTGACAGACGGCATAGACGTTGGCGTCCGGGTGCGCCTGATAAATCGGAATGAACTCCGCACCGAAACCGAGACCGACCATCGCGACATTGACGGGCTTGCTCATGAGGGACTCCTGTGGTGATTAAAGTTGGTTCAATTGGCATTCTCGCGGACGAAGAAAATAGCCATCGGCCGCCCGGACTTCTTGTGCGGATCGGACATTTTCTGTTGACTATCGGACATGAGCCGTCCGAAACCGCGAACCCATGTTCGTCTCAAGTCCACGTCCCGTCGAGTCCCGGCGGGTTCGGCTGAGCCTGTCGTCATTCAGCAGGACTTCTATGCTCGGATGGGCGGGCCGCAGCAGTTTCAGAAACTTTTCGAGCACCTGCCGGGCGTCTCCTTTTTTGTGAAGGATCGGCAGAGCCGCATGATCTGCGCGAGCCAGCCGTTCTGGGAACATCTCGGAGCCAAGTCGGAAGCCGAGATCGTTGGCAAGACCGACGACGATTTCTTTCCGCCTCACGCAGCCGACCATTTCCAGCGGGACGATCAGCTCGTCATGACGACCGGCCGACCGCTGATCGGTCGCGTCGAACTGTGGTACAACGAGCAGCGAGTGCTCGACTGGTTCGTGACCAACAAACTGCCCGTGCGCGACACGCGCGGTGAGATTATTGGCGTGATGGGCACCGTGCGCAGCTATGAAGGCCAGCGTCGCACGATGTTGCCGATGTCATTGATCAACTCAACGGTTGATTACATTCGCGAGCATCATCACGAACGGCTGACTGTCGATGATCTCGCGGATCAAGCCGGCCTGTCGCCGCGACAACTGCACCGCAAGTTCCGCGACGTGTTCGGGCTGAGCGTTCAAGAGTTCCTCATCAAGACTCGCATTCAAGCCGCCAGCGACGCGCTGCTGCATTCCGATTTGAGCATCAGTCAAATCGCCGCCAAGTTTGGCTTCTGTGACCAAAGCGCGTTCACTCAGTTGTTTCGCAAACACACGGGGCTGACACCGCTGAAGTTTCGCCGACGTTATTCGGCGGCCACGGAGTCCAACACTTAGCCAACGAGCGACTCGTGGCGACTATTTCCCGCGTTGATTTCCGAACTGGGCGATCTGCCAGCGCGACGAAAATCGGAAACCCAGCCGAACGGCCTCTGCTTCCAGCCAATCGGAGCGAGCCTCCAACTCTTCGCGTGTGCGGGCTTGAGGCATCAGCCACACACGCTCGCCGGGGACTTGCGGCCAGCCGGCGAGATAGTCGGTGATGTCCGGCAGGTCCGATAGCTCATCGACCACGAACTTGAGTTGGAACTCGTTCGCCTCGATGAGTCGCGCAATCACGGCTCGGTTCGATCGTGTCTGCTCGTGGCGTGCTTGCCAACGCAGCGAGGCGGCCGAGCCGACTTGTGCTGGAGCTGAGTTTGCCAGCTTCGGACTGATCGACATCAGACTGGCGGGTGCCGGGCGAAACACGGTTCCCGCAGTCTCAATCGTGACGAAGTGACCGGCCGCAAGCAGACTTTTACAGAGCGGCACACAATCCAGTTGCAGCAATGGCTCGCCGCCAGTCAGGACGACATGTTCGATGCCGAGCTCGCGGACTTGCCGCACCAGATCGGCGACGGCGAGTTGCGGGCCTTCGGGATTCCACGACGTGAACGGCGTGTCGCAGAACCAGCAGCGCAAGTTGCAGCCGGTCGTGCGCACGAAGACGGAGGGGGTTCCGGCGAATTGCCCCTCTCCTTGAATCGACGCATACACCTCGGCGATACGCACGGCGAATGATGACTCCGGTTCGATCAGGATGACGCCGCGTTACCAGCAACATTCTCAGGATTTCGGCGAGAACACTAACCCGAAGCGTGAGCGAGGGCGAGCGCTCCGAAGATTCGGCGATTCCAGATTTGTCACTCTGACGGCGGAGCGATACCGTGTTCGCCTCACGGTGGCACGACGCTAATGCAGCCACTTCATTCAGCGACCGCGCTTGTGATCGTTTCATCGGAAATTTGAGATCTGAAATTTGAGATTTGAAATCCCCCCTCGGAGACACGCCATGAATCAGTCCGCTCAAACCGACCGCCGTTCATTCCTGACCACCGCCGCCGCTCTGACGGCCACCGCGATTGCTCAACAGGCCCTCGCTCGCGACTACGGCCCGAACGCGCAGCCGACTCGCTATCCCGATCCGGACATCGTCACGCTCGATAAGCGGTTCAAGAAGTACGCACTCGGCAACACGCCGATTCAGCGGCTGTATCACAGCGACGAGATGCTGTGGGCCGAAGGTCCGGCCTGGAACGGGGTCGGCCGTTATCTGCTGTGGAGCGACATCCCCAACAACGTCCAGTTGCGTTGGCTGGAAGAGGACGGACACGTCAGTGTCTTCCGTAACCCGGCCGGCAACAGCAACGGGAACACGTTCGACTTCCAAGGCCGGCAGATTTCGTTTCAGCATGGGACTCGCAAGGTCGTCCGCTACGAGTACGACGGCTCGGTGACAACACTGGCTTCCGAGTTCAACGGCAAGTCGCTCAACGCGCCCAACGACGGAGCGGTACACCCAAACGGCGATGTCTGGTTCACCGATCCGGGCTATGGAGGCTTGATGAACTACGAAGGGGTCAACGCGAACAACGGCTCGAAGCAGCCGTATCAGAAGGAGGCGATCTATCGCATCGACGCGAAGACCGGAAAGGTGCATCAAGTCTCCGACGAAATCTTCAAGCCGAACGGCCTCTGCTTTTCGCCCGACTACAAAAAGCTGTACGTCGCCGATACCGGCGCGTCGCACTACGACGATGCCCCCAAGAACATCAAAGTCTGGGACATCGTGGACGAGAAGACTTTGAAGAACGGCAAAGAGTTCGCCTCGATGAAGCTGGCGATGAAAGGTGCCGACGGCAAGACGGTTGAGAAGGCGGGGTTCGCGGACGGCATCCGTGCCGATGTGGATGGCAACATCTGGGCGAGCGCCGGCTGGGTCGGCGACGGCTATGACGGAGTCCATGTCTTCGAGCCGACCGAAGGGGTTCGCATCGGTCAAATTCTGCTGCCGGAGATTTGCAGCAACGTCTGCTTCGGCGGATCGAAACGGAGCCGCCTCTTCATGACCGGCAGCACTTCGCTGTATGCGGTCTATGTCGAGACGAAAGGCGCGCACATCACTTAGTCACTGACAAAATTGGCGAGCGGGGCGGCGTCAGCCCCCCGGTTTGACGCGAACTCACCAGCGTGTCGATGCGAATTCACCGGGGGGCTAACGCCGCCCCGCTCGCCAGTTTGTTTTGTTCCGTTCCGAGAATAGCCCTGTTGCCTCGCTTTTGGCCTGTCTGCTACAAGCCCGCCCCTCTTCCGAGCCGGCGGTTTGTCGGCTGACTTCCTCTCGCCAAATTCTCACGCCGCAGGTTTCTCAGGATGGGAAAGCCTCCGTTTCATTTGTTGCTGACCTGTGCCGGTCGCAAGGTTTCGTTGGTGAATCAGTTTCGCCAGGCCTTTGACGACTTAGATATCGACGGCCGGATCATCGGTGTCGATTCGTCATCGCACTCAGCGGTGCTGAGCGTCTGCGACAAGTCCTACATCATTCCGCGGTGCGATCACCCGGCGTATGTGCCGACGCTGCTCGATGTCTGCGAGCGGCATCGAGTGCAACTGCTGTTGCCGCTGATCGACGTTGATCTGCTCGTGCTAGCCGAGCATCGGGCGCGGTTCCGCGAAGCAGGCACCGTCGCAATGGTGTCCTCGCTGCCGGTCGTGAGTATCTGCCGCGACAAGGAAACAACCGCGCGATTCTTTGAAGACAACAACATCCCGACGGTCAGCAATCTTGCCATCGAAGACGTGCGGAACGGCGATGTGCCGTATCCCGTCTTCATCAAGCCGGCCAATGGCTCTGGCAGTCAGCATGCCTACAAGGTTCAGAACCGCGAAGAGCTGGATTTCTTTCTGCGCTACGTCCCGCGACCGATGCTGCAAGAGTTCGCGACCGGCCAGGAATATACCGTCGATGTGCTGTGCGATCTCGATCGCCGAGTGATCAATGCGGTCCCTCGTCGCCGGCTGGAAGTGCGTGCCGGAGAGATCAGCAAGGGAGTCACCTGCAAAGACTGGCGAATCATCCGGGCAACGGTTGATCTGGCAAACAAACTCGGCGGAGTCGGGCCACTGACCGTGCAATGTTTCGTCAGCGATGACGCCGACGCGAGCGTCCGCTTCACCGAGATCAACCCGCGAGTCGGCGGCGGCTTGCCGTTGTCGGTCGCGGCCGGGGCGAACTATCCCAAACAAATCATTCGCATGGCGCTGGGACAGTCCATCACGCCGTATATCGGTGACTTCGCCGACGAGTTTTACATGTTTCGTTACGAGGAGGGGGTGTATGTCCCCGGAGCGTCACTCCAAGACATCCCTCAGTGCCGTGCTGCTTGATCTCGACGACACGCTCTATCCCGAGAGCGACTTCGTTCGTGGCGGCTTTCACGCGTCGGCGGAACTGTTGGCGAAACGATTGTCACGAGACGCCGACGAACTCTTCGGCTTGCTGATGGACAAGTTTCAGCGCGGCATCCGAGGCTCCGTCTTCAACGCGGTGCTGTTTGAGATGCAGGTGCCCCGCGATCCAGAGCTGATCGAAGAGCTTGTCCGAGCATATCGCTCTCACGAACCACAACTGAAACTGTTCCCTGACGCCGAATGGCTGTTGCCGATCCTCGGACCGCGCTATGGCCTGGGCATCTTGACCGACGGGCCGGCCGAGGTTCAGCGTCGCAAGGTCAAAGCCCTCGGCTTGCAGCACCGAGTCGAGGCGATCGTCTACTCCGACGACTTCGGCCGCGAGCAATGGAAGCCCTCGCCGATCCCGTACCTCGAACTCCTGCGGCGATTGCACATCGAGCCTTCTCATGCCGTGTATGTCGGCGACAACCCGAAGAAGGATTTCGTCGGAGCACGCCGCCTCGGCCTGCAAACCGTCCGAGTCCGCCGACCGAACACCGAACACACTCACGCCGAACCCCAACCCGGCTTCGAAGCCGATCACGAAATCACCTCTCTCAAAGATCTCCCCATTTGGCTCTCTGCCAACACGCGCTCCGAACGACACGCCGCCTAACGTAGCCGTCATCGCTCCGCGTGACGAGCCGAACGCTTCACCGACGCGGTCTGGTGATCCGGCTCATCACGCGGAGCGATGATGGCTACGTTGTCGGGCCAAACACTCGACACAACTGCAACAACATGCGGTGTCGCTGAAAGTTTTCACGATGACCACTCTCCCCTTCCCCCGACGACCGAAGCTGGCCTACGTCACCACGCACGCCATCAGCGCGGAGAATCTGATGAACGGCCAGTTGACGTTCCTGCGTGAGCAAGGCTTCGACATCACCGTCATCGCCGCTCCCAGCGAGTCGCTCGACATCGTGCGTGATCGCGAGCAAGTGCAGACCATTCCGATTCCCATTGAGCGTGAAATCTCGCCACTCGCCGACGTGCGAACGCTCGTGAAGCTGTGCGGCATTCTGCGCACGCTGCGGCCGGACATCGTCAACGCGGGGACTCCCAAAGCCGGGTTGCTCGGGATGGTCGCCGCCAAACTGACCGGTGTGCCGGTGCGGTTCTACACGCTGCGCGGCTTGCGACTGGAGACGACATCGGGATTCAAAGAACGCTTGCTGGCCGCGACCGAACGGCTCGCCGCGAATTGTGCTCAGCAAGTGATCTGCGTCGGCGAGAGCCTGCGGCAAGAATTCGTCCGCCGCAAGTTAGTTCGCCCGGACAAGACCATCGTGTTGCGACACGGTTCGTCAAACGGCGTCAACGCCGAGCGATTTCAATACTCGGAAGAACAGTTCCTTCGAATCGGTCAACTGCGCGAATCGTTGAACATCCCGGCCGACGCGCTGGTGATCGGGTTCGTGGGTCGGCTGACTCGTGACAAAGGGCTTGTCGATCTCCACAACGCCTTCCGCCAATTGCTGGCCGAGTTTCCCACTCTGCGACTGGTCCTGATCGGCGGGCCGGAAGAAGGCGATCCGGTCCCGCCAAGAATCTGGCAACGGATCACCGAGCATCCGCAGATCATTCGCACCGGCGCACTGAAAGACGTGTCGTTGTATTACGGCCTCTTCGATGTGTTCGTCTTCCCGTCGTACCGCGAGGGCTTTCCGAACGTCCCGATGGAAGCAGCCGCAGCCGGAGTTCCCGTGGTCGGCTATTCGGCCACCGGCACGCTCGACGCGGTGGCCGATGGCGTGACCGGCACGTTGGTGCCGCTGCAAGACTCAGCGACCTTGGCCGCCGCGACGGCTTGTTACCTTCGCAATCCACTTCTGAGGCGACGTCATGGCGAGGCGGGACGCCGACGAGTCCTCACCGACTTCCGCCGCGAAGACCTGTGGCAATCACTGTCCGACCTCTATCGCCACTGGCTGAATGAACGGGGACTGCCATTGCCGATTTCTGTGGTTCAGCAGACAGTCTCAAAACGAAAGGCGGCGTAATTGGACTCGCCCCGCCGCCTGCTTGTTTTGTGTCATCTTTGTCGTAGGCCAATCATGAACCGCTGGCTCACTCAACCCTACCGAGCATTCGGAAAACGCTTGCTCGATCTGTGTCTCTCGGCCTCGGTGCTGTTGTCCGTCGCGCCGTTGTTCGCGGCGATCGCGGTGCTAATCAAGCTGACGTCTCGCGGGCCGGTGTTCTTCGTGCAGGAGCGGCTTGGCCGAGGCGGCACGACCTTTCGCACTTACAAGTTTCGGACGATGACCGATCGGCTGCGGGTGTCTCATCAAGAGATCTTCGGCAAGACGGACGAGGTCACAGCGGTTGGCTACTGGCTGCGGCGGTTCAAGCTCGACGAGTTGCCGCAGTTGTGGAACATCTTCAACGGGGACATGTCGTTGGTCGGTCCGCGCCCCGCACTGCCAACACAACTGGCGGAGTACACCGATCTCGCTCATTGCCGATTGTTGGAGCGGCCGGGACTGACGGGATTGGCTCAGGTCCACGGCAACATCCATCTGACCTGGCCGGAGCGTTGGGTCTACGACGCCGACTACGTCGCTCGCGTGTCGCTCGCTTTGGATGTGTGGATCATCGCCCGCACGATCGGCGTGGTGTTGCTGGGCGAAGAGCGATTCCTCTCGAAGCCCGTGGATCAATCGGCCCGTCGCGCGGCGTGATGTCACACGCCCAATGAGAAACGGTCACGCGAGCGAGGCGGCGTCAGCCCCCCGGTGCATTCTCCGCAGGACCGGGGGGCTGACGCCGCCCCGCTCGCCTGTCTCAATCATGGCGGCGCGCATTTGACGGAATCCACGCTAGCCATTGCGGGTCGGTCTCCCAGCGATGCAGCACCGCATGGCTCCAGTCCCACGAGAGGAATCCGGCGCAGCGGGTCGCGACACACTGCTCGAATCGCAGCCGCGCGGTCTCCTCGAGCAAGTTGCTGCAGGCCAGCGAAGAACAGCGCTTCGCACCGATCCCAGCGTGAATCCCGTACCGATTCGAGCAACTCGACCTCCGACATCTCGCCGGCATTGAAAGCCAGCAGGCGGGAATAGAACGCTCCGCGCATTCGCGGAGGCGTTCCGGTCGAGCGTAATCGGCGACTGGCCGACATCGCGTTGTCCGGTTCTCCTAAGAGCAACAGCAAGCTGGGATGAAAGTACGCGGTCAGCCCCGTTTGATACCTCTGAGCCAGTTCGTCATACGCCGCACGAGCGGTGACGGAATCGCTGGTTTCGCGTAGCAGCAGCACGCGCAGGAAGGCTTCATCAGCGGTGAGAAATTGCGCGGCGTTGCTCTGATTCCGATTGGCGAGTCGAGCCTGCAAGACCCGCAGCGCCGACGCGGAGTCGTCTCGACGAAACAGCGCGAGTGAGTAGTCATACGCCACCAGCGCGTCGTGATGCTGTGTCGTCGCGCCGCTGAGCAACTCGAAGGACATCTGCTCACGATCCGTCGCGAGCAGGAACAGCGAGCGATTGTGGATGACCGTCGGCAATTCCCGAAACGGCTCGAGCGATTGAAAGTCCCGCTCGGCCGCCCGGAGTTCATCGACATACTCCGCCATGCGTCCGGACTCGAGAGCCAGTCGAGCCGCGACGAGATGAGCATTCAGACTTTCCAACAATGCGGCCGGATGATCGGGGAGCAATTCGCGGGCGATCAGCACATCCACCAGCGCAGCCTTGGCCGTTGGCGGATCGCTCGAATCGAAAGCCAGATTCGCGCGGGCTTCCGCGCGGATGAGCCGCGCGAGCGGCGTGTCACGTTTGCGAACCGCGTGTGTCAGCGAACGCTCGGCGAGTCGAGGATCGAAATAGATCTCCGCTTCTCCTCGAAACAAGTAGTCCTCGGCGGTCACCGGTACCAACGTCTCGGCTCGATCGAGCAGCGTCTCATAGTTCTCCCAAGAACCAGCCGCGAGCTGTGCGGTGGCTTGCAGAGACAAAACCGCGACCGTTGGTTGAGTCGTCTGCGCGGCGGACTCCAAATGCTGAATCGCCGCCGAGTAGTCGCCGCGATGATAGGCCACTCGCCCGCGCAGCAATTCGAGCCACTCGGCTGACACTCCCACTTGCTCGGCCCGCGCGATCGCCTCTTCGGTCGCCTTGAGGTCTCCGGTCAACGCCACGACCAGTGCTGAATCAATCGCCTGCTGCCGCTGCGACTTCGCCGCGGACTCACGAACTCCGCTTGCCAGTCCGAGGAAGATCAACGCCAGCACCGCCACAGTCGAAATAAACGCCGCTCGCGGTCGAGCCAAAACACGTCTCTTCAACCAACCTGCCAGCCGCGTCGCCGCCATTGGGCCGCGAGCAATTATTCGTTCGCCATTCGCAAACCGTCGTAGGTCCGCCGCCAATTCTTTCGCCGTCGCATAACGACGACTCGGCTGCTTTTCGAGCGTCTTCAAACAGAGCGTTTCCAAGTCTCGCGGCAGGTCCGCACACCAGCGGCGTGGCGAGATCGGTTCGTCGTGCTGGATGCTTGCCAGCAATCGCTCGCGCGAATCCGCCACGAACGGCGGTCGCCCCGTGAGGAGCTCGTACAACGTCGCTCCCAGAGAATGCACGTCTGTCCGATGATCGACCGGAGCACCCTCGCGCGATGCGATTTGCTCCGGTGACATGTAGGTCGGCGACCCAACCGCCTCACCCGTGCGAGTCAAACTCGGCTGCTGAGTGAGCAGAGCTAATCCGAAATCCCCGATCAACAACCGCCCGTCCTGAGCCAGCAACAGATTCGACGGCTTCACGTCGCGATGGATTACTCCCTGGTCGTGAGCGTGCTGCAAAGCATCGGCGACGTCGGCCAATCGGCGAGCGAGATCGCGAAACTCGGTGAGCGGCAAGGCGCTAGCCGCCGGTCTTTCGCCAGAAGACACCGATACCGACTGACCGGTGGCTAGCGCCATTCCGCTCACGGTATTTACCGGGGGCTGACGCTGCCCCGCTCGCCAAGGAGTTGTTTGACGCCAGGCATCGACCGCGAAAGTCGTCGATCCAGCGACTCACCCTCGATCAACTCCATCACCAGAAACGGAGTGCCGCCAGTCATCTGAGCGTTGATGACCGGAAGGATGTGTGGATGCCGCAAGCTCATCGCCGCTTGAGCCTCACGCTCAAACCGCTGCAACGAGTTCACATCCCCGGCCAGCCACGGATGCAGCACCTTGATCGCTACCGAGGCCGAGTCGCTCATTCGCCGAGCGGCATACACGGTTCCCATACCGCCGCGGCCGATCTCGCGCAGCAATTCGTATTCGCCCAGCAGTCGCGGCAGAGTCTCCATCGGCAGCGACACACGCGGGCGAATCCGATTGGTCGCCAAGGTGCCCCGCATCGAAGCCGAGGCCTGCCGAAAGGCGGAATGATCCTCCAAGAACTCACGCAACTCCTCGGCGATGTCGGCGTGCTGAGCGAGAAACTCCAACAGCGGCGGAGCGTGAGCTGATTCTGTCGCCAGTAGAAACTCCGCGATCGCCGCATCGACACGCCCTTCGCGATCGGCGGCTGAATCGTTCGTTGCTGAGGGCAACGTGGCACTCATCCGGGCGACTCCTGATTCATCTGCTCGCGCAACTGTTGCAGCCCGCGCTTTAACAACCCGGCCACGGCGGCCGGAGTACGCTGCATGTGCTCGGCAATCTGAGCCAGCGACCAGCCGTGCCAATGCTGCAGCATCAACGCTTCACGCTGAGCCTCCGGCAGCCGATCCAAAGCCGCCACGATTTTTAGCGTCTGCTCTTCCTGCTGAATCGTCGTGCTCGGAGAGGGATCGTCTCCCGCTAACCAGGCCGACAGCCTTTGTGATGATTCGGCCAGGCGTTGCTCCAACGATACCTCCCGCCGAGCGTCGCGAGCTTCGGTCGTCCACTTGCGAAGTTCATCGGTGAGATTGTTCGCCAGGATCCGCCGCAGCCACGCGAGCCGTTGGCCGTCGTCACACGCTCGCAATTGGTTCGCTGCTTGATGAGCCTCCAGCAACGTCTGCTGGATCACCCCCGACAGATCCACCTTTGCCCGCCAACGCGGATCGAGTTGAGCGTGCGCCAGGACGCTCAAGTAACGCCGATAGCGTTCGAGCGGCAAAGCAGATTCCAATGGCGTCATCGACATCGCGGCAGCCTTGGGGAAGGCCGGCAGCTTATCGAACCGACTGGCGCAGAAACACCAGATGCCGGTTCAGGCTCATCGCCACAGGGAGAGTTGTGAATCTGGGTGGCACGCTCTGACCATCGGGAAGGACGTGGGAATCGCGATCGACACCGAAAACCACGCCCTTCCCAATGGTCAGGGACGTGCCACCCATGCCAGCAAACTCAACTCAAATCGAACTTCTAGCCAGCCGTGGCGCAACCATCGGCAATGGTGTTCGGCAACGCGTCCTTGAGATACGCTGACGCCGCATTTCGTGGGGCAGGTTTTCCACCTGCCCGAACCAAATAATACTGGCAGGTGGAAAACCTGCCCCGCGACGAAGGCACTCGTGATGGCTTCTGAAGCTGATTCAAAACCGAGCGACTCGAATCCTTCGTCCGACAGCAGTCAGATTGAGTCGTCGTACTCGCAGACGGGAGAGCGGATGTGGCTCAACCGCATTTCGACGCGCTGGACGGCGGTCAACAATCCGACGTTGTTTGTGAAGCGCTACGGCCGAGCCATTCGCAAATACATCGCCACGCTAATTCACGATCCGAACGACGCTGAGGAAGTCGAGCAGGAATTCATGCTGCGGATGATCCAGAAGGGCTTTCACACGGCCGACTCGAACAAGGGGAAGTTCCGCTACTACCTGATCACGATCGTACGGAACGCGGCGATGCAATGGCTCTGCCGACGCAACCAGGTGCCGCTGCCGATCGAGACGCTGGAGCACATGCCGGTCTCCGAGCACTCGCAGTTGGAATGGACCAGCGACTGGCGGAAGTGCATTTTGAAGGCGGCTTGGAAGGCGCTCGACAAGTATCAGCAGCGGACGACCAACAATTTGTTTTGCACGGTGCTGCGAGTCTCGGCTCAGTATGAGAGTGCCGATTCACCAACGCTGGCCAAGATGGTTTCTGAGATGTCCGGCCAGACACTCACGCCGGAAGCGTACCGCAAGCAACTCAGCCGAGCTCGCAAACGATTTGCTGATCACATCATTCAAGAGGTCGCCCGCACGCTCATTGAACCGACACTCGATGGCATCAGGGACGAACTGAATTGCCTCGACTTGATGAAGTACGTCGAAGGGTATCTTCCGGAATGAGTCCGATACCTAGCCGTCATCGCTCCGCGTGACGAGCCAAACTGGTATCGAGCATCGACTCTCATTCGGTTCGTCACGCGGAGCGATGACGGCTACGTAGTGCCCTTCGGATCGGACCAGCGGCTGAGCACTGTCGAGCCAATCAGCGTAGAGGCTCCGAAGATCGTGATACCCAACAGCGTCGAGGCGATCACGGCGGCGAAGAGTTTTGCGGTGCTGAATTGTGTCCCCTGCAAGATCATGTAGCCGAGTCCGTGACGTTCGGCCAAGTTGCCGGCGAAGAACTCGCCGACGATCGCGCCAACGACCGCCATGCCGCTCGATGTGCGAGCTCCCGCGACCAGGAACGGCACCGAGTACGGCAGTCGCAGCTTCCACAGCACTTGCCAGCGAGTGGCTCGGTACAGCCGAAACAGGTCGAGCAAATCGGGATCGACCGCCAGCATCCCGCTGGTCCCGTTCGTGACGATCGGAAACAGGCTGATCATGAACGAGACCAGCACGACGCTGTGAAATCCGGCTCCGAACCAGACAACGATGATCGGCGCGACTGCGACGATCGGGACCGTTTGCAGAAAGATCGCGTAGGGATAACAGCTACTCCGAATGACTCGCGATTGAGAGAACACGCAAGCGGTCAACGAGCCGATCAGCAAGCTGCTGACGAAGCCACACAGAGCGGCCGTGGCTGTCAGTCGGATCGCGAACAGCAGTTCGCCACGGCTATCAACCGCCGCGTTCCAGACGCCGGCCGGCTTCGGTACCAGGTAGGCTTTGATGCCGAACCCAACCACTGCGAAATGCCATGTGGCAATCACGAGCACGAACAATACAGCCGGCGGTAGCGCGGATTTCACGATTCGATTCATGGCGGGAGCATATCGCGAACGCAGGCGGTGCCCGCAACCCAAGAGATTCGGGCCACGGATGAAACACGGAGAGAACACGGAGAGAACACGGATCAAGCAAAGCCAAACAAGCGAGAGCAGAGCGACGAAAACCATCTCATCTCTTTCCGAACGGCCTTCGCAAATCCGTGTTTCATCTGTGTTTCATCCGTGGCCGTAAAATCTTCGTCCCACGCCAAGTTTTCAAACGTCCGCTGCACAGAGGTGACTCTTTCCCGTGGATTGCTACGCTGTGCCGCCAATCACACGAACCTCAACACATGGAGCCCTTCATGCGGCACGATGGCCGACAAATTGACGAACTGCGTCCGATCACTGTCCAACGACACTTCACCGGGGCCGTTCCCGGCAGCGTACTGATCAAAGCGGGCCGCACGACGGTGCTCTGCACGGCCAGCATCGACAACGATCTGCCGCCGTGGATGAAACGCGAAGCGAATCCCAACGGCTGGGTCACGGCCGAATACAACATGCTCCCGGCCAGCACCGCGCCGCGCAAGCAGCGTGAGCGATCCAAGATCGACGGCCGCACCAACGAGATTCAACGGCTCATCGGCCGCAGCTTGCGAGCGGTGGTCGATCTCGCCGCGTTGGGCCCGCGAATGGTGACGGTCGATTGCGATGTGCTCGAAGCAGACGGCGGCACGCGCACATTGAGCATCACCGGCGGTTTCATCGCGCTGGTCGATTCGCTGGCGGCGATCAAGTCCTTGCTGCCGACCGATCGTCCTGTCTTGAAGAGCAGCATCGCGGCCATCAGTGTTGGAATCGTTGGCGGCCAGGTGGTCGCGGATCTTGATTACGTCGAAGACAAAGACGCCGAGGTCGATATGAATGTCGTCATGACCGGCCAGGGGGAGTTCGTTGAAGTCCAAGGGACGGCCGAAGGGACTCCGTTCAATCGTCGGTTGCTGGATACTCAACTGGCCCTCGCCGAGCAGAGCATCATCCGGCTGACCGCCATTCAACGCGAGGCGTTGGGTGAGGCGTGGCCATTTCGTGTGTCGTGAATCCTTTCCAATTATTTATTGTGCGTCGTTGGCCTTGTCTGGTCTTCAGCCCCAAAGGGGCATGACTCGAAAGCCCAGGGCGCTAGCCCTGGGAAGCTTGCACATAGAGAAATGACAAGGCCCAACGGGCCGTAACTGAACGAGTAGAGGCGACGAGTCACGGCCCGTTGGGCCTAATCGATTTGATTTGCGACTGCGACCCAGGGCTGCCGCCCTGGGCTTTCGAGTCAGTCCCCTTTGGGGCCAAGACTGGAAGACTGGTGCGATCCATTTTCTCTAAGGAGCATCTCATGTGTCGCTCGTTTTGTGGGTGCTTGCTCACCATCTGCGTTTCACTATTGTTGGCGACAATGGCAGCATCGGTCACTGAATCTGCCGAACCTCAAGATGTCGTCTTCCTCTCCAAGTTGGATGGCACCGAGCAGCGTTACGTCGTTGTTCTGCCGGAGGGATTTGATTCGCAGTCGCCGGTCTCGGTGATGATCGCTCTACATGGGCACGGTTCGGATCGCTGGCAGTTCGTGAAGGACGGTCGGGACGAATGTCGCGCGGCTCGCGAGGCGGCAGCCAAGCATCAGATGATCTACGTCTCGCCGGACTATCGTGCCAAGACGTCTTGGATGGGACCGGCGGCCGAAGCAGACATGCTGCAAATTCTGGAGGAACTGCGGAGCAAGTATCGCGTTCACACGGTGGTGATCACTGGCGGGTCGATGGGCGGCACAGCCGCGCTGACGTTTGCCGCGTTGCATCCCGATCAGATCGATGGGGTCGTGTCGATGAACGGCACGGCGAACTTGGTGGAGTATGCGTTGTTTCAAGACGCGATCGCCGCGTCGTTCGGTGGCTCGAAGCAGGACAAGCCGGACGAGTACCGCAAACGCTCGGCCGAATTGAACTCGGACAGACTGACGATGCCGATCGCGATGACGACCGGCGGGCAGGACAAGCTCGTGCCACCGGACAGCGTGTTGCGATTGGCGGAAGCGTTGAAGAAACAGAACCGTCCCGTACGGTCGATTCACAAGCCCGACGGTGGGCACGACACCAAGTACGGCGACGCGATTGAGGCATTCGAATTTGTGTTGGCTCAAGTGTTCGCTGCTGGAACCGCGTCGGCTGCGAAGCCTTTGCTCGAATTTGGAGCGAAACCGGTGACGATTGTGTGTCTCGGCGACAGCGTCACCGGAGTCTATTACCACACCGGCGGGCGGCGGGCGTATCCGGAGATGCTGGAGGTCGCGATCAAGCAGGCGATTCCCAACGCCAACGTGAAGGTCATCAACGCGGGGATCAGCGGACACTCAACGGACAATGGACTGAAGCGACTCGATAGCGACGTGCTGATGCACAAGCCGGACTTGGTCACGATCAGCTTCGGCCTGAACGACATGGCACGCATGACCGAAGAGCAGTATGGCAAGAACCTCGAAACGCTTGTGGCCCGTTGCCGCGACGCGAAAGCTCAAGTGGTGCTCTGCACGCCGAATTCGGTCATCACCACCGGCGGCCGGCCGATTGAGAAACTGAAACGCTTCTGCGATGTGATTCATGCGACGGGCCAATCGCTCAAGGTGCCGGTCTGCGATCAATTCGCGGCATGCGAAGCGTTTCGTGTGAAGGATGCGTGGGGTTTTCGGTGCCTCTTGAGCGACGAGATTCATCCCAATATGGACGGCCACAAACTGATGGCTCAAGAACTTTGCCACACGATCACCGGCAAAGAAGTTTCGCTGGCGAACGTGGGGCCGTTGCAACCGGCGCTCGTTAAAACGAAAGCGTTGATCGATGGTGGCAAGCCCGTGAAAGTGCTGGCGATGCCGCCGTTCGATGGATTGATCGGCCCCGCACTCAAGCAGTTGTCTCCGCAGGCGACAGCCGAAGTCACGGTTTGGCAGACAACCGGGAAGTCATTGGCCGAGATCGAGCGATTCGCAAAAGACTCCGTGCGGGCGATGAAGCCGGACCTCGTGATCATCGCCGTGCCTGCGGGAATCACGGCGGCGACGGAAGAAGAGTATTTTCGTTCGTACTCGTGGATCATGAACTGGTCGCTGAGCTTCGGGCATCAGGAGTGGGACTGCCTCGTCGTGCATCCGAGCGTGGTGAGTCCGGGCAGTCCTGATCCTCGGCAAGCGCTGATTCGCCAGTTGGTGAAGGCTCAAGAGTTGACGCTGATCGACCGGCCGAGCGACGACGCGGCATCTGCGGAGGCGATCTTCGCGAAAGGGCTGAAGCGCGCCTGGTGACGTAGCAGGCACATCCGTTGCGATCGTTACCAGCCGCGTGATTGTCGGAGTTTCGTTGATCGGTAATGTCTTCGCGGAAGTCGGTTCACGCGGCGCGAGACATGGTTCTGAATGGCTATCGAGACGTCAGGGTTCGCGCAGATTCTGCGCTTGGGCCAGGACGAAGAATCCGATTGATCCGATTTTCTGGAACGATCCGCGAGGATGATCGCCTCGCGCAGATGGTGGCACATGGGACGTCATTTGTTTCGAGCACTGCTGGCGAACGGTTATTTCCGTAGTCCGGAACAAGCTCCGCCCAACGAGCCGGCACCTCGGCGGCAATTGTTGCTCGAACGCCTGGAAGACCGGCTGCTGTTCGATGCGGGGCCGGTGGCTCCGATCGATGCCGAGCTGGCGCAGCAGGCTCAGGCGGCGCAGGAAGCGATGCCGCAGGAGAGCAGCATCGCCGAACCGGCTGAAGTGCGGGTGATCGAATCGCTGGATCAAGTCGAAGAGCTGATGGCGGAGTTGGTCGGGCAACCGTTGGATGGCCAGCAAGAACTGGTGCTCGATCCGAACGCCGTGCCGAGCGACGAATCGCTGATGCACTCCGAGGAGTTGGCTCAGCAGTTGTTGATGACCGTCGATGAGCAACGCTCGGAAGTGAATGCGGCGACGGCGGACTCGATCCGGCACGAGTTGGTGTTCGTCGACACGTCGGTCCCGGGCTATCAGGCGTTGCTTGACGATCTCTTTGGACAAGCGGCGCCGGGGAGCGTGTTCGAGATTGAGTTGCTCGATGCGAACCTCGATGGCGTGTCGCAAGTGACTGCGGCGCTCGAAGGCCGCAGCGATCTCGCCGCGGTTCACATCCTCTCGCACGGCCAGGCGGGGGGCTTCCAACTCGGAGCGACTTGGATCGACCAACAGTCCCTGATGGGCGTGAGCGGAGAGGTCGCACGCTGGGCGAGTGCCTTCGCCAGCGACGGCGACCTGCTGATCTACGGCTGCAACCTGGCGGCAACGGCCGAAGGTCAGCAATTGATCGACGGACTCAGCGCGTTGACTGGTGCGGACGTGGCGGGATCGACGGACCTCACCGGCAGCGCGGCGCTCGGTGGCAACTGGGACTTGGAATACTTCCACGGCACGGTGACAGAGACGATCGGTCAAGACGCCACGCTGGGCATCACTTGGAATGACGTACTGCTGGCGGCACCGACGGCACCGGAATCGCGCGTGAATACGACCACCGCCAACACTCAGGAGACGGCGTTTGCCAGTCCGCAAGCAGTGGCCTCCGATGCGGCGGGGAACTATGTCGTCACCTGGGCCGATTCGAATCTCGACGGCAGCGGATTCGGCGTTTACTTCCAGCGTTACAACGCGGCCGGTGTCGCGCAGGGTGCTGAAACGCGAGCGAACACGACCACGCTCAACGCGCAACAGTTTCCCACGGTAGATATGGATTTGGCGGGCAACTTCGTCATTGCCTGGAGCGGCAATGGATCGGGCGACACGGCCGGCGTCTTTGCTCAGCGGTTCAATGCGGCGGGTGTCGCACAAGGGGCCGAGTTCCGCGTCAACACCACCACGACCAACACGCAACAGCAACCTTCGGTCGCGCTCGATTCGTTGGGCAACTTCGTCATCGTCTGGAGTGGCGAAGGAACCGGCGACACGGCCGGCGTGTTCGGCCAACGCTACACCGCCGCCGGTGCCACAATCGGCGGTGAGTTCCGCATCAACACCACCACGACCGGCACGCAGTCCTTTGCTGCTGTGGACATGAATCCCAAAGGAGATTTCGTTGTCGTCTGGAGCGGCGAAGGAACCGGGGACACAGCCGGCGTGTTCGGTCAGCGCTACAATACCACCGGTACCGCCGTGGGGACCGAGTTCCGCATCAACACGACGACGACGAACACGCAACAGTACGGTCGCGTGGCGATGAACTCCGCAGGCGGCTTCGTCGTGACCTGGAGCGGCGAAGGAACCGGCGATACCACGGGCGTGTTCGCACGGCGCTACAACTCGGCGGGCACGGCGCTCGATGCGACTGAGTTCCGCGTCAACACGACCGTCACCAACACTCAGCAGTATTCCACGGTTGCCAGCGATTCGTCGGGCAACTTCTTGGTCACTTGGACCGACTCGGCGTCGGATGGCAGTACGAACGGCGTTTACGCTCAGCGCTACAGCGCGGCGGGCGTTGCGCAAGATGTCGAGTTTCGCGTCGCCGGAACGACGGCCAACAACCAGCAATTCTCATCGGCGATCATCGGCGATCATCGCGCCGAATACGGATTTCACCATCGTCTGGAGCGGCAACGGCACCGGCGATACGGCGGGCGTGTTCCAGCGGCGGTTCGATACCCGCATGACCGCCATTTATGCGGCGTCCAATGCGTCCCCGTTCAACATCTCCACAATCAATATCGCGACCGGAGCCGCCATCACGGTCGGCACAAGTTCCTACACGACCGCCGCCAACGCCCGCGACCCAGTCTCTGGCGACGTGTTCTACATCGAATTCACCAACCCGACGGCTCGGCTCTCGCGGTTCAACCCGCTCACCGGCACGAACACGCTGGTCACGACGCTCGCCAGCCTGCCGGGGAACATCATCAAGCTGTCGTTCCGATCCGACGGCACTCTCTGGGCCGCCACCGGCAGTCCCAGCAACACGCTGTATCAACTCAATCCCACCACCGGAGCGGTCATCTCGTCCGGCGTCGTCAGCACGCTGGTCGCCGGTTCGGGCGACATGGCGTTTGATACCAACAACGTCTTGTGGTGGAACTCCGGGAACTCGCTCTACACGGTCAATACCACCACCTTTGTCGCCACACTCATCGGCGTTATCACGCCGACCATCACGATCAACGGCTTTGCGTTCGGCTCAAACGGCACGCTCTACGCGCACGCCGGCGATAACATCTACACCATCAACCAGACCACCGCCGTGGCCACGCTGGTCGGTGCCACGGGCACGACCGGTATCACTGACTTGGGAAGCTCGGCAATCAACGTCAACGACGCTCCGATCAATACGGTTCCGGTCACGCAATCCACCAACGAAGACACCGCTCGCGTCTTCTCCGTCGGCAACGGCAATCTGATTTCGATCAGCGATGTGGATGCCGGCACTGCCTCGTTGCAAATCACGTTGACCGGCACCAACGGTGCGATCTCGTTGTCGGGAACTGGCGGGCTGGCCTTCACCGTCGGCGACGGCACTTCCGACTCCACGATGACCTTCACCGGCACGCTGACGAGCATCAACGCCGCGCTCGCCGGCTTGAGCTTCCTCTCCACCGCGAATTACTTCGGCCCGGCCAGCCTCCAGATCAACACGAACGATCAAGGCAACACCGGTGCCGGCGGAGCGATGAGCGACAGCGACACGATCGGAATCAATGTTGCGTCCGTGAGCGATGCGCCGCCGACCTCGAACAACTCGGTGACGACTTCCGAAGAAACGCCGGTCACGTTCGCAGCGGCCAACTTCCCGTTCAGCGACGGCGATCCCGGTGACACTTTGCAGAGCGTGAGGATCACCTCGCTCCCCAGCGTCGGCACGCTGACGCTCGGCGGAGTCGCCGTCACGCTCAACCAAGTCATCCCGGTGGCCAGCCTCGGTACGCTCGTGTTCACACCGGCATTGAACGGCAACGGCTCGCCCTACACGACGTTCAATTTCCAAGTCGGCGACGGAACACTCTTCAGCAGTTCGGCCACGATGACGGTCAATGTCACTCCCGTGAATGACCCGCCGACCACGTCGAACAACTCGGTCACGACCCCCGAAGACACGCCCGTCACGTTCGCGGCCGCCAGCTTCCCGTTCAGCGACGTCGATTCCGGCGACACGTTGCAGAGTGTTCGGATCACCGCGTTGCCCAGCATCGGCAGCCTGACGCTTGGCGGAATGGCCGTCACGCTCAATCAAATCATCCCGACGGCCAGTCTTAATACGCTCGTGTTCACTCCGGCGTTGAACGGCAACGGCTCCCCCTGCACGACGTTCAATTTCCAAGTCGGCGACGGAGCACTCTTCAGCAGTTCGGCCACGATGACGGTCAATGTCACTCCCGTGAATGACCCGCCGACCACGTCGAACAACTCGGTCACGACTCCGGAAGACACTCCCGTCACGTTCGCGGCCGCCAGCTTCCCGTTCAGCGACGTCGATTCCGGCAACACGTTGCAGAGTATTCGGATCACCGCGTTGCCCAGCGTCGGCACGCTGACGCTCGGCGGAGTCGCCGTCACGCTGAATCAGATCATTCCGACGGCCAGCCTCAATACGCTGGTCTTCACACCGGCATTGAATGGCAACGGCTCCCCCTACACGACCTTCACGTTCCAAGTCAGCGACGGGATTGTCTTCAGCAGTTCGGCGACGATGACGGTGAATGTCACGCCGGTGAACGATCCGCCCGTTGCGGACGACGAGAGTTTTACGGTCGCCGAAGACGGCAGCGTGATCGTCGACGTGCTGCTTGGTGACACCGATCTGGATGGCGACACGCTGAGCGTCACCGACATCGACGGCACGCCGATCTCGCTGGGCAGTCCGGTGACGATCGCCACCGGCCTCGTCAGCCTCAACGCCGACGGCACGCTGACCTTTACCCCCAATGCCAACTTCAACGGTCCGGCGTCATTCGACTACACGGTTAGCGACGGCAACGGCGGCACGGACGTCGGCAACGTCAGCGGCACGGTCACGCCGGTCAATGATCCCCCCGTCGCCGACGATGAGAGTTTCACGGTCGCCGAAGACGGGAACGTGATCATCGACGTGCTGCTCGGGGACACCGACCTGGATGGCGACACGCTGAGCGTCAGCGAGATCGACGGCACGCCGATTTCGCTGGGCAGTCCGGTGACGATCGCCACCGGCCTCGTCAGCCTCAACGTCGATGGCACGCTCACTTTCACCCCCAACGCCAACTACCACGGCCCGGCTTCCTTCGACTACACGGTGAGCGACGGCAACGGCGGCAGTGATGTTGGGAACGTCAGCGGCACCGTCACGCCGGTCAATGATTCTCCCGTCGCCGACGATGAGAGTTTCACGGTCGCCGAAGACGGGAACGTGATCATCGACGTGCTGCTCGGCGACACCGATCTGGATGGGGACACGCTGAGCGTCACCGAGATCGACGGCACGCTGATTTCGATCGGCAGTCCGATGGCCATCGCGACGGGAGTTGTGAGTCTCAACGCGGATGGCACGCTGACGTTCACGCCCAATGCGAACTACAACGGCCCAGCCACGTTTGACTACACGCTCAGTGACGGCAACGGCGGGTCGGACGTCGGCCACGTCAGCGGAGCGGTCACGCCAGTCAACGATCCGCCGGTTGCCGATGATGAGACTTTCCTCGTCGCTGAAGATGCCGGTGTCGTCATTCCCGTGCTGACGGGCGACACCGATCTCGATGGCGATTCGCTGATCGTCACCCACGTTAATGGCACGCCGATTAGTGTCGGCAGTCCCGTGACGATCGCCATGGGGGTCGTGAGTCTCAATGCTGACGGCACCGTGACGTTTACTCCGAACTCGAACTACAACGGACCGGCCGCCTTCGACTACACGATCAGCGATTGCAACGGTGGCACGGACATCGGCCATGTGAGCGGCGCCGTGACGCCGGTCAATGATGTGCCGGTTGCTCACCCAAACGCCTACGTGACGGCCGAGGATGCCTCAGTTTCCGGGAATGTGCTCACCGATGACACGGGATCCGGAGTGGACTCGGATATCGACGGCGATTCGCTGAGCGTCTCGCTGACACCGATCGTGGACGTGACCAATGGTTCGCTCATGCTGGCGGCAGATGGCAGCTTTACCTACACGCCCAACCTGGGCTTCAATGGTTTTGGCTCGTTTACATACGAGCTGCGCGACCCCGGCGGGCTGACCTCGACCGCGGTGGTGATGATCGCGGTTGGAGCCGTCAACGATCCGCCGGTCGCGGACGATGAGAGCTTCACGGTGGCCGAGGACGGCTTCGTCATCATCGACGTGCTGACGGGCGACACGGATCTCGATGGGGACACGCTGAGCGTCACCGAGATTGACGGCACGCCAATCAGCGTCGGCAGTCCGGTCACGATCGTCGCCGGAATCGTGAGCCTCAACGCGGACGGCACGCTGACCTTCACACCGAATGCGAACAACAACGGTCCGGCGGCGTTCGACTACACGGTGAGCGACGGGAACGGTGCCAGCCATATCGGCCACGTCAGCGGAACAGTCACGCCGGTGAATGATCCCCCGGTGGCGGACGATGAGAGCTTCACGATGGCCGAGGACGGTTCCGTCATCATCGACGTGTTGCTCGGCGACATGGACCTGGATGGCGACACATTGACGGTCACCGAGATCGACGGCACGCCGATTTCGATCGGCAGTCCGGTGACGATCTCCACCGGTGTCGTGAGTTTGAATCCCGACGGCACGCTGACCTTCACCCCGAATGCGAACTACAACGGCCCAGCCGCATTCGACTACACGCTCGGAGATGGCAACGGCGGCACGGACGTCGGCCACGTCAGCGGCATAGTCACACCGGTCAACGATCCGCCGGTTGCCGACGATGAGACCTTCACCGTCGCTGAGGACGGTTC
>SXKJ01000407.1 GCA_005778115.1 Planctomyces sp. | reverse complement strand
CCGGCAACCCCATCGCTCGATAAAACACTTCTGCGGACATGCTGCTCTCTCCTTTCGGGATTCGGAAGAAACACACAACCCGATTGGAAATCAGCATGTCCGCTTATTCAAACAACAGCCCCCAAGAGTCCCGTTGAACCTATTTTGTCATCGCCCGCTCGCATCGCAAATATCTCGATCCGAATCGTCCACCAGAGATTGCCTACGAGGATACCGACGCAAAGCCTGTGTACGACGCTTATCACACAGCACTCAGAAACTCATGCCGCGAGGTGCAAGAGAAGTTTCACAAAGGATTGCTGCTCGATATTCATGGGCAGGGAACGGCGATGAACACCGTATTTCGCGGAACGCAGAATGGTAAGACCGTGACACTACTGCGCGAGCGCTTCGGCGAGGCGGCTTCAGTCGGCGATAAAAGCCTATTCGGTCGATTACAGACACATGGATGGAAAGTGCATCCCGATCCGCTCGACGGTCGCGAGCAAGCCGCATTTCGCGGCGGCTACATCGTGCAATCGTACGGCAGCCATCAGGGATTCGGTATTGACGCGATCCAATTGGAATTCGGAGCGGACTATCGGGCAAAGAATGCTCGCGAAAAAACGGCGACGACGCTGACCCAAGCGATTGCGGAGTACGCCGCCAACTTTCTCGACATCACCTTGCCTGCTCCCCCTCCGAAAGCCACAGGCTCAGTCGAAAAAATCTGTGGCGAACCAAGTCACCGACTAGCAAGGTACTGGTCCCCGCGAGAACGACAAACAGCGTTGGAATCTTTGCGCCACAGTCGTCAGCCGATGATGACACGCGGTTGCCGGGCCGGGTCAGGCTCGGCCTTGATGATTAGCTCGCGGACCATCCAAGGAACGTTGCCTTCACCGAACAGCACAAAGTGCAGGTTCATGGCCAGTGGGTTTTCGTCGGACCAGCCGAAATGCAATTCGGGGGGCCTGCCGGATTTCGAGAGTTCCAGCGAGATCGACGCCAGTGTATGGGCGATCGAAGCACACTTCGTCACACGGATGATGAAGCGGCCTTCCTCTTCGGTCACCTCAATGATCGGTGAGTGATAAAACTCGCTGACATCACCGAGTGTCGCCTCAACGAACACGATCGGCATGTTCGGGTCGAGATGATGCTCACGCCGGATCTGCTCCTCTTTATGAGCGAGTGTCCGATCTGCGCCGGATCGATGAGGAACTAGCACCGGAAATTCCAAATGGCGCAGTGCGTCCCACAGGAAGTGCGACTCGTTGTCGACGAAGCGAAAGCTGACCAGACGCAGTTCCGTGCTTCGCAACCAACGAGACGTCAGCGATGACACAAACACGACGCCGATGAAGCAACTGGCGATGACCATGCCTTCGGGCTTTTCGATCATGATCATCGTGGTCACGTAAAAGAATACTACCGCGATGAAGACGTACGGCCACGCAATCCGGCTGGGTCTCGGTCCCGTTCGCTTAAGGTACTGGTCGATGACCGTCGCGACGCAGGCGCTGGTGATCAACACCATCACGCCGGTTGCGTACGCACCTCCTTGGGCTTGCACGTCCGCTCGAAAGATCCCTGTTACCAGCAAGTTGATAAACGTGAATAGCACCACGAGCGCGCGAGTTTTCTTTGCCCATTCGGGTGCCATGCCCAATCGTGGTAAATATCGTGGCACGAGATTCAACAGTCCTGACATCGCACTTGCGCCGGCGAACCACAGAATCATCGCAGTACTAATGTCGTATATCGTGCCGAACACTTGGCCGAACAGCGAGTTGATTTCTAGCGTACCTTCACCGTGCGCGAGATACGCCAGCGCGCGGTTAGCGGCACCTCCGCCGGTTTGCAATTCTTCCGCCGGAATCAGCGTCGAGACGACCATCGACGAACCGAGCAAATACACCGACATGATTACCGCTGCCGAGATCAGCAGTTTACGTGCGTTGCGAATGCGGCCGGCCGGTTGATCGAGCGTGTCAGTCGCATCGCCTCGAATCAACGGCATGACCGCCACGCCTGTCTCGAAACCGCTTAATCCCAGTGCGAGCTTCGGAAAGAATAACAGGCTAACCAGCGCGACTGACCCCCAACCAGAGCCTTGCACTGGCGAATGCTTCAGCAGCCAATCCCCTTCTTGCACCTTCTGCCACCAATCCGCGATAGCCTGCGGATGCTCGGCGAGATAGTTCAAACCGCTGCCAATCACCAGCGCATTCAACGTCAAGTACACCGCAACCAGCGCGACCGCGAGCCCAATGACTTCGCTGAAGCCTTTCAGAAACACTCCGCCGAGCAGAACCAACATAAACATCGTCAGCAGGATTTGCCCTTGCAGCCACTCGGGCATGCCGTGCCAGAAGGGGTTGTGGATGAGATGTTCGGCGGCATCAGCAGCGGACAAGGTCTTCGTGATGACGTAATCGGTCGCCGCGAAGCCCAGCAGCGTGAGCACCATGAATTTGCCGGCCCAACCGCGAACCAGTTTCTCCAACATCGCGATCGAGCCTTGTCCATGAAACGATTGCCCCGCCACATAGCAGTAAACCGGCAGCGCTCCGAACAATGTGACCAGTACGAGCAACACGGTCGCCAGCGGCGCAAGTCGTCCGGCGGCCTCAAAGGCCATCGACGGCTGATAGCCCAGCGTGCTGAAGTAGTCCACACCGGTCAGGCAGAGGATCCAGATCCAAAAACTTTGGTGTCCGTGGGGCGCATCGTGACCAATTTCCGGAGGCGGAACGTGTGCGGACGAAGTCCCCAGTTCGCGATGGAGCGGAGCGGCGGCACTCGCGGTGTGTGGTTTTTGTGACGAGCCATCATTCACCACGGACGGCTCAGCCTGCGAGGCCGGTGGGCGCGACTCGGTCGCGCCACGAAGTTCTGCGGACATGGGGATTCCAACACGACTGGCCAAGTCTTTTCGAGCGACTCACGACACGAAGGACTCGGCCGAACTCCTCGTGTGCACCGCCAAACGCTAACGGCACCGCCTGTGAAGTCGCAATGGTCGGAATCTAGCAGCCTGTTGAAAAAGCCGTCGTTGGGTTGACGTGTGTGACAGGGCGCTATGATCTGCGACCTTGAGGGACTCTCGAGCAGGAGGAGCTGGGAATGGCGATGGGACATTGGCAGACGGAGCAGCAGCAAGAGTTTTGG
>SXKJ01000406.1 GCA_005778115.1 Planctomyces sp. | reverse complement strand
GAGCGGGGCGGCGTCAGCCCCCCGGTTGTTTCGACTCCGGACCGGGGAGGCTGACGCCGCCCCGCTCGCCTGTTGCATTCGTGGTATAAGCACACGATCCGACGACATCCACACCGCGCCGCCGCTTTCACGGGCAGAGCCGTCGCAACTTCATTTTGTGGGTTCCGACGAACGTTGGCGAGCCGATAAGATCCGTGCTAGAGTCAGACCAGTCTCGCGGGTGCTTTTTCAACGACCGAAATTGGGACGGCTTCATGAATCTTCAACAGCGTGTTTGCTCAGGTCCGGTGAAGCGGCGGGAGTTCTTGGCGGCGGGAATGCTCGGAGCCGGCGGACTCACCTTGCCGGAGCTGTTCCGATTGCAGGCACAAGCCGAGCAAGTCGGCCAGGCGGTCGATTCGCAGACGAACGTCATTTTCGTCTGGATGCCCGGTGGGCCTCCGCATTTGGACATGTATGACATGAAGCCCAAGGCTTCGTCGGACTATCGCGGTGAATTCCATCCGATCCCGACCAACGTCCCCGGCCTCGACGTCTGCGAGCTGATGCCTCGGCACACCAAGATCGCCGACAAGTATTCGGTGGTCCGTTCGATCTCGCACAACTTCGCCGATCATGGCGGTGGCCACAAACGGATGATGACCGGCCGCGTTCCTGCAACGCCCGTTGATACCGTCAACGATGCTCCAGCGACTGGCTCGATCGTCGCCAAGTGCCGCGAGCGGGTGAACAACGGCCTCCCCAATTACGTCTCGATGAATCCCGGCGGACGCACCAACGACGTGTTCGCTCAAGGCCCGGCGTATCTCGGCCAGGCGTATTTGCCGTTCAACGTCGAAGGCGATCCGACGCAGCCGAACTTCGTGGTTCCCAACATCGCGATGAACACCACGATTGCTCCGCGAGTCGATGACCGCATGAAGCTGCTCAGCAGCCTCGACCGCATCGACCGGCAAATCGACACGTCGCGCATGATGGATTCGATGGACCGCTACCAGCAGCGAGCGGTCAGTATGTTGCTGAGCGACGCCGCGAAGAAGGCGTTTGATTTGTCTCGCGAGCCGGACGCACTGCGCGATCGTTACGGCCGCCACTGCTGGGGTCAGCGAGCGTTGATGGCTCGGCGACTGGTCGAAGCGGGAGTCAGCTTCGTCACCGTCATCATGGAAAATCCATATCAGTCCGGCATCCCACACCTCAAGCAAGGGGTCTACAACTGGGACTCGCACGCGGTGAATTGCCACATCTGGGACGACCTCAATGTGCGCCTGCCGATCTACGATCAAGCGGTCACCGCGCTGATTGAAGATGTCTATCAACGCGGACTCGACAAGAAGACGCTGATCCTCGTGACCGGCGAGTTCGGTCGCACACCGCGCATCGAAAAGTCGATCGGCTCGCAAACGGGAGTCATGCACCCCGGCCGCGACCACTGGCCGCAAGCGATGTCGCTGATCATGGCCGGCGGCGGCATGCGCACCGGCCAAATCGTCGGCTCGACCAATTCCAAGGGCGAACACCCTGCCGATCGACCGCTGACCCCGAACGATCTCTGGGCAACGGTCTATCGCCACCTGGGTATCGACGACTCCGCCTCGTTCCCGGACTACGGCGGACGCCCCATGCCGATTCTTCCCTTCGGCGACCCCATCAGCGAACTGCTACGAGCGTAGACGACCGTTTCACAAATTGTTCCGCAACAGTGTGCTCGACTTCTTGTCCCACTTCGCGGCCTTTGCGACCTTCTGTTCAAAATCTGTTTTGATTTGAACAGAAGATCGCAAAGGCCGCGAAGAGTTGAGGCGGCAACGAAGGCAGACCTGCATGTGAAAATTGGCGAGCTAAGCAAATAGTTCCTGCACGACATTCCCTTCGACATCCGTCAGCCGGAAATCACGCCCCGCATGTCGATACGTTAGCCGCTCGTGATCCAAGCCGAGCAGATGCAGCAGCGTCGCGTGGAAGTCGTGAACGTGAACTTTGTTGTCGGCCGCGTAGTAGCCATAGTCGTCGGTCGCGCCGTAGCGAAAGCCCCCTTTGACGCCGCCGCCGGCCAGCCACATCGTGAAGCCTTCGGGGTTGTGATCGCGGCCGTTGGCGCTCTCCGCGGTTGGAGTACGGCCGAACTCGCTGCCCCACCAGACCAGCGTATCGTCGAGCATCCCACGCTGCTTGAGATCGGCCAACAGCCCGGCGATCGGCAGGTCCACTTCGCGTGCGTTCTTCTCGTGCCCGTTCTTCAAGTCCGAGTGCTGATCCCATTGCACGTTGCTGTCGCTGTGGCTGACTTGGATGAACCGCACTCCCGCTTCGGCAAATCGCCGAGCCATCAGACACATCCGCCCGAAGTTCGCGTTGATGGGGTTATCCATGCCGTACAGCTTCAGCGTCGCGGGCGTTTCTCCAGAGAAATCTTCGACCTTGGGAAACTCCGTCTGCATCCGAAACGCCAACTCGAACGAATTGATCCGCGCTTCGAGCGATGCTTCGGGGCCGGTCTGCGCGAGGTGTTCGCGGTTCATCGCGTTCAACCGATTGAGTTGCAATCGCTGAATGTCGCGCGGCAAAAGCGAATTCTTGATGAACTTCACTTTGGCTTGATCCGACGGAACGCTCGCGTTGCCCAGCGGAACGCCGTTGTAAGTGGCCGGTAGAAACGCGGAGCTCCAGTTATTGAGGCCACCATGTCCCAACGTCGGACAGATGGTGACATAGGCCGGGAGATTCGTGTTGTCGGTGCCGAGGCCGTAGCTGACCCACGACCCGATGCTGGGGCGAACGAAATTGTCGCTGCCGGTGTGCAGCTTCATCATCGCTCCGCCGTGTGCGGGGTTCGTGCCGTGGCACGAATGAATCATGCACATGTCATCGACGTGCTGAGCGACGTGCGGAAAGAGTTCACTGACCGGCAACCCGCTGTGACCGTACTGCCGAAACCGCCACGGCGACTTGAGCAGATTGGTCGTCGAGTTGAACTGCACTCGCGGCTTCGCGAACGGCAGCGGCTTGCCATCATCGCGGATCAGCAGCGGTTTTGGATCGAACGTATCGACCTGCGAAACTCCCCCAACCATAAAGAGAAAAATTATCCGCTTCGCACGAGCCGCGAAGTGCGGCAATCTCGCCGCCAATGGGTTCTCGTCCGCCGCGCGAATGGATGACTCATTCGCCAACATCGACGCGAGCGCGAGCGAACCGAAGCCAACGGCGGAACGTTTCAGAAGCGTTCGGCGCGAGGCGGGCATTTGAAAGTCGGACGGGTTCATCTTGGTTCCGTAGGATGGGCACTCTTGCCCGTCCCTTTATCTGCTGGAAGACCGGACGGGCAAGAGTGCCCGTCCTACAAAACTCATTTCACATAGATGAATTCGTTGGCGGCGAGCACAACGTGGCAGAGTGTCGCCCACGCTTGTTTCAGGCGTTTTTCGGCGTCGTTGTCGGTGGCTTGGGCTTGTGCGACTTCGACCAGAAACGCTCGGTCGGCCTGGCGTTCTTCGGCGGAAGGCTCGCGGCCGTAGGCCATGACGTACAACCGCGAGAGGCGTTGGTCATCGTCCTGGGCATCGGCCAGCACTCGATCGGCGAGGCCGGCGGCGGCCTGCATGGCCAGCTCGCTGTTGAGCATCAGCAGCGCTTGCGGAGCGACAACGGTCGTCGCTCGATTGCCACTGGAGACTGCCGGGTCGGGGAAGTCCAACAACTGAAACACATCGAAGACGTTGTTCCGCACGACCGGCAGGTACAGCGAACGTCGGCGACTGTCATAGGTCGTCAAATCTTTCGAGGTGTGGTCGAAGAAGAATTCGCGGTTCTTCACCTTCAGCAGCGAGCCTCCCATCGTCACATCCATTTGACCGCTGACCGCCAGCAACGAGTCACGCACGGCTTCAGCTTCCAGCCGCCGCATATCACCGCGCGAGAAGAGACGGTTTTCAGGATCCCCTGTAGCCGAAGTCGTCAGACTTCGGTCCGAACTCTCACGAGTCCGGCTACTCGAACTCGCCTGCTGATAGGTGCTCGAATTCAAGATCACTCGATGCAGCGATTTGATCGACCAGCCATCCGCGATGAACCGGCGGGCCAGCCAGTCGAGCAATTCCGGATGCGACGGTGCTTCGCCGAGCAACCCAAAGTTGTCGGTCGTGCGAACCAGTCCCTTGCCGAAATGCCAACGCCAAACCCGATTGACGAAAACTCGCGAGGTCAGCGGATGCTGCGGATTAACCAGCCACGCGGCGAGCTGCCGACGACCACTTTCCTTGTCAGTGAACTGCGGCACGGGCACGCTCCGCATGACCGGCGGAGTCCGTCGCGGAACGACCTCACCCAGCTTCAGCGGATTGCCGCGCACATGAATGGCCAGGTCGATGATTTTGTCTTCGGTCACACCCATTGCGGACGGCAGGTTCGGACCGGCCTTCTCGAACGCGGCGAGTTCGTCGCGCTGCTTCTTGAGCTCGGCCTTCGTGGCTTCGGGATACAGCGTCTCCAATTTTTCCGGCGGCTTCTTGTTCGGATCGGCCGCGAGACTTTCCTGAACCGCTTTGTCAGCCGCGGCGATGAACTCCGCGATAGCCGCTTTCTTCGCGGCCACCTTCGAGTCGTATTCGGTCTTCTTCGCGGTTGCGGCGGCGGAGGGGAGCGGATGCTCGTGCCAATCGGCGATCTTCGTGTACTTGGTCATCGTCAGCGTGCTTTTGAAGATGCCCGCCAAGCCGTAGTAATCGGCCGCGTCGATCGGATCAAACTTGTGATCGTGGCAGCGAGCACATCCGAACGTCAGTCCCAGAAACGCCCGGCCGGTCGTGTCGAGCTGCTCGTCGACCATGTCCATCCGCATTTTGGCTTCGTCCGTTTCGGCGAGCACCTTCGGGCCGATGCTGAGAAACCCGGTCGCGATCAACTGATCATGTTGCTGAGCCTCGTTCGCGAACGGGAGCAGATCACCCGCGAGTTGCTCAGTCAAAAACCGATCGAACGGCTTGTCCGAATTGAACGCCGACACGACATAGTCACGATACCGCCACGCATTCCCGTGGCAGATGTTTTCATCCAGCCCGTTGGAATCCGCGTACCGCGCGACATCCAACCAATGCCGCCCCCAGCGCTCGCCATAACGCGGCGATTCGAGCAAGCGATCAACAACTCGCGCAAACGCATCGTTCGATTCATCCGCGAGGTACGCATCAATCTCCGCCGGAGTCGGTGGCAAACCGGTCAAATCGAAAGTGACTCGGCGGATCAGCGTCCGTTTGTCCGCTCGCGCCGCTGGAGACAATCCCGCCTCTTCGATCTTCGCCAGGATGAAGCGATCCATGACCGACTGCGGCCAAGCCAGATCCTTCACGGCCGGAACCGCGACATCCGCCGGCGGCTGAAACGCCCAATGATTCGGATCACGAGTCCTCGCGCCGGTCTTCTGAGCCTGCGGAAACGGAGCACCCATCTCGACCCAGCGCACGAGGTCGGCGATCTGCCGCTCGGTGAGTTTTCCTTCTTTTGGCATCTTGAGGTCTTCATCCTCATGCCGCACCGCGCGAATCAACAGACTCTCTTTGGGCTTCCCCGGCACGATCGCCGCGCCGGCGTCCCCGCCGCGCATGAGCGCCTCACGCGAATCGAGCCGCAAGCCACCCCACTGCTTCTTTTCACCGTGGCACTTCTGGCAATGCTCGACCAATACGGGACGCACGTTGGTCTCGAAGAACCGCAACTGCTCGACGGTTGGTGTCGCAACTTGAACCGGCTCGTCGGCAGCCAACGCCAGGCACAGAAGAATTCCAATCATCGTCAGTCCTCTTTGAGTGAGCGGCACGGCGCTAGCCGCCGGTGTTTCGCGTAGACAATCTACTCCACGACACCGGTGGCTAGCGCCATTCCGCTCAAAGTAATCACGGCAGCACCATGATGCACGACGGCGACGTGATCGCAACCGGTTCACCGGCCGATTTCAACCCGCCGGTTTGCGGGTCGATCCGAAACACCACCACGTTGTTCCCCGGCATGTTCGCGCACAACAGCAGTTCGCCCCCCGGCATGATCGCCAAGTTTTGCGGTCCTTTGCCGAGGCTCGGTTCGATACCGATCAGCGTCAGCTTTCCGTCATCGCCAATCCGATACGCGGCGATGCTGTCGTGTCCGCGATTCGTGCCGTACAGGAAGCGGCCGTTCGGAGTGATCTTCAAGTCGGCACAATGGCTCGTCCCTTTGAAGTCCGCCGGTACGGTCGAAATCGTTTGCGTCTCGGTGAGGCTCCCCGCCTTGGCGTCGTAATCAAACACCGTCACCGAATTGCTGAGTTCATTGATGACGTAGACACGCTTGCCATTCGGAGAAAACGTCAGATGCCGAGGCCCCGCTCCGGCCGGCGACTTCGCAAACGGCGGATCGTTCGGAGTTAGCTTCGACGTCTTCGAGTCCAGCCGATAGCTGAGCACCTGATCGAGTCCCAAATCCGCCGCGAAGACAAACCGATTGTCCGGGCTGACGACGATGCAGTGTGCGTGCGGTTCCTTCTGCCGTGCAGGATCAACGCTGGCACCCACATGTTGAGCGAAGGATGCGGCCTCGCCGAGCGATCCATCCGCCTTCACCGGCAGCGACGCCACACTACCGCTGGAATAATTGGCAACGAACACCGTCTTCCCCGTCGCATCGACATCGAGGGAGCAAGCCGCCGTCCCCAGAGCCGATTGCCGGTTCAGCAACTTCAACTGACCGGTGCGTCCGACGATCTGATAGGCGGCGATCTGTTCGTTCTCTTTGCCGCCGAAGTTCTTCGCGTGAATCGAATACAGAAACTTCTGATCCTTCGACACCGCCAGGAAGAACGGGTGCTCAACGCCAGTTGTCTGCTGCACCGGCTTGAGTTGGCCAGTCTTCGACTCCAACTGAAAAGCCTGAATGCTCCCTTTGTCCCCGGCCGCAAAGGCTGAGATGAAAACGAGTGGCTCGTCCGCATTCGCGGTTGGAAGAGAGTTACTCAACATGACACCCACCAGGAGAGAGAAGAGTGATCGCACAAAGTTGTCTTTCATGAGCGGCTCCGAAAGGGCAAACAATGGAACTTGCAGGACGGGCACTCCTTTACGGTAGAAGGTCGAGATCGCCGCATCAACCAGCCGCCCCGCTTGGAAACTGGCGGGTGCGTGAAAAGTTCCTGGCACAGTAGCCGTACCGCGACCGTCAGGGAGCGGCCCCGATCGTCAGACAGATCGGCCGCTCCCTAACGGTCGCGGTACGGATCGTTCGCCAAGATTTGTTGGCACACCCAAACTGGCGACAGTCGTGTTTGGCACAACTCGCCCTCTATTTGGCAACAGCATCGCGATCGCGAGCGGCGGCTTCTTCGAGTTTGCCCATCAATTGCTGGACTCGATCGGCTTGCCGCTCGGCTTGGTTGTCGGACTCGGCGGGATCGTTCGCCAGGTCAAAGAGTTCCACTTTGCGAGCGTTCTTGTCTTCGTGGACGATGAGCTTCCAGTCGCCGAAACGTAGCGATCGCGAGCGTCCTCCAGGAGCGACGGCATACAACGAGCGAATTGGTAACTCGGAGTGATTGGTCAACAGCGGCGCGATATTCGCGCCGTCCCACTTGAGATCACGATCGGAACGATAGCCGGCGAGCGTGCTGAGTGTCGGCATCCAATCGATGATCTGGACTGGGCTATTCACCTTGCCGGGTTTCGCTTTGCTGGGCCAGGAGACGATGGTGGGGACGCGCGTGCCCCCTTCATACAGCGATCCCTTCTCGCCTCGCCACGGTTTGTTGTTGCCGGTGAGTTTGCCGTTCGGGCAGTTGTCGTCGGGGTACTTGAGGTCGTTGTTCTCGACCGTGCTGCCGCCGTTGTCGCTAGTGAAGACGAGCAGCGTGTTGTCGCGGCAGCCTTTCTTCTCCAACGCGGAGACGATGCGGCCGACGGCGTCATCAAGGTGCATCACGCAGGCGGCGTAATGGTGCGGGACGTCTCCCTTGATCGAGTCTGGGACACGGCGCAGCCACTCGTCCGGCTCTTTGATTGGCAGATGGACCGCCGAAAAAGGGACGTAGAGAAAGAACGGGGCGTTGCCGCGCGACTCGATCCAGCGAACGGCTTCGGCGGCGACCAGGTCAGTGACGTGGCCCGATTCTTCGATCAGCTTTTCGTTGCGATGCCACGTCTGCGTGAACGGGCCTTGCTTGTAGCGATGATTCCATGGACTGACTCCGCCGGCCAGCGAGCCATAAGAATGATCGAATCCAAAATGGTTTGGCCCCTGCTCCTGCAGTGAGCCGAGATGCCATTTGCCGGTGAGGCAGGTGTCGTAGCCGACGCTCTTCAAGGCACGCGGTAGAGTCACCGTGTCCCACGGCAACGCGCGTTGGTTCTGCGGGTTCGTGACGTTGAAGCGGCTCCAGCAACGCCCGGTCATCAAGCCGGTGCGAGTCGGACTGCACACCGGAGCGACGTAATGCTGCGCGAGTTCGAGTCCCTCGCGAGCCAGTCGATCCAGATTTGGCGTCGGCGCGTTGCCTCCATGAAACGCGACATCCGCCCAGCCGAGATCGTCGGCCATGATGAAGACGATGTTCGGCTTCGTGGTCTGCGGTGGGTCCGCAGCGAACAGTGCGTTGAACGAAATCAGCAGTAGCGCAGCCAAACCGACGGAGTAACGCATAACAGCCTCCTGGGTGGACCCGCAGAATCCATTTGGTAGCCGCGTTTCGCCAGAACGCGGGTATTCGGCCATTCGCCCGCGTTCTGGCGAAACGCGGCTAACCCAGAGGCCAGAACTCGATGACTCGGTTTTCTTGAGCGGAGCGTTCCGCCATGCGCACGGCGTGGACGACGTCACGGGATTCCTGTGGGGTGATGACGTCTGGGTTCTTGCCGGCAAGGATGCACTTGAGGAAGTAGTCGAGTTCCTCCTTGAGATACCCGCGCCGCAGGCCATGCACCTTGGGCCAATAGGTTGATTGCGGGAAGCTCAGGCCGCTTTTGGTCAGCAGTGTGTAGTGGCTGCCGGAGTTGTCGATGTAGATCGCTCCTTCGGTGCCGATGATTTCCATGCGGGCGTCGATCGCGAACGGAGCATTGTTGGGCAGGCACCAGGCGTTCTCGATGACGGCAATGCAGTCGTTGTCGAAGCGGAACATGGCCCAGCCGAGATCCGCGTGCGGCAGATGCGGTCGAGTGTTCGACGTCAGCGCGTAGACGCTTTTCGGCGTGGCTCCGGTGAGCCACAGCATCAGATCGAGATCATGCACGCCGTCGCCGAACAGCGCACTGATCTTGGGGAGATGACTGTCGGTGATCCACTTGGCGAGGTTTCGCCGAGCATGCAGGCTGACGATCTTCCCCAGCCGACCGGCCGCGATCTCTTCCTTGGCGAGCGCGTAAACCGTGTCGAAGCGGCAGACGTGGCCGACCATGAAGGCTCGCTTCTCTCGCGCGGCGTGTAACTCGGCGAGGATGCGGTCGCAGGACTCAACGCTGTCGGCCATCGGCTTTTCGAGGAACACATGCTTGCCTGCTCGAATCGCCGCGAGCGTTGGTTCCAAGTGGTCGCCGACATGCGTGACGATCGACACGAGGTCGATCTCCGGGTCGGCCAACATCTCGCGGTAATCGGTGTAGGTCTTGGGGACGTGATATTTCTCGGCGACCTCGCAGAGTCGCTCCGGCCGGCGCGTGCAGATCGCGGTCAGATCCGCTTGAGGTAACTGCTGGAGCGTGTCGACGTGATGCTCGCCGAACCAGCCGAGGCCGATGACGCCGCAACGGATGCGATTCATGAGTTGTCCCTTCATTCGTTGGACCTATTTCGGTTCTCCGCCATTCGTCTTGGAAACGATTTCGTGAGCCGCGAGGCGCTAGCCGCGGGTCGAGGAAAAGAACCCGCGGCTAGCCTGGATTATTCATCGCCTGGGATAATTCGGTGGCAGCCTGCCGTAGCCGAAATCGTCAGATTTCGGATGCATATTGTGACACCGCACCGAAGTCTGACGACTTCGGCTACGAAGCCATGAATAATCTGAGCTAGCCGCGGGTCGAGGGAATCAACCCGCGGCTAGCGCCTTGCGGCTCACTAAACACAGGAATCAACACGCTTGGCAGAGAGCCCCTATTTCGCATTCGCGAACACATGATCGAGCGCCGCCTTCACATCCAAGCGTCGAAAGGTGAGCTTGGTGCCGGGGTCTTCCACGGCCTTCCCTGTCTTCTGAAAGATCGCCAGGATCGCTTCGGGCAGGTTGGCTCCGTCTTTCTTCCAGTCGTAGTTCGACTTCTCGATCGCCTCGCGCAGCAACAAGACGGCACCGCAAACGATCGCGTTGGACGATGACGTCGCCGATGCCGGCACAACGAGATCGATCTTTGCGTGACGATCGAGATAGACCTCGTCCTTACCGGACCTGACGGCACCGATCGCGAAGCAGTTCGGCTGACAGGCCGGCCACGAGATCCCTTTCGTGAAGGCGTGATTGCCAGCGGGTGCGCTGACCCAGATGCCCAGTTCGCGGAGCCGTTTTAGCTTGTCGTCAATTTCGGTGGCGACCGGCTGGCCGTGCTCCAGATCGTCGACCGGAGCCAGATTGATGGCGGTGATCCGATACTTCTGATGATGGTCGATCACCCATTGCAGACCGGCCGCCAGCGTCTTGTGGTCGGAGACGTTGCAATGACAGCACTCCAGCGCCCGCACGACTGCCACCTGATTGTTGAACGCGACACCGAGCTTCCCCTTGTAATTCACCGACGAGGGAATCCCGATCGTCGATCCGTGATAGCCACGGCCTTCGTGCTTGGGATCGTTGTCACCATCGACGCTGTCATACGACACGAGTACTTTCGGCACGTCACCATCGGATTGCGACCACTCCGGCATCGCCAGCTTGCAGCCATCATCCAGCAGCGCGAGCGTCTGGCCTTTGCCAAACGTGAGCTTGCCGGCGTAAGCCTCCCAAGCGTCAGTGACTCGCGCATGCTTGAAGGCGGGAGGATCAGCCGGCTCGGCGGAGTGTGCCGGGGGGCTCATCAGTGCAAACAACAAGAGGATGCCGAAAAGTAGTCTCATCGTCGTCTCCTAAAACTGGCTGCGCACTTTGTAGCTGAATTCGTCAGAATTCAGTTTGCGAAGAACTCTGAATTCTGACGAATTCAGCTACAAGTCACTCTACCGTCGGAAATGTTTCCTCAGGAATTGAGCTTCCAACGGGTACGCATCGTCGATGGCTCGGTGACCTTCGGACGGGCCGACGATCAATTCGATCGGGGCCACTTTCATCTCCGGTTTCAGTCGGCGTGTGGCTGCGACCAGATTGCGAGCCAAGTGAACGCAGTCGTCTGTGCTGACGCGCGCGTCGTCGTTGCCGATGCTCAACCAGACGATTCGTCCCGCCAGCCGGTCGGTCAGGCTGTCGATATTGATCGACTTCGCTTGCTCTTCGGTGACGACCGCGAACTCGGACAACGCCAGCGGATTCGTGACCGGAGCCACTCCAGTCACAGCACGGACACGCGGTTCTCCGGCCGCGAAATGCAGAGCACAAAACCCGCCGCGCGATGTGCCCGATGCGGCGACTCGATGGGGATCGGTGTAGCCCTCGGCAATCAGATGATCGAGCACCGCCGAGCAGCGCTTCACGAACGGCCCCATCAGATCCTGTCCCGCCTTCACGCGATGCGCCCAACCCTGTAATGCTCCAGGCTCACCTTCTTTTTGGTCCTCTCCGTGACACGGAATATCGAGCACCACATACACCCAACCGTCTTTGGCCAGGTCGCGTCCGGTCTGCGTGTAGTACCGAGCCGGATCGTTCCCCATCTCGACGATGCTGCTGGCAAAGATGAACAACGTCGCTGCCGGAGCCGCCGGCTTCTCGCTGAAGATTCCGAAGCGTGTGCCGTCCGCAGTCTTCAAGGTCCGCATCGGCGGAAAGGTTGGCTTCGCGTCGTCTGCCAAGACGGGTGGCATTCTCAGAACGAACAATAGCATCACTACCAGTCCCACATCGCGGAAGGAATTCATCGGCGTGGCTCCAATCGAGTTCAATGGGGCGTGAATCACGGCTGGCTAATTCTTGAAGCTGCGATGTCTGTAGCCCGACCCCTTGTGGGTCGGAGGATTCAGAATTGACTGTTTTTCCAAGACATGTCGAATAAACCGACCCACAAGGGGTCGAGCTACAGTTTGCCGAACACAACGAATTAGTCAGCCGTAGTGCGTGAATGAAGTCTTGCTGCGTTCCGTTCTGGCGACTTGCTACGATCTTCGCGTTTCAACGGTCCAATTCGACGACCACACTTTTATTAAGACTTTCTGGGGAAATCATGATTCGCAACCTGATCCTTCTGGCCGCTCTTTTTATTCCTGTCGCTGTCCGGGGAGCAGACGCTCCGGTGTCCGCTCCGAAAGAACCGGAGGGGATGAAGTCGTTGTTCAATGGAAAAGATCTGGCCGGCTGGGATGGTGATCCCCGACTGTGGAGCGTCAAGGACGGCGTGATTCACGGCGAGACGACCGACGAGAAGAAAACCACCGGAAATACGTTCCTCATTTGGAAGGAGGGCACGACCAAAGATTTCGAGTTGCGGCTGTCGTTCCGCTGCAATGCGACCAACAACTCCGGGATTCAGTACCGCTCGAAGCACATCACCGACGGCAAGGTCGGTAATCAATGGGTCATGGCTGGTTATCAGCATGAACTCCGCAACGAGTCCAAACTCCCCAACGTGGCAGGGTTCATCTACGACGAACGGGGCAAACGCGGTCGCATCTGTCTGGTCGGCGAACAAGCGACTTGGGAGAAAGACGGGAAGAAGCTCATCAAGGATGACCTGATCGATCAGGCCGGGTATGAAAAACTTATCAAGCTCGATGACTGGAACGACGTGGTGATCATCGCCAAAGGAAACCACATCCAGCATTACCTTAACAACCGGCTGATCCTGGACTTCACCGACAACCATCCGGAGCTCGCCCTGACCGAAGGGATCCTGGCCGTGCAACTGCACGCCGGAAAGCCGATGTGGGCTGAGTTCAAGAACATCCGCATTCGCGAGCTGAAGTAGGCGAACGTTGCATTGCGTCGTAGCCGCACTCGTCAGAGTGCGGGCTCCCCGCGTTCTGACGAACGCGGCTACCAACTCGTCCCGACTCGGAGAGTCAGGCTACGGTCAGCCATTCGGCAGCGTCAGCGTGGACTGCGGGTGGTTGGCGTATGGCCAATCGGTGGGCTGATAAGTCACCGCCAGTTCGGGAGTCTCCAGCCGTTTTCCTCCGTCAGCGAGACTGTGCATGACTCGGTCGAGGATGCCAGTCGTCAGCAACGTGCGTTCGATGGGGTAGACGGCTCGGCCTGTGTGGATTGTCTCGTCGATGGCATGCACGAGGTACGCGAAGTGGCCGTAGGGGGCACCGTCCTGCAACTTAAGCCACGTCGCTAACGGCTCGGCTCGGCCTTTGAGCTTCACGGCAAACGCCTGATATCGGGCAAGTCCGTTGGCCATGACGATGGCGGATTTCAGTCCGTCGCGGTGCTGCAACAAATACACGGCCGAGTTGTTCTTCGAGGTCCATTTGTCGGAGTCTTGGGGCGATCCAGGCAACTGCTTCAAGGCCGCGGCAAACAGTTCGCTCGACCACAGTCCCGCGGCCTCGGCCTTGCGGATCTCGTCCTCCGAGACGGCTTGCACCGACGCCACTCCCGTTTCGCCGCCGCGACGACGTTCGATCATGGACTGATGCGCCTCCAGCGCGTGGAAGCCGTAGGACTCCAAACCGCCGTAACCGATCGTCAACGCGGCTTCGATCTCGCAATCACGCGGCAGTTGCAGCGGCGGTTCGCGCCATGCGACCGGGACCGATGAGCCGGCGATGAATGGGAACTTCATCTTCTTCGCGGTCTCGACCATGAAGAGTGCGTCTTCCCAGCGATACGACAAGTGCTTGTCGTTGAAGACGGGGACCGATTCTTCGCAGCGACGAAACGTGGCGACGATCTCATCGAAGAAGCGTCGTCGCGGATACTGATGCTGCTTCGTGTCGGGAGTGAAGGGGTAGTTGCCGTGCTCGCCGACGCTCAGCACGCCGGCGACCTGAACTCGATCGGTCCCCAGCGTGATCGCCTCGTCGATCGACTTCGCGAGCCGCACGCCATGCTTCGCGGCCAACGCCTGGCCAAGATCGCGAGGCGAAACTTGATCGATGTAGAGCGAGACCAGCCGCAGGTCCGGGCCTGGGCCGCCGTCTTGCTGAAAGCCTTCCAGGATCTTGCCAACAATCACGTCAGCGTGGCTGTTCTTGTGATAGACCGTGACCACCGCCGCGACCGGCAGTTTCTGTCTGGCTGGTGCGAACCCTCTTGCCGTCGAAACAAACGACGTGGGAAGCGCTGCTCCCAAGGCCGTCGATAGGCCGGCCTTCAACAGATCGCGTCGGCTGGGCGCAGTCATCGGGCACCTCGTTTGTTCTGCAAGAGTGTGGCGCGACGCTCCGCGTCGCGATTCACGACGCGGAGCGTCGTGCCACACTACTTCTTGGTCAGCTTTTGAAATCGCATGTTCCCGACTTCGGCGATGAAGAGATTGCCGGCTTGATCAAAGGCCATCATGTGCGGCAGGTCGAATTCACCGAGTGCCTTTCCCTTCTGCCCCCAGCGCTGCTGGACCTTCCCGGCTGTATCCAGTCGGAGTATCTGATTCGCCAAGCCATCCGCGACGAAGACTTGGCCGTCGCCGTTGATCGCAATGCCATACGGAGCGAAGCCGGGCCATTCTTCGAGGAACTTGCCGTCAGCGTCGAACAGTTGAATCCGTTTGTTCTCGCGGTCACCGAGCAGTAGTCGGCCCTTCGAGTCCATCACGATCGCATGGGGAGTGTTGAACTCGCTAGGCTTTGTCCCTTTCGTGCCCCACGATTTAATGAGCTTTCCAGCCGACGTGAACTTCATCACTCGGCTGTTGCCGTAGCCGTCGCTGATAAACACATCGCCGTTGGGTGCAAACGCGATATCGGTCGGCCGATCGAATTCGTCATTGCCCGTCCCTGCCTTGCCAGTGCCCAGGGCCAGCAGCAGCTTGCCGGTGGGATCAAACTTCAGGACTCGGTGACGGCCAATGTCTGTGATCCAGACGTTGTCCTGACGATCGACTCGCAAGCCGTGAGGCGTGCCGATCTCGTCATCGCCCCAGGCTCGCAGCAACTTTCCGGCCGCATCCACGCAGAGCAGCGGACGCGGGCCGCGATGAAAGAGATAAATCTCCCCCTGGCTGTTCGTGGCCACGGCCGAACATTTTCCGAGGACGACGTCGGCAGATAGTTTGGGGAAGTCGCCGCGTGCCTCGAAGGTGATGGCGTCGTCGGCCGAGGCGAGCTGACAGAAAATGAAGGGCAGAAGATAAACGCAAAGAAGCGAAGTCACTGTTTTCATTTTTTGCCCTTCATTTTTGGCCTGCTCCGGTCACGTTCCGCGTCGGACCGCCAACAGCGTCTGTTCGAGGAACGGCCGGACGAGCCGTTCGAGCCACTCGAATTCAATCAGAAAAGCATCGTGGCCGTAGGCGCTTTCCAGTTCGATGAACGTCACATGCCGGCGAGCTTCAATCATCGCGCGGACCAGTTCTTTGCTTTGAATCGTCGGGAAGAGCCAATCGGACGTGTAGCTGGTGACGAGAAACCGCGCGTTCGTTTGGCTGAGCGCTTGAGCGACCGAGCCCCGCCCTTCGGCAAGGTCGAAGTAGTCCATCGCGCGCGTTAAATACAGATAACTGTTGGCGTCGAAGCGTTCGATGAACCTTTTGCCTTGGTAGTGGAGATAGCTTTCGACCTGGAACTCAATCTGCCGCATCATGTCATACGAGAGCCGGTCGCCATCTTGCAGGCGGCGGCTGAATTTCAGCTCGATCGAGGCATCCGACAGATAGGTGATGTGCGCGACCATGCGTGCCAACGCGAGGCCGACCTTCGGGCCAGCCGGCTTGTCGTAGTATTGTCCGCCATGAAAGTTCGGGTCGGTGCAGATGGCTCGGCGACCGACTGCGTTAAACGCGATCCCTTGCGCCGTCAGTTTCGCGGCCGACGCCATGCAGATCGCCGACTGCACCATTGCCGGATATCGAGCGGCCCACTCCAGCACCTGCATCCCGCCGAGACTGCCGCCGACGATCGACAACAACTTCTCGATCCCCAGATACCGGACCAGCCCTGCGTGAACCTCGACCATGTCCCCGACGGTCATGAAGGGGAAGTTCAGTCCGTAAGGTTCGCCCGTCTGCAGGTTGAGACTCAGCGGCCCGGTCGTCCCCTGACAACCGCCGAGCACATTCGCGCAGATCACGAAGTAGCGGTTCGTGTCGAGTCCTTTGCCCGGCCCCACGAATTCGTCCCACCAACCGGTCTTGCGATCCAACGGCGTGTGATAGCCCGCGACGTGAGCATCTCCCGTCAGCGCGTGACACACGAAGATCGCGTTGTCCTTTTGCGGACTGAGTTCGCCATACGTCTCATACGAAACGGTGACAGGTCCGAGTTCGCCCCCACCGGCCAGACGGAGCGGATTCGGCGACTCGAACAGCGACACCGACCGCTTCGACACGAACCCGACCGAGTCTGGGCCGGGTTCGATCGGTTCGTCGGGTTCTCGTAGTTCGCCTGCGTCGGTCGCCATAGATGCCGCTCCTGAGTGCGGCGGAGTATATTGAGTCGGTCGTCAATGTCCTCAGACAAGGGCGCGACATTTCGCCACCGACCTTGCGTCGGTGGTTCCCGCGCTTCTGCACTACGGGGTGATTTCTCGATTTGCGTAGTGCAGAAGCGCGGGAACCACCGGGGCAAGCCCGGTGGCGTTGGTTGAATTAAAGATTCCATCCCCATCAACTTCGTGAGGTACACCATGTCCCAGCCAACTCGACGTGACTTCCTGCAAACGACCACTCTTGCCGCTGCCAGCGCGGTGCTGCCGTATTGGTTCGCTCAGCAGCGGACGATGGCGGATGACGCCAAGTCACCGAACGAACGGCCGAAGATCGGCTGCATCGGCAACGGTGGCATGGGGAGCGGCGATGCTTCGGCGATTCACAGATACGGAGACATCGTCGCGCTGTGCGATGTCGACAGCAATCGGTCGGGAGTGCTCAACGAAAAGCTGCTCGGCAACAAGGCGGAGTTTCACGAGGACTATCGCAAGCTGCTCGATCGGAAGGACATCGACGTCGTCACGATCAGCACGCCGGACCATTGGCACACACGGATTGCATTAGCCGCGCTGCGAGCCGGCAAAGACGTCCATTGCCAGAAGCCGCTGACGCTGACCATCGACGAAGGGAAGCTGCTCTGCAAAGTCGTGAAGGAAACTGGCCGCGTCTTCCAAGTCGGCACACAGCAACGCAGCGACGGCAATTTTCAGAAGGCGGTCGCACTGGCTCGCGAGGGACGCATCGGAAAGATCAAAACGGTTCACGTCGCCATCGGCGGCGCACCGAAGGGCGGCCCATTCAAGAAGCAGGCCCCGCCCACGCATCTCAATTGGGACTTCTGGTTGGGACAAGCTCCGCTGGTCGAGTACATCCCCGAGCGCAGCCACAACAACTTCCGTTGGTGGTACGAGTACTCCGGTGGCAAGATGACCGACTGGGGCGCTCACCACGTCGATATCGCTCAGTGGGCGATCGGCATGGAAGGCTCAGGCCCGACGTCGCTGGAAGTGCTGGAGAACGTGCATCCGGTCCCGTACGAGAAGGGCTGGCCGACCGCCGATGACTCGTACAACGCCGCCACGAACTTCAACGTCAAAGTGACGTACCCCAACGACGTCGTCGTCTACATCCGGGACGACTGCAAAGACCAAGGCTTCGACAACGGCGTGATGTTCGAGGGCGAAACCGGCCGCTTCTTCGTGAACCGAGGCAAACTGACCGGCGCTCCGGTCGAGGAACTCGAAAAGAATCCGATCTCAGAGGACGTCTTCACCGCACTTCGCAAAGGAAAGAAGCGGGACGGCCACATGGGCAACTTCATCGCCTGCGTGAAGGACCGCGGCCAAACTCAGAGCGACGTCTTCAGCCACCACCGCATCCTGACGACCTGCCATCTGGCCAACATCGCGCTGCGTCTGAACCGCACCCTCAAGTGGAATCCCGAAACCGAACAAATCCTCGGCGACGACGAAGCCAACGCCTGGCAGAAGCGCGAGCAACGCAAGGGGTATGAAGTCGCTTAGAGGGAGTGTGGGAAGATAAGAGTTCTGGACAAGGAAGTCGTGCCCGGTTTACGAGTCCGCTGGTGTGAGTTGGTTTGACCGTCAACCTGAAGCGGAGGATTGGCATGGATGCCCAGGAACAAAGCCGAAAGCCCTCTCCGAGTGATTTGTCGGAGTCACAATGGCTGCTCATTACGCCGTTGTTGCCGACGTCGGGAGGCGGCCGGACTCGGACCACGGACT
>SXKJ01000405.1 GCA_005778115.1 Planctomyces sp. | reverse complement strand
GGACCGGGGGGCTGGCGCCGCCCCGCTCGCCTATCACTTTTCCGGCCGGGCTGTTGGCAATTACTTGATGACCTTCATCGTCTTCAGCCATGCCTCGCAGGGCTTCGGCCAATCGGTCACTGGTTGGCCATCGACATGCCGCAGGCCATAGCCGTGGCCGCCGGTCGCATACACATGGACCTCGGCAGTAACGCCCACCTTCTTCAATTCGGTGGCGAACAACAGCGTATTGAAGACGCTCACGCCGTCATCGAACGCATGGACGAAGAACATCGGCGGTGAGTCCTTCGTGATCTTCACTTCCTCGCGCAGCTTCGCCTGGCCCCGCTCGTCCATGAGGCCCGGATAGATCAGCACCGAAAAATCCGGTCGGCTGGAGACCTTGTCGATCTCATCCAACGGTTCGTACTGACGCTGACCGAGAATCGAGACCATTCCCGCGACCTGTCCGCCAGCCGAAAAGCCCAGCAGACCGATCCGCTTCGGATCGAATCCCCACTCCGAGGCTTTGCTGCGGACAAGGCTCATCGCACGCTGCCCATCCTTCACCGCTGCAAACCAGCGTTTCTCCGGGTCGCGCCCCGGCACACGATACTTCAAGACGATCCCGGTGATGCCAATCTCATTCAGCCATTCGGCGACTTCGGTCCCCTCCAGATCGTAAGCCAGAATGCTATGACCGCCGCCGGGGCAGATCACGACCGCCGCGCCGGTGTCTTTGCTCTTCGCTGGGCGATACACGGCCAACTGCGGCGTCGAGACGTTGCCAAGCTTGATGATGCGGCGTCCGGCAATCAGTCGATCTTCGGGCTTGGTGAGATCAGCTTCCGGCGGCAGTTCCTTGGTATCCCCCGGCGGCTTACCGGGCCAGACGTTGATCGTGAGCGGTTCCGCGGCAATGGTGATGGAAGCTGACAGCGCAACCAGACATGCCAAGATCGAAAAAGGTTTCATGGAGATCTCCAGCAATAAGAATCAAGCGACGTAATCAATTCGAAAGCTCTTGTTGGTAATGAACAGGACGGTGACGTCCCCCTCCGCGCTGGCTCCGTGTTCCATGGCTTCCCCTTCCGGGAACCAGACGAACGTGCCCGGTCCGAAGATCCCGTTGTGTGTCACCAGCGTCCCTTCGAGCACATACATGCCATGCCCGCACGGGTGCGTGTGCAGCGGATTGATGATGCCGGCCGGGTAACGCACCAGCCGAATCTCCGCGCCGGTGGTTGGGTCGGTGTAGAGATTCTTGCGGAACAACGCTTTGCCGATCTTCTCGTTGAAGCGTTCTTCCCAAGGTTGTTCGAGCGTGTTGATGGCGAAGAACTTGTCGGGCGACATGATGGGGAACTCCTGTCAGTTTTTCTGAGGAACGGTCAGCTTCGGCCGATCCGGACACGGATGCTGAAACGGAAGCTTCCCGCCGGACCAACTCCCTTTGGCATCATGCTTCAGCTCGGCATATTTTCGCGCGAGGTCCACGACCGCGTCGTCGCTCCTGTCGACGTGCAGCGACAGCCAATCTCCCTCGACTCCTTTCTTCGCGACGCGCATCCCCGCCGCGAGCCGTCCGCGATGATCGCCCCCCGCGCAATCGGCGGCGATCAGAGCAGCCAGCAATCGGTCGGCAAGGCTACCGGAGGTCTCTTCATAGGCTCGCGACATCGCAACCACGACATCGCGACCCGTCAACGTGTTCCCTTGGCAGCAATAGAAACGGCCAGTCATCGCCCCCCAATAGCGACTCCCCTCCGGCGCGTTCGTGGGATTGTGAACGGCCGCTCGACCTTGCATGTCGATGATCGCCAACTGCCGGAGTTCGGAATCCTTGTCCTCTTTGAGCAACTCAAACAGGACCGCCTCCGGCCGCTTTCCCTGTTGCAGCAGATCGAGCGCCGGCTCGCCCCATTTCGGCACATGATGATGCTGAGTGCAGAACGCTCCGACATCGGCACGAACGTAAGGGACCACTTTCCCCACCGCGGGATACTTGCTGGCGACGGCCGCGCCGCAGACGTGATTCTCCGGATCGACGGCGATGATGGAGAACGTGGCGGTGATCTCCGGTTTCGCCGCTGGCGGAGATTCGGCGTTCAACGACTGACTCAGCAATGACATCGCTACGGTCAAAAACATCAGACGGCGGGAAAGCATGAGGGACTCCACACAATGAACCAGGCGAGCGGGGCGGCGTCAGCCCAATGGCACTCACTTTGTGGCAATGTAGCAGGCACATTCCATGTGACGTCCGCAATTCTCAGGCTGACGGCACATGGAATGTGCCTGCTACTTTCTAAAGTGAGTGCTATTGGGCGTCAGACCCCCGGTTCTTGGCCGAGTGCCGAATGCACCGGGGGGCTGACGCCGCCCCGCTCGCCAAAAAGTTTTTTTCATCCACGGCGCGCGGCGATCGGCCAGATCGCTTCGACCTTTTCACCGCGCGTCGCATAGATGCGGTCGTACAAATTCACGTTCGGGTCGCAGTGCGGAACGAGGAACTCGATTCGATCCCCGATCTGCGGCAGCTTCGCGCCGGGTTCGAGCGTCAACATGCCGAACTCGTCGCCGCCACGGTTGTAGGTCAGGCCCGGCCACCCCTTCGCTTCCGGTTTCCACGCCGTTGTTGTGTCGAGCGCTTTCGTGCCAGCATCGACGGAAACACGATCGGCATGTGTGGCGTTCACGACGGTCGCGAGTACCGTCAGGCTGTGCTGGAAGTCCGCATAGTTTTCGCCGCTTGTCTGCCCGCCGATGCGGCGGTAGTCGATGTCCATGAAAACGTACGAGCCAACCTGCAACTCGGTCACGCCCTGAACGGTGCTGTCGATGTTGTAAGTGCCGGTGCTGCCTCCAGAGAGGATGCCGGCATCGAAGCCGGCTTTGTTGAGCAGATCGCGCGTCGCGGCCGACTTCCCCATCACTTCTCGCGAGACTTTGTCACGAGCCTCGAAGCCGACGACGTGTGAAGCGTGACCGGCGTAAGACTGCACTCCGCGAATGTGCAGGCGCTTGTGTTTCGCGATGAACTGAGCCAACTCCACAGCGGGCTGGCCGGGCATGATGCCGGTGCGGCGGTCTCCGATGTCCACATCGACCAGCACATCCACGTTGATCCCCGCCGTACTCGCGGCAGCGGAGAGTAATTCGACTTCGCGCGGATGACCGACCGACAGCATCACTCCCCTGCCCTGCTGGATGAGCGACACCATGCGGGCGATCTTAGTTGGCTCAACGATCGGAGACGTCAGTAAGACGCCCGTGATGCCGGCCGCGACCAGTGCTTCGGCTTCAGGGACCGTGGCCGCGCAGATCCCGAGCGCTCCTGCCGCCATCTGCCGCTTGGCGATCTCCGGGCACTTGTGCGTTTTGGCGTGCGGCCGAAAGCCACGGTTGGAACGCCGACAGTGCTCGGCCATTTTCTGCACGTTGGACTCGAACAGATCGAGATCCAACAGCAACGCCGGGGTCGGCACGTTGGCTTTGGTGAGGTTGGTCGGATCGAAGCCAACAGTCGGTTCGTAAGCGGTCAAGGTGTTCTCCAAATTCGTCAGCAGGCCGATTCCCAAACCGGTCGCCAGGAAGGTTTGACGGTTCGCAGGCATAGTGGCAACTCCCAAATCACGAAGGAAGGCAGCCCAACTTTCGTCATTGAAAACGGACCAACGACGACTGTCCAATGACCAATGCATCCCGATCCCGGCCGGGACCGGCTGTACGAGCCGGCCTCAGCCTTGCTAGAAGGAGCGAGAGAGGGGGCGAGGATTCGGCTTCGGCACCCCGGCTAGTGTGTGTCACGACTAAGAATTGGGGTTCCCGAAATCAGCCGCAGGGCGCGAGCCCCGGTTAATCTCGCTCGAACCGGGGCTCGCGCCCTGCGGCTGATTTTCTCAACCCAAATTGTTTGCTCTGACAACGCACTAGACTCGCGAGAGAAACAGACAAACTTCAGACAACGACTCTATCAATTGGAAAGATTCCGATGACCGCTGACATCAAGATCATGGCCGACCCCACGTCCAACACTTCCTGCAAATTTACTGTGGACCGGCCGGTCTACGCCGACAGTTCGTTCTACTTCGCCAACAAAGAGCGTGCGTGCGGATCCCCTTTGGCGGAGCGTTTGTTCGAGATCCCGACCGTCAGAAGCGTACTAATCTCGCACGATCGAGTGATTGTGGACAAAACCGGCCGCGAAGAATGGCCGATGACGGGTCGGCAGATCGGAGCGGCCATTCGGGCTCACCTGGCAACAGGGCTGCCCGCCGTCGCAGAAGAGCTGCGGCAAAGCATTCCGCCTGCTGACGTGATCCGTAATCGAGTGCAAGTGGTGCTCGACACGCGGATCAATCCGTCGGTCGCATCGCACGGCGGCCGAGTGGCACTGATCGGCGTGGAGGGGAACACGATCTTCATCCAGATGGGAGGCGGCTGTCAGGGCTGTGGCCAAGCCAACGTGACGCTGAAGCAGGGAGTTGAGGTCGAGATCCGTGCCGCTGTGCCCGAGGTCGGCGACATCCTGGACACGACCGACCACGCCGCCGGTCGCAACCCATACTACCAGCCATCGGGAAAGTAGATGCCACGGGTTTTGTTGTTGCTCCCCAAGACCACTTATCGGGCTCACGACTGCATGGAGGCCGCGCAACGGCTGGGCGTCGAACTCACCGTGGGCTCAGAAGAGGCGAACACGTTCGTCCGGCTGAATCCCAGTGGCCTGCTGCGACTCGACTTTGACGATCCGCCAGAGGCCACACGCCAAGTGGTCCAGTTCGCTGGCCAGTATCCGATCGACGCGGAGGTTCCCGTGGACGACCAGGTGACCATCTGTGGCGCGAGTATTTGTCAGGCTCTGGGGCTGCGAAATAACGCAGTCGAGTCGGTCACAGCGGCGCGGAACAAGCACCGCATGCGCGAACGGCTCGGGCAGGCCGGAGTTCCGCAGCCGCGCCACAAACTTTGTTCGCTGGATGACGACCGCGTCTTAATCGCCGAACAAGTGGAATACCCCTGCGTTGTGAAGCCACTCACCCTTTCCGGAAGCCGGGGAGTGATCCGCGCCAACTCCACCACGGAGTTTGTTCGAGCCGTCGCGTGACTCGATCAAATTCTTCGCTCAGAATTCAGCCAGTCGCTTTCCACCGCGGCGGCCTGTAGTCCGGCAATCCCTTCGCTTCCAGAATGCGGCCGACGCCTGTCGGGCGATGGGACTAAGCGAGGGACCGGTGCATGCCGAACTGCGGACCAATGCGGACGGTCCGTGGATCATTGAGATCAACCCGCGATCCATCGGCGGCTTCTGCTCGCGACTACTGCGATTCGGCACCGGGCTATCTCTGGAGGAATTGATCATTCGCCATGCTCTCGACAGCGACTATGTTCCTCCCACCTGTGAAAACCAATCCGCTGGCGTCATGATGATCCCAACTCCTCGTGCAGGTGTGCTGACCGAGGTGCGCGGATTGGATGAGGCCCAAGCCGTTGACGGCATCGAGCAGTTGACCATTTCCACGCACTTGGGCCAGGAGCTGATCCCACTGCCGGAAGGCGCTCGTTATCTGGGCTTCCTCTTTGTCCGGGCCGCAACGTCCGAGGCCGTCGAACTCGCCCTGCGCACGTCTCACGCCCGGCTCGACTTCTTGATCCAACCCACCGCCCCAGCAACAACTCAAACCGGAACCGGATCAGGCAATTGCTCATGATCCTCAAACGATCGCTACGCGTGTCGCTACGTGACTGCCAACGCGAAGCGGTGAGTTGGTTGCGGGCGGCCGGGGCGGAAACTTTGAGTCTGCTGGAACTCGACCGTCGCGTTTCGTTCTTGGCAGGCTTCGGAAACGACCGCCGTCACGAACGTTTGCAGTTCTTGCGGATCGCAGGCGACGCGAGCGTTGACGATCACGTCTACCTCTTGGACTTGGCAACTCGATGGCAATGAAAGTTCCGGAGCAGATTCGCTGCTGATGAGATTGGCGACTCCAAAGAATCCTTCCCAGAGGCCGATGGTTTTGAGATGCGCTGCCTCGAAGCCCGCGAGCTTCAGTCGCTCACTGAGGCGTTCGACGATGTTCAGCAACAGCTCATCCAACGCGAAGGATTGTGGAGCCTTGACCGACATGCTGCTGTTGAGCCAGCCGAGCTCGGCTTCCCCCTCCGCGTAGGTGTCGTAGTCGATGTCGAGCACTTTGCGGCCGAAGTCCCCGCGCTGGTCGAGTAGCTCGGTCAGTGCGTCGAAGCCGGCTCCGGTGCGAGCAGAGACGCGCAACACGGGCGTGCCGGGGAATTGTTCTTCGACGAGGTCAATCAAATCCTTTAACTCGGCCGGCGTCAGTTCGTCGATGCGGTTGATGAGGATCGCGTCCGCTTCTTCCAATTGCTTGCGGAGGATGTATTCGGCTTTGGGGGAGAAGCCGCTCCCCTTCTCGCCGCGCAAAACTTTGCGGCCGTGACTGGGCTTGAGGATCACTGGAAACGGCGCGAGCGAAAACTTGGCGTCGTACAACTGCTTGATCGGTTGCAGGACCGTCGCCACGAGGTCAGTGCAACTGCCGACCGGCTCAGCGAGGATCACGTCGGGAAGCTGCTTCAGACCCAGCGTGTCGATGGTGCTCATCAGATCGTTGAAGCGGCAGCAGAAGCAAGCTCCAGCGACTTCGTTGACCTGAAAGCCCTGCGATCGCAATGAATTGGTATCGACCAGGTTAGCCGCTTGATCGTTGGTAACGATGCCGACTCGCAAGCCTTGATCTTGGTAGTGCTTGGCCAATCGACCGAGAGAAGTGGTTTTGCCGGCTCCGAGAAAGCCGCCGACCATGATGTAGCGAATCGAGTGCATGGTGTTTCCTTCGTGGGGCAGGTTTTCATCCTGCCAGTGCTGACGGGCAGGTTGAAAACCTGCCCCACATGGGTCGCTTGCGATCCCGCTGAGTGGCAGACATCGTATCGCGAGAATCCCTGCCCACAACTCCGTGAGCCAACATGAGCAATCATCGCGATCAACCTCAGCCGCCGGCGTGGCCGCTTCTCGATGAAGCGGTCGAGGCGGCGTTGCGACGCGCTTTCGCGGACGGATCGTGGGGCAAGTATCACGGTCCCAACTGCCACCAACTCACCGAACGATTGGCGGCTCTGCATGGCTGCGAACATGTCGTGCTGACTTGCAGTGGAACAGCCGCGATTGAGTTAGCGCTTCACGGTCTAAACATCGGCGACGACGACGAGGTGATCCTCTCGGCCTACGACTTTGAGGGGAACTTCAAGAACGTGCTCACGGTCGGCGCGAAGCCGGTACTCGTTGATGTCGATGCGTGGACCGGGCAACTCGATGTCAGCCAGCTTGAAGCCGCACGCTCGCCGCGGACAAAGGCGATCATTGCGTCACACTTGCATGGCGGAGTCGTCTCGATGCCGGACGCGCGAGCCTTTGCTGATCAGCATGGGATCGCCGTAATCGAGGATGCTTGCCAGATGCCCGGCGCGATGGTGCAGGGCCGAGTCGCCGGGTCGTGGGGCGATGTCGGCGCGTTGAGCTTCGGCGGCAGCAAACTACTGACTGCGGGACGAGGCGGCGCGCTAGTGACTCGCGATGCTGCGATTGCTCAGCGAATCCGTGTGCATACCCAGCGTGGCAACGACGCTTATCCGCTGTCGGAGTTGCAAGCAGCAGTGCTCGTGCCGCAGTTGGATCGGTTGTCGGAACGGAATCAGTTGCGAACGGAAAACGTGTCGCGGTTGCTGACGCTGCTGAGCGATGTTGCCGGGCTGCGGTGTTTTGTCGAAGGGGCGGGGTCGGGAGACCCGCGCCGAGCGCCGGGAGATCCGTCTCGCGAAACACAGCCGGGGTTCTACAAGTTGGGCTTCTGGTTCGATGCCGCTGCGTTTGGCTGCTCGCGCGATGACTTCGCGTGCGCGATGCGAGTAAAAGGAATCGCGCTCGATCCGGGCTTTCGCGCGTTGCATCGGACTCACGCTCGCGGGCGGTTCCGAGCGGTAAATGATCTGCCGAATGCAACTCGTGCGGATGAGTCGATCTTAGTGCTGCATCACCCGGTACTGCTGGGAACGGCGGGTGACATGCAAGCGATTCGCGATGCGATTACGTAGGGATTACAGCCAGAGGTATTTCTGGATGAACTCGACGACGTCGCCGAAGAGGACGTAGCCCAGGCTGCGTTGGCCGCAGTTGATCTTCGCGCGGACCTCGGCCCCGATACGGAGTCGTGTGTTGTCTTGATTCTTCTCGAGGTCGTCTTTGTTGATGTCTACGCGGACGTTGACGATGGCCTTGTCTTTGTCTGTTGAGGCATTCGAGCGGGTTTCGATGTTGGCTTTGCTCAACTTTCCGCCGAAGCGGTCTTCAACGTTCGTCGCGAGCTGGAACTCGACATCGAGCTTGGCGGCCTTGAACAACTCCTCCAATTTCCGACCGTCCTCTTCCGCCGCCGGTGGTAGGCCCTTGCGATGGGTTTCCAGGATGCCGCGCAGATGGCGACCTTCAGCCGGCTTGGTGGCGGTTAAGTCCGCGACGGTCTGATCGAGCTTCGCTTCGATCGCTCGGAGCATGTGTCCCATGCGGCCTTCGGCGACTTCCAGTTGCAGCCACCACGCGCCTGCTTCGTCTTTGATTTCCAGCAAAAGCTCGCCACGTCGCACAGGACGATTCAGGAGTTGGCGCTCGACCTCGAACGTGGCGATCGTGCCGGCTCGCGGAGCAATGACTGTCAGATCGGCGACACGACGTTCCAAGATCTTGAGGAGCCGTTGAGCTCCGGCGATTTCCACGTCCGTGGCCGCAATCTTTCCTTCCAATCGGGTGACATCCAGGTTGTTGCCGGTCTTCTTGGCGACGTCCAATTCGCCCAACAGGCTATATCGCGTGGACTGCTTTTCTTGCAGCGTGGTTTCAGCAGTGACCTGGGCCTGGAACAAGTCCGGGCTTTGCAGCCGCATCAAGACGTCGCCGGCTTCGACTCGATCGCCACCTTTGACGGCAATCTCCACAACGTTGGAATCGGCGGGAGCGAAGACGTCTTTCTGACTCGACGGCATCAAGCGACCTTTGCCTTCAACGCGGTAGTCCCAAGGGACGAGACAGAGCGCGGCGATGGCGGCGGAGGTCGCGACAACGACGGCTGCCGCTTTCAACTTGCCGCGACCTTCCAGGAAGCGGAACGTCTCTCCGAGAAAATCCCACAGCGGCAAGAGGAACAGTCGGTTGTGCTTGAGGCTGTTGTGCATCGCCTCGGAAATGTGATCGGACAGCGAATCGACCTTCTCTTGCAAGCCGGGTCGTGGCTGGCTTTCGGAGATCTGTTCGATGATCAGTCCGCCAATCGGTTTCTTCTGTTTATCGAGCCGCTTGACCCCTTTCTCATCCGCCTTGATGACCGCTTCGCTCTCAAAGAGCGGAAAGACCATGACCATTCGCGAGCCGCTCTCTTGGATGTAATCGGCGAGAGGAGTCGTGATTTGGGGGGGCAGGTGATCGAGCTTGCCGGAGTAAGTCAGTGGCTCGCGCATCAGGATGACTTTGTTGGCGATGTCCCTCATGCGTTTGACGAGGTTGGCTCGCTGATGGACCGAGTCCTGTCCGCTGATCGCCTTGATGACCGTCTTCTTGCCGTACTGCACGGCGACGCTCAGGCGGTCGCAACCGAGCAACAGCCGGCCATCGTTGGCAGCCGTCGCGGCGACTTCGCCGACGTTGAGGCTGCGGTGGAGTTGCAACAAGAACTGCTCGAATTGTTCGGTCAGCTTCGGCTTGTTCTCGGCCGGCTTCGGTGTGGATTGTCGGTCGAGATAGCGGCAGGCGTAGCCGCACATCTGCTCAACGAATTGCAGGAAGCCGGGGCGTGCCTGATGTGGCGTATCGACTCGCTGAAAGATCTCGACGACGCCGACGCACTGCTTCTGCTGCTGCAAGGACGCGAGCACGATCAAGTCGTTGGTTGGGACTTGCACGCCGCTGCCGTCGTTGGGGCTGTGCGTGCAGGCTTGGCCGTTGGACATGACTTCGTCCAACAATTTTTGGTTGAGTCCCGCCGCATCGGTCTTTTCGAAGTAGCCGGTCGTCTTGAGATTCAGATCGGTGAACAGGTTCAGCTTGTTGGTGCCGTTGCGGAGCCAGACGGCTCCGGCCCTCGCCCCGACCGCGCCGACAACGCGGCGCAGGAACTCGCTGAAGAAAGCATCCGGCGGCATATTGGACCGAGAGTGCTCTTCGATCTCTTTGGCAAGCTGAATGATCTTTTCGCGGACGTTCTTGACACTATCAGATTCGGTCGTGGACATGAGGCGTCTCGTCGAGGGTAGGCGAATACCAGGCGAACGAGCGGACTGGGCGAAGTGCCAAATTCCACTCGAACCTCGCGAAACGGCCGAGAAAACGCCATCCAAAACCCGATGACCACGGCTCCATCCCGCGCGCGTCGGTTTGTATTGGCAGTCGGCAAACAGTGACAAGAGCAAAGGTTGAAGCGTCATCGGTCCGAGATGAGCTTCAGCGTGCGGCTGTTGGCGATCTCACGAAAGACCGTGTGCAACTGCGACTCGACGGCGGAGATGGAACTCCCGCCCGGCACGTTGAAATGGACGCCCCCCGTGATGTCGGCGACCTGTTGCATCAGGGACGTGTCGGCTCCGGCACCCAGGCTGATGGTCAGGATTTTAATCTTCTCCGCCTTGGCCAAGTTGGCCTCAGTGATGACCGCCGCTTTGGCCGTGGCCGCATCACCCGGTTCGTTTGCCTCACCGTCGGTCATCAAGACCATGAGCCGTGACGAACGGGGACGTGCGTGCTGGACGAGTTCGTTCCGTCCAATGGTCATGCCAGCCGAGATGTTCGTTCCCGACTTGTAATGTCCCGCCTGACGACGCTGGGTCGTCGTCTTCACTTGGTCGAGGTTCCGGCTGAGTCCGTGCTCCAGAATGGCTCCGGTGGAGTTCGTGTGTGTGTAGATCGACAAGCCGACGTTGTCTTCAGCTTCCATTTCCGTGAGATAATCCGTGAACTCGCCGACGGCGTCTTTCATCACACCGACGGGCTGCTCGCTGGTTTTCCACAGGTCGGGCGTGTCCGCCACGCTGTATCGCTTCATCTGGAGGTACTCGAGCCAGGTCAGGTAGCCGTACATGTCCCGATAGCCGGCGGTCTTGATGCTGCTGCTCGATTTTTGCACTTCCTGGATGTATTCGTCCCAACTGCCTCCGGGGTACGGGTACGGCTTCGTCAGTCCCAGTGCCGCCTTGATGTTGGCCAGCGTGAAATCGAATTGCTCACCGGAGTTGCCGGAAGACAGGTTGGCGTTTGTGCCCGAGATGACCCAGCAATTCGTGATGTCCTTGTTGGCGTTGCCACCCGTGCCCGCAAAAGTGCCGAGCAATCCGGACAGACTTGAGAATGTCTGTGTCGCACCGTTGGAAAACTTGAGCTTCACCGTTTTCAGCGCGAGCGTCGAGGCGACGACCACGGACGACCGCTTGTAGGTCACGTCGATGTGCGGAATCGTTCCGGAGGCGGCTCGGCCTTTGAGAGTCGCGTAAGTTGGCGTGAAGACCAGGTTGCCGTAGACCGGCGAACCAAGCTGAGTCCACATCGTCTGCAGGTTCGATTCGACGGCGGCGCGGCCCAGTCGGCTGATCGCTCCCAAGCAACTGTCGTCGTTCATGGAGCTGGAGAAGTCGAGCACCACCATGATGTCGCGCGGCTGAAAGGTCGCAATCGCCTCGGCCCCGACGTTGGCGTTCTCCGTGCCGACGGCTGGAGCGAAGAACAACGGCAATCGGTTGTCGCCCCCCGCCCCTATCGTTCGCATCGTTCGCACTCTCACGACGTTGTAAGGCGTCGCGTTTTCGCCCCACTGAATCGAGTAGTTCTGTGAGTTGCCGTTCCAAACCAGCTTGCCGAACGTGACATCCGCCGCCGGATCAATCGTCACCGAAGCCCGGTCGCCGGCCCGGAACATGGCGGCGGTTTTCACGATTTCACGGTTGGCATTCGTGCGAACCACGGCAGGATCTTCCGTGCCGCTCAGTTCCATCGCGCCGGACAAGGCTGCGGCATCCGCCGCACATTGCAATTGCGTCCGGGTCAGTTGGATGAATCCGTGGTCTACGGTCATCGCGACAAACCCCAACAGCACGACCATCAGCACTGCAGCCAGCACCAAAATCGCTCCACGACGATCATTCGCCCGCAAAAGCCGTGTCGCAAATCGTTGCATGTTGTTGTTTTCTTGCCCGGAGACCAAGCGTTCTTTTCAAGACAGCGAACCGCCAACGAACTTTAGAGAACCACGATCGGCCGAGAGTCGTCGGGAGAAATCCTTCGGAAAGGCCAATCCAGAATTCTGCCGCTGAAAGCTAGGGCGCGATTTCGCTTGGTCAAACGGAATTGTCGGCAGGCATGCCATCACGCAGCAGCGACCACCCCCTCGAATTCGACTACGCACGTCCTGCAGGTTCTCCGTTGCCAGAAAGCATCGTTTTGATTCCCCCGACTCTCATTTCTTGAACAGCAAGCGCGGAGTCATTCGGATCACAGAAATCAGCCGCGCGGCTAATTTTCGGAATGAGGATCAGACGCCTCTTTCGATGAAATTGCCGTTCTGCACCCGGACTTCCTGACTCGTGCAAGCTGGTCTTGAGGCGATTTGATGGAAGCCGATACCGTCCCGCCCCCTCGCGCCGAGCGTGTCGCGCGAAATCGTGTTGGGGGGCAAGGGATCACCCATGAAGCGCCGTAGCCGGTGGGCTGTCGTCGGGCTGTTGTGCGTGTGCGGCACTGTCGGTTGCGTGCAAATGCCGACCCGTGGCTTGTTCACGCGACAGCCGCAGCCGGCAGCAACGGACGACACTCTCACGGATGAGCCTGGTGACAGCGTTCGTGAAGACGACGCGCTGGGGTTGCCTGAAGACTCGCAGAGTTTCACACGCGACGCATACTCCACGGATTCGAGCGACGGACTCGTGGGTACGTCGAGTGACGGCCCGGCGAGCAATCGCTCGATCACGGTCGAAGCCCCTCCACCACAGCACCGCTCGGCAACAGCCGCGCTAAGTGCGGAGCCTCGGCCGCCAAACGTGTTCACTCCAGCCGGCAACGCGCGCGAATTACGGCCGGAGCTGCCGCAGAGATCCATCGAACTTGCCAGCGGTTCCTCGCCTTCCGGAAGGCTCGAAGCTGGCGGTGGTGTGGTGACGGCCGAGTATGCGCAGAACCCGGCCAGCGGAAACACGACCGGTATTGAATTGGCAGCCGGTCAGCGACGAGCCAGCAACACTGCCAACGGCGCGGGCAATCCGTGGGATCAGTTCCGCGATCTGACGAATAATCTCGAACCCAAGGCGATTCGCCCGGAACAACCGCTTGCCTCCGAGCGGCCCAGTGCGACAAATCCGCCAACCGTTAATCGGAGCCCGTCGTGGTCGCAGAACGTCGCGCCCGCGATGGCGACCGACGCTACGGCCAACAATCCCAACTCGCCTGATCTTTGGCCACGAGCCCCCGGAGCCAACTCCGCCTCCGCGCCTCAGAACGTGCAATGGGTCAATCTCGAACAACCCGCGATCAACAATCAGGTCAATCCAGGGCTCGCCGTTCCATCGCAACCCAACTCGTCCCTGTTCGTACCCGCCTCGAACGGGCCGCTCAACATAGGGCAGCCAGTCGGAGCGCCGGTAGTAGTCGTGCCCTTTGCATCGTCCGCCGAACTAGAGCGGCTTATCACGCAAACCACAGTTGAGGCCGCCGCACTGATTCCAGGAGACAATGACACCGCTCGGCAACTCTATCTGCGGAAACATGTGCAATTGCGGCTGCTGCACCTGATGTCCGGCCAGATGGACCGCGCACTGCAACCGGTGCCGGGGATCGACCCCGCCGATCAAGAATTCTGGCAGCAGATGTTCTGGGGCATGGCCAATTACTTCGACACGCAAGGGATGCCCGACAGCTCCGAACGCGCGACGCAGACGATTGCGCAACTGAAGTCCGCCGCCGCTCGCTTGCAGGAAAAGGCGCGACTGGAACTGCACAACGTCGCGTTCTGTTACAAGATTTCCGGCTTCGGAAATTATCAGCGGTTTAAGCGGGATGAATTCACTCCCGGCCAACCGGTGTTGCTGTACGCCGAGGTCGGCAACTTCAAGAGCGAGTTGGTTTCCGAGGGGCAGTTTCGCACGCTGTTGAAGTCCACTCTGGAGATCGTCGAAGGGGGACCGACCGGCCGCGTGGTCGAGACTCTACCGCTTGCGCCCTCCGAGGATCGCTGTCGCAATCAACGCCGCGACTACTACCACAGCTACGAGTTCGCCGTCCCACAGAGCTGCAATCCCGGCCCACACACGCTGCGATTGCGAGTGGAAGACCAGCTCGGCAAGAAGCTCGCCGTGACCGCGCTGAACTTCACCGTGCAGTGAGACATTCCTAATGGGCTGTTTAACCCCTACGCCATCGGCGTGGGCGAGTGGGGCACACAAAACTCCCGCGCACGCCGATGGCGTTGCGGCTAAACATCTCAGAACACCATCTCCACGACCGAAAAATCATCGTCGAGCGTGTCGTTCCCCTTGAGCACTTTGACGTGGGCAAACAGGCGGTCCATGATCGACTCGCCCGGTTCCGGCGGCTGCGACAGGAACTGCACGAATTCGGCGTGAGTCCAGACTCCGCCGTCGGCCAATTGAATTTCGTGAGCGCCGTCGGTGTAAAGAAACAAACGGCTGCCGGGGGCGATGTCGCGCTGCGACGTTGGCCAATCAGTCCAAGGCATCATGCCGATGATCGGGCATTCGGAGTCCAGCAGTTGCGGCTGCAGCGGATGCTCGGCGTTCGGATTATAGAGCAACGCCGGCGGATGACCGCCCCCCGCCCACGCGAGCGTGCGGTGCTTGGCATCGTACACGGCGTACCAAATCGTGAAGCACTTGTCGCCGTGGCTTTCCATGTCGAACGCTTCATTCAATCCCGCGAGCACTTCGCCCGGCACGGAGAAGTCCACATTCGGCAGCGATTTCGAGCGAATCACATTCATCACTGACACGCTCAACAGCGCGGACGCGATGCCGTGGCCGGTCACATCCAGCACGTAAATCACTAGGCGGTCTTCGTCGATCCAGTGATAGCCCAGCGAATCTCCCGCCAGCGCGACGCAAGGCTCGTAGCGCCAGTCGATCTGCACCCGATCGGTCATCTTGTCCGGGAGCAGCGACATCACATACTTGGCACCTGCGTCGATCTCTTTCTGCAACTCACGCTGGCTGTCGGAGAGCGCGGAATACGCTTCGTTGCGTTGCAGCAGATTGATGTAGCCGCGCGAGTGATACCGGATGCGAGCAATCAGCTCGACTTTATCGGGCCACTTCACGAGGTAGTCATTCGCGCCCAGCGAAAACGCTTCGGCCTTGATGAGCGGTTCCTCGCGGCTGGAGAGGACGATCATCGGCGTGTCGCGCGTGGTCGGATTGACGCGAAAGAATTTGACCAGCAGCAAGCCATCAATCTCCGGCATCACCAAGTCTTGCAGAATGACGGTGGGCCGGACTTCATTGGCCACTTCGACCGCTTGGGCCGGATCGCCGCAGTACTGAAAGTCGATGTCCTTCTCGGTCGCCAGCCAGCGGCGGACTGCCTCTGCGCTGATCGCCTGATCGTCGATCAGCAACACGCTGATGCGGTGCTGACTCGACGACAATCGCGCGGGAAGTTTGAAGGGGAGACTGGACACGTTGAGCTCAAGGCGAGGCAATCACGGGAGGCGGAATGCTCATCATTCGCAGTAATCCGCTGATCGGGGGGCGTATGATGTCCTCGGCGTACTAACGCTCGCCAGCCACATTCAGAGAGGAATCTTCGCCGCCGGTCCACGCCTGTCGGGTCGTATCAGTTGTTCGGGTCCGGTGCGGCCGCGTCATTGAGCCGTGTACTGCGTCACTCGTTCGCCGAGTTCCTTGAGGTCGATCTGCTCCCCCTCCTTGGGGAACGGGAACTTCAGCAACCACCATTCTTCGGTGAATGCGGCGGACTCGCCGGGTCGCAGGCGTTCGCGCGGGCCGATCGGTTCCAGTTCGATGCGCGGGCCGGTCGGATACCACACGGATAGCGTCAGTCCGGCCGCTTCGCTGTAAACGCGGTCGGGATACGTTGTGAAGCGTTTCACGAACAGCGAACCATTGGGCATCAAGTATCCCAACCACCCGGCCTGCGAATCGAAGCCGAGCTTCGGCTTGCGCGGCGGCGAGAGAATCTCCAGGAAGCCGTCTCGCTCACGAATCTTTTCATCGGAGTTGCGGACGTTGATGACGGCACCCTCCTCATACATCGCGTACTTGCTGGGAAACCGGCTGGGGCGATCACCCAGCGGAATCAGACAGATGCCGCCTCCCGGCGAGAACGAGCGGCCCCAATGACAGACCTCGCGAATTTCTTTGGAGATGTTGATCATCGTCTGCTGGCACGTCAGCCGCACCGTTTTGTTTCGCTCGACAAGACTGAACTCGCGCACGAGTTGCATGCCAGCCGCTTCCTCGCGCGGGCTGCTGAGCTTGGCCGAATACGGACCAGTGATTTCGCCGGTCCATTCGCCGGACCAGATTTTCGGATGCGGGATCACCGTCAGTTCGGGGCCGTAATCAAACCTTCCTGCGGAGATCGAGCCCGGCTTGCCGGGCTGCCAGTTCTTCTCCTGCTCGTCGAGATACATCGCGTCTTGCCCCGCGACCGAGAACTCCAGCACGCGCCCGCCGGCTTGCGGAGTCAGGACCGCTCGCGCGTTGCCGCGTTTCAACTCGATCGCTTGCGTGTAACCATGAAACGCGATGACTCGCGCCTGATCTTTGGGCGGAGCGTCTTCGCCGCGAGCTACCGGCAACGCGGTAACAATCATGAGCATGATCAACGACAACGATAGTCGCTGCTTGAGTCTCTCGCGGATGACATTCATGTCGACCCCCTCTGTAGCCACGCTCGCCAGAGCGCGGGCTGAGTCCAACGGAAATCCCACGCTCTGGCGAGCGTGGCTACTGCGGATGGCAACTCACCAACGGCCCATGACCAGGTGCATGCTGTTGATCTCGGTGGCTTTGGGGACTCCCAGTTCGATGTGCGGGGATTGTGTCGCCAAGCCGTAGAACGTACGCGGCTCGCGTGAGCTTTGTGGCGTCACGCTTCCCGGAGCCCCATTTTCCACAGCGACCGATCCCATTCGTAATCGCAGCCAGGCTTGCTCCATCTGACTCTCGTTTAGGTGCCAGCTCACGGCCCCTACGGCCGAATACGGGTATGAACGATAAGAGCGACGCGACGGTCCCAAGAACGGCCCCGTAGGGCTGCCACTGGTGAGTCCGACGGGCAGTTCCATCGGGTGACGTTTAAGCGTGGAGGCGACCTCGCGCAGTTCTTCGTCAGTTGCGGCTTGCAATTCGATGCTTGCACCGGCGGCGACACTTTTGCCGAAAAACAACTGGCCTTGATCGTTGGCGACCACCAGCGGTGCGAAGCCCCACTCAAAGCCGTTCGCAACGGTCAGTTTGCCCGGGGTGGAGGCGGTCACTTCCAAGCGTCCCCGTTCGGTGCGATGGCCGACGGTCAGAAATTGCGTGCGCGTCCGCGAACGCAGCCAGCCGGACGTCAGAGCCTGCGTGTTGGTCCAATCGAGTTGGCCGGATTCAAATTCTTCGCTCTCTGGCCAGATCGGATAGACGGCGGTGTCGCGCGAGAACTGCATCCCTGCCGAGGGGGCTTGTCCGGCGTACAAGCTCAGTCGATTGAACGTCACCGCCGACTTTGCCGCTTGATCAATGAGCGTCAGGCTGCGACAGCGAGCCTTCACGCTGAAGCCGTGTGCCAAGACCGTGTAGCCGAACAACAACAGACTGGTCACGAACGCCAGCGCAGGAATCGTCAGCAGCAGCAAATGCAATTGATTGCGTCGAGCCAGCACGAAGTAGTTCAGCGGCCCGATCACAATCGAAAAGATGGTGACGAGAACCAAAAACATGACGACGGGAACTCCGCCGATCCCGGGAATCAGGAACATCAGAAAGTCGCTGTTCCCTTGCCGAGCCGACAAGCCATGCCGCTTGCCCCAATCCCAGCGATGAAGTCCTCCCGTTGATTTCAGCAGCCAGAACCAATCCTGCGTCGTGCCGGGAAACGGCTCGCCAGTGAACGCGACCAGTTTGCCGAAGCCGACGTTCGTCATGCGAAATGGTGCCGTTTCGCGCGGCCATTCGCCCGGCACATTGGCCGGAGCCGGCGAGCTTGCCGAGATAGCACCACCGGGATCTTGATGCACGATCTGCGGCGTGTGACGGTCGCTCAGAATTGGCTCGGACCAAGTCCACATGCTGGCCAAGGCCGAGTCATCAACAAGAATCTTGGCGAGCGTCTCATTGGAGGTTGCGGACGCACCGGCCGACGTGACCAGCAACGTCCCACCGCATCGAGTCCACTGCGAGAGTGCGGCTCGCGTTTCTTTGGGGAGCTGCGCCAACGTGTCGAGCGGCATCGCCAACAGATCCAGGCCGCTGTAATCCACCCACGACGCGGGCAACGTGTTTTTCGGCAACCAGACGCAATTGGAATTTCGAGACCCGCCATACGCCGGCGAACCGCCAGCGCCACTGCTGCTGGAGAGGCCGCCGTTCGTATGCCGAAAGGTGGTCGCTCCATCTTCGAACGGTTGCAGGTCCACCGTTCCTGATGAAACCACGACTAATCCCGGACGTCCCATTTCCCAATTGTTGATTTCTGGAAACGACACGCTGCGTCGCATGTTCTCCAAATCGCCGCCGGCATCCGCAACGCAAAACTCGCCGTTGCTGGTGGCATTGACCATCGGCATCGACATCGTCAAAGCCAGCGACGCGTTCTGCGGCACATCAACTGTCTGCCGCACAACCACGATTTGATAGGGCGACTTCACAATGCGAAACGTCAATCGCCGCGCCGGCCCGCGATTCACCACGCGCACCCGCACCGGACAGTAGCCTCCCTGCCCGCATCCGACCCACCGCGAATCGACATCGACTTGGAGATCGTGACCGACCAGCGAGAATGTTTCGCCGGACGCAAAAGCGGACGGAGATGAAAAGCACGACGTCAGCAACAGAACAAGAATGACAAATGACGAATGACGAATGAATGACGAATGACGAATGACGAATGAATGACGAAGCTCGAAGGACGGCTTCCTGCTTCGCGATCGTGACTGGCATGTTCTCATTTCAGACTTCGTCATTCGGACTTCTTTCGTCATTCGGACTTCGTCATTCCCAAACGTCACGCCTTCACATCGGCCGGCAACTGATGAGCGACCTCGGCCACGCGGGTGAGCAGCAGATCGACCATCTTGGCGGTCGTCCAACCTTCGAGCCGTGCGGAGTAATCCAAAATCAAACGATGACCGAGCACGCACGGCGCAACCTTTTTCACCTCCTGAAAGCCGACGTTCGGTTTGCCTGCCAGCAGCGCGGCCGCTCGGCTGGTCCCCGCCAGAGCAATCGCGGCACGCGGCGAGGCTCCGTACTTCACGAACTTCTTGACCTCGTCGGGCGAGTCTTCCCGTTGCGGATGCGTCGCCGTCACCAGCCGCGCGATGTAGTTCGCAACCGCTTCGGGCAAGTGGATTCGATCGGTCAGATCGAACAGACGCGAGAGATTGGTGCCGGTCATCACTTCGGCCAGCGGAGGCACCTGACCGCGCTTCCGAGTGCTGATGATCTGCTGCAGTGTCTCGCTGCCGACTCCATGCACGTTGATCTTGAACGTAAAGCGGTCGATCTGCGCTTCGGGGAGCGGGTATGTCCCTTCCAACTCGATCGGGTTCTGCGTGGCGAGCACAAAGAACGGCTGCGGCAACAGGCGTGTCTCACCCAAAACCGTGACGCGATTTTCCTGCATCGCCTCCAGCAGCGCGGATTGTGTTTTCGGCGTCGCGCGATTGATTTCGTCGGCCAGCACTAAGTTGGCGAAGATCGGCCCCGGATGAAACACGAGTTTGCGGCTGCCGTTGTGCTCTTCGAGAATCGGCGCGCCGACGATGTCGCCGGGCAGCAAGTCCGGCGTGAACTGCACGCGCTTCGATGACAGGCCGAGCAATGCCGAGAGCGACTTCACCAACTCGGTCTTTCCCAAACCCGGAAGGCCTTCCAGCAAGATGTGACCGCGCGCGAGCAAACAGATCACGACCTGCTCGATCAATCGCCATTGTCCCAAGATCGCGGAACCAAGTCCGTCGGTCAGCCGCATCAATAACTGCTGAGCCTCCGCCACTTCAGACGGAGTCAACAACGGGTCTTTAGCAGGTGCGTCCATGAGCGAGGGGTGTTTCTCTGAATGTCTCTGAAAGACGGAACCGCGCCCGTCAGGAAGCGGTGTTTTTAAGAATCAACAACCGCTTCCTGACGGGCGCGGCTCCAAAACATCATGGATCACTTCTCTGAAAAATAACTCTTCACCGCGTTGCGATGTCGTGGGCGAACGCTGCGATTCCACGCTTCGTTGCCGGAGGCGGCTTCGTTCGGGCGGGCCGCGTTGCGTGGGGCCGACTCGGACGGCTGAACCTTCGGAGCCGTTCCGGTGATCGACAAGATCTCGTCGCGCGGCTTGTCGAGATACCCCGGAGGCAACACCGACTCTTTGAATCTCGTCCCCTTCCCGTCCGACATGTCTCCAAATTCGAGTTCCGCGTCGCCGCGTCCTTCATTCACGCCACCTCTGCCTGGGAGATTGGTGTCCCGACCGGGACGTTTGCCAGTTGCCAGTCAGGTGCCGCCTGGCTTCTTGCATTCTTCGCAATCCGGGTTGTTGCACTTCTCGCACTGTGTACGCAGCTCAGACAGCTTCTGAGATTCCTTGTCGAGAAACTTCTGCAACTCCGCCGCGAGTGCTTCTCGTTCGGCCGCATCCTTGGGGAGCTGGAACTGCCCCGACTTCGCCATCTGTCCGAGCTTCTGCTGCAATGCCGGCGACAACTTGCCGAGCGAGCCACTCTTGGCGAGTTCCTGCATCGCCTTCGCGACTTCATTCTCCAACTGCTGCAACTGGTCGTCGGAAAGTTTCGTCTCGCCGGTCTTTCCCAATTGATCGAGCGCCTCGCTGAGCGCGGCCAGCGAGTCCGCCGCCTGCGACATCAGGTTCGCCTGATGTTCGAGCTTCGCCTTCAGACGTTCTTGCAGCGCATCAAACGTCTCCCACTTTTCGTGAGTCAGCGGCCGCTCTTTGGTTTCCTGCGAGAGCTTCTGCATCTCTTCTTTGAGCTGCTCGCTTTCCTTTTCTTCGGGCTTGATAACCTCGGCTTCTTCAAGCTGCTGCATCAACTCTTCCAGTCGCTGCATCGCCTGCTGGGCGACCTCCCCCTTCGCGACCGGCTCGTTGACGTCGCGGAGCGGGACGAAACAGGTCGCCACCGCGAAGACGATCGGCAGAATTACAACCTTGGCGAATCGCACCGGCCGAAACGTCGGCAATGCTCGCCGCCACAGCGATTCAAGCTGTGGCAGTCGTGCCTTCCATGCCGCGCCAGGCAACTCGCTGAGCGTCATCAGCAGTCCACCCGCTTCCAGTTTTTGATCGAGCATCGCGACCGCGTCTTGCCGGCTGAACCGTCGCCGACGCGACAGCCACCAAGCCACGCCTGTCACCGGCAAGCTCGCCGCGACGATCCATAACACCTGCGGCCACAGACTCGGCCAGCGGAGTTTCACCGCCAGCACCGCCGCACCGAAGACAAAACAGAATCCCGCCAGCCATTCGGCCGCGTCGCGCAGGAATTCGCCGACGCTGATGCGTCGCACATATCGTCTCACCCAACGATCAAATTCCGGCATGACAGCCTCCGGTCGGAAATGGTTGGGCGGGATTCTATCCCACCGTTCCGTCTGTGCGAGTCATTTGCCCGTGGTTCGCTATGCTACGCGGACACTCTCGCGGCGGCGAATTGAGCGAGTCGGTGTCAGCGCAATATTGCTGACTTTGAGCGAAATGGCGCTAGCCACCGGTGTTGAGATATCGATTTTCTTTGGACGAAACCGGCGGCTAGCGCCATGCCGCTCACTTTAGAGGACACACCGATGCGCGAACGCACCGGAAAGAAGAAAACTCGGTTGGAGACCTGGCTGAAGTCGGCCATGACGCCGGTGTTTTTGATTTCCGCGACTCGGCGAGTGCTGTTCTTCAACTCCGGATGCCAGCAGCTTACCGGCTGGACAGCGGATGAGGTCGTAGGTGAATTGGTCGAGTTCGGATCTGATGCGGAACCGCAGACACTACGAGCGCTGATCACTGCCTTGTGCCCACCACCGGAAGCGCTGGCGGGACGCGACTTCGACGTGGCGGTGTTCGTGCCGAACAAGACGGGAGGTCATGCCGCGAAATTGATCCGGTTCATTCCGATTCGAAACATCCAAGACGATGTGACGAGCGTGCTTGGGTTGATCTCACCGTTGCCAACCCCGCCCATAGACCAGCCGCAATCGCTGTCGTTGCGTTATCACGCGGAACTGTCGGCGTTGCGGTGGTCGCTCCGGCAACGCTATGGCTTGAAGACGGTGATCGCGCGGAGTCCACTGATGCGACGTGTGCTCGAACAAGTCGAACTCGCGCGAGCCTCGCAAGTACCGGTGCATTTCTTCGGATCGCGCGGTGTCGGCAAAGAGCATCTTGCACGGGCCATTCATCAGGAGTCGGAAACGCCCGTCGGTTCGTTCGTGCCGCTCGATTGCCGGCACTCGCCGTTCTCACTTCAACAAACGCTCAAACGGTTGCTGCATCCGGAAGCGGATGACGTGTCGGCCGGAGCCTTGCGGCCGCGCACGTTGTTCTTGATCGACGTCGAACAGTTGCCGCGCGACGTCCAAGAACAACTGCTTAAGGAATACCAGACGGACGGCCCCAACGTGAATCGCCGTATGCCGCTGCCGCGATTGATCTCGTCGAGCACCGAACACTTGCCGGACGCCGTGGAGGACGAACGGTTGCTCCCCGAGCTCGGCCTGCTGCTGACGACGCTGACGATCGCCGTCCCAACGCTGCAGGAACGGCACGACGATTTGATCCCGCTGGCTCAAGCGTTTCTCGAATCTTCGAATCGCGGAGCCGATCGGCAGATCGGTGGTTTCGCGGATTCCGTCTGGCCACAACTGCGAGAGTACGCCTGGCCGGGCAATCTCGATGAACTGTCGCTGATGGTGCAGGAAGCTCGCGAACGCTGCACCGCGCCGGTCATTGCGTTGGAGGACTTGCCGCTGCGGTTCCGCGCCGGTTTGGAATCGCAGTCAGTCGGCCCGCAGCAACGCCCGCTCGACGAGCCACCCATCCCGCCTCTGGAAGAGCATCTGGAGGAGATCGAACGCGACCTGATTCGCCGCGCCCTGAAGAAAGCCAAGGGCAACAAAACGCTGGCCGCGAAGTTGCTTCAACTCAACCGAAACGCACTGCTGCGCCGTATCGCGACACTGGGCATGAACGACGAATGAAGAATTCCTCTGGCCTTATTCGTCTGCCAACTGTTGTCTGGCAGACGAATGGGGCCAGAGGAATGGAAGCAGGGGTCATTCCCCGGCCAGCAGTCGGACGAGTGGGATGATGAGCCGCTCGAAAGCTCGGGCGCGGTGGCTGAGGTGTTGCTTCACTGTTGAGCTGAGTTCGCCGAACGTGAGGTGATACTCCGGAATCAGAAAGTACGGGTCGTATCCGAATCCGTTCGAACCGCGCGGTTCGCGAATGATGCGGCCTCGACAGGTCGCCTCGACATTCAGCCGAATCGCGCCGGTGGGATCAGAGATTGCCGCGTGGCAGAGATACTGCGCGCCACGGCGTTCCTCCGGGACGTCGGCGAGTTCTGCCATGAGTTTGAGGTTGTTCTTCTCATCGGTCGCCCCGTCACCGCTGAAGCGTGCCGAGTAAACGCCGGGCGCACCGTTCAAGGCATCGACCATCAACCCGCTGTCCTCGCCGAGCACCCAGCGGTTGAGATGCCGAGCGGTTTGCGTCGCCTTCTTGGCGGCGTTGTCGGCGAATGTTTCGCCGTCTTCGATGACTTCGGGCACATCCAGGAAGTCGGTGACACTGAGCACTTCGATGTTGTGCGGTGCGAGCAGTTCTTCAATTTCGCGACGCTTCTTCGCGTTGCGGCTGGCGACGATCAATGAAGGGCGAGTGGGCATCATTGGTTTCACACAGGATCGATGATGACTTGGCAGTTTGGCAGGCTGTCGAGAAACAGTTGGCCGTAACGTTTGGTGCGGATGCGGGGATCGAGGATCACGACTTGGCCGGTGTCCGTGCTGCTGCGGATCAAGCGGCCGAAGCCTTGTTTCAACTTGATGATCGCTTCGGGCAGCGAGTATTCAAAGAACGGTTTGCCTCCGCGAGCCTCGATCGCTTCCATGCGGGCCTCTTGCAGAGGTTGGTCGGGGACGGCGAACGGTAGCTTGGTGATGATCACGTTTTGCAAAGCGTCGCCGGGGACATCGACTCCCTGCCAGAAGCTGTCGGCACCGAAGAGCACAGCGCGTGGATCGGCGCGAAAGCGGTCGAGCAGCATCGTGCGTTGCAGGCCGGCCCCCTGGCAGAGAAGCGTGTAGTTCTGCGACGCGAACCAGGGCATCAATCGGTTCGCGCAGGCCTGCAGCAGCTTGTAGCTGGTGAAGAGCACGAAGGCTCGGCCGGCGGTGGCGGTGACGTGGTATTTGATCTTCTCGCAGAGTTCCGTCTCGAACGCGGCGGCCTGTTCATTGGGGTCGGGCATGCGGCCATGCAGAATCAACTTCGCTTGCCGGCGATAGTCAAACGGGCTGCCGAGTTTCTTCTCCAGCGACTTCGTCAGGCCGATGCGTGCTTTGGCGTATTCAAAATTCTCGCGGCCGGTCGAGAGGGTCGCGCTGGTGAGGATCACAGTTGGCACTTTGGCGAAGAGTTCGTCGCGCAGAATCGGCCCAACGTCGATCGGGCAACTGACGAGCTTGGTGTTCTTGAACCGTCCACCGGAACGTTCATTGCCGCTGCGCTCGGCCCAATAGACGGAGCCCTCGACTTCTTGCCTCACCCAGCTTTGCAGACTAATGCCGAGTTGCGTACAGCGTGTGGATGCGGCGGTGAATTCGAGCTTGTCCGCTTCTTTGTTGAGGCTGGCCGAATAGTCCTTGAGCTGCTTTGCCAAGTCGAAAACTTTGGGCGAGACATTGTTGACGATCTGTGGCGGAGTGCGGAGCCGACCGTTGCTGCCGCTGAACTGCGATTGGAAGTATTCCAGCTCGGTAAAGAATTCGTTGCTCGTATGCCGCAGTTCATGCACGGCCATTTGCGATTTCAGCAACGCTCGCGGCGCGAGCAGCCCTTTCATTTGCTTGTCGTTCCACAGTTTGTTGAGCTGATAACCGATCTGCCCGCTGGTCACTGTCATCCCGATGTGGTCCCCCGCGACCGACTCGACGGTGTGCGCTTCATCGAGCACCGCGATATCGTAATCAGGCAGGATGCTGCCACCCTCACGCCGCACCGCCAGGTCCGAGAAGAACAGTGCGTGATTCACCACCAGCACATCGGCATTCCAGACTCGGCGGCGTGCACGGAAATAGTGACAGTCCTCAAACGTCGGGCACTTCTTGCCAAGGCAGTTGTCGCCGTCGCTGACGACTTCGTCCCACACAGGGCCGAGCGGTTTGAACGACAAGTCTTGCAAGCTCCCCTCGGTCGTCTTGGGAGCCCATTCGGCGAGCTGGCCGAGTTGCTCGGCCTCTTGTGGATCGCCGAACAGAACAGGGCCCCGTTCCAGCGCCAGCTTCATTCGCCGCAGGCTGATGTAATTCGAGCGACCTTTAACCATCACGGTCGAGAACTCGATCGGCAGGATTGCTTTGAGGAACGGGATGTCGCGCGTGAAGATCTGCTCTTGCAGCGCGATTGTGTGCGTCGAGATGACGACTCGGCGACGCTTCTTCTTCGCGGCGGCTGCGCCGAACGGGACCGCGTCCGGTTCCCAATTGTCGTCATCGTCATCTGCCGCTTGTCGCGCGGCGTCGGCTTCCGCATCATCGCGGGCCTGAGCCTCAGCGATGGCCACGATCGCCGGCACAAGATACGCAAAACTTTTCCCGACGCCGGTTCCGGCTTCGACGATCAAGTGCGACTGCGTGCGGATCGCGCGTTCAACCGCCTGAGCCATCTCCAACTGCTGCGGCCGAGATTCGTAGGTCGGCAGCCGTTGCGCGATATGGCCGCCGTCGCCAAGAATCGAGCGGACATCGAGGTTCACGGCAACCTCTGGAATCCGACCAAGCAGATATCGTCGCTCTGGGGGTGGCCCTCGACGTACTTTTCGACGTCGTCAACGACCGCTTTGATGATCTCGTCGATCTTGGTCGGACCGGTCTCCAGGAATTTCATCAGACGCTTGTTGCCGTAGATTTCTTGAGGCATCCGCATCGCCTCGGTCACACCGTCCGTGAAGACCAGCCAGGATTCCCCCGGAGCCAGCTCGAACACGGTTTGCTGGAAGGTCTGGCTTGGCAGAATACCGAGCGGTAAGCCGGACTCGGAGGCCCCGATCGCTTTGACGACTCCGGCGGTATTGCGGCGCAGTGGCGGCAAGTGTCCGGCATTGACGACCGTCAGTTGGTTCCTCGCGGGATCAATGACCATCAGCACGCAGGTAATGAAGCGATGCCCCAAACCGCTGACCGAAACCTCCGCGTTCAATCCCGCCATCGCCAAGTTCACCTCCGAGTGACTCAGCAGGTGATATCGCACCGACGAGTACAACCGCGCCATCAACAGAGCCGCGGGCACGCCCTTTCCCGCCACATCCGCCAGAGCCACCGCCATGCGGCCATCCGGCAACTGGATGTAGTCGAAGTAATCGCCGCCGACGCGCTGCGCCGGTTCATAGTAATCCGAAAATGAATAGCCCGGCAGCTTAGGCCGCGACTTCGGCAGAAAGCCGAGCTGCACCTGCGTGGCGAATTCCAGATCCCGTTCCAGATCGCGCTGCAGCAATGTCTGGCGGTAGAGATAAGCGTTCTCAACCGCCAGGCCGACTTGCATCGCGACGCTGATCAGTAAATCCAAGTCTTCGTGCCGGAGTTGCATGCCGACATCATTCGTCGTGATCTGAATGACTCCCAGCGTTCCCAGTTCCTTGGAGAGCATAGGCGCGCAAATCATCGAGCGAATCCGCAACGACGACAGGCTCTCGCTGGCTTTGAAGCGGCTGTCTTCCAGCGCGTTCGCGCTCAGGATGCCCTCGCTGGTGTCGAGCGCCTTGCGAACGATCGTCATGCTGATGTGGACCTGGTCGTCCCCTTCGGCCTTACGGCGCGTCTTGGTGGCTTTGACGATCAGCTTATTCTTCTCTTGGTCGCGGAGCATGATGAAGCCTTCGTCCGCCTGCGAGAAGATGCGGAACAGGCCATCCAGCGTCTTGTCCAACACTTGTTCGAGGTTGGCCGCGCGCGAGAGCGATTTGCTGATCTCCAGGATCGCTTTGAGTTTTGTTTCCGGTTTGACGCTCAGCCGCAAGTCGGACGAGGAACTGCCTACATCGAGCGTGCTGATGATCGAAGAGCGATCATCGTCGTCTTCTACTGTGATGGCACGGGAGTCTCCCTCCCCTTCATCGTCATTCACGTTCATCGTTTTGCGATGCGCGCTGTCGAGAATGGAACTGGGACCAACGGCCAAACCATCGTCGCCGATCACCTGACCCGGCTTCAGCAGTTTGCTGGCGCCGGGAGCCGCATACAGGAAGCGAAACGCGAAATCGCAAACACGGATGAGATCCTTGTCCTGAAGCTGGCGACGTCCCTCGACCAGTTCCTCGTTCACGTGAGTGCCGTTGCGGCTGCGCAAATCTTCGATGAAGTAATCGCCGTGAACATCCACAATCTGCGCGTGATAACGGCTGACCGCGGCGTTATCGAGCACCACTTGACAATGCGGATGCCGCCCGAAAACCGTACGGTCGGCCTGCACCTCAATCACTTGCCCAGGCGTCATTCCTTTGAGCACTTCCAAGACTACCACGATGTAAACGGCTCCTCGATGAGCGGTGACTGGCGACGCCGATGGACCGAATCGCTTTCGGCGGAATTTGGGACGGGGGCGGATTCTAGTCGTGTTCGAAGAAGTCACTCAAGCTGCTTATGAGAGATCGCGAAGGGGTCGGAAGTCTTTTTCATGCCGCCGCCGAGCTCGTCAATTGTTTGATTCGTGTGGTGCGGAATGAACGAGACTCCCGACTCCGTCACAAGCGACTCCGGTTTCGTTCGAGCGCATCCGAACCGCGTGAAGGGGGTGGCAAACTTCGTCGGCGGCGCAGCGACTCATCCAGCCACGCTCCCAACGGCCGCTGGATCTCGTACCCGTGAGCTCGCAGGTGTTGTGACTCGATCAGTTCCGCATCGGCGATGCGGCCTTGCAGTGTCCGATGAAACGCCAGGCCCGCCCATGCGGTGACGACGGCAGACTCCGGAGCGTTGGTGGCCTTCAGAATGTCATCACACAGCCGTTCCGCCTCAGCCAATCGTTGCTGCTGAAAGAGTCGCGGGATCAACTCCTGCCGCGCGAAATGGAGCTCTGGATCAGGCCCCTCGAAGTACAACAACACCGCCCACCAGGCGTCATCGGTGCCAACCTTGCGAGCCAACTCCAATTGCTGCGCGATGGTCGGCAGACGTGCGACGTAAGCCAGCTTTCCTCCCGGCAGGTTCGCCATCGTGGACGATCCCCGCACCGACCACCGGCCGACGGCGGCAAAGGCCGTGGCCAACAACATTCCCCAGATGACGAACGCTCCCCACGGATGCGACGCGGGATTCAACCAAGCAATCCACGCGGTCCAGCGACTGATAGCAGGCTGGTCCGTATTCTCTGCCGCCGGTTCGATCGGCATCGCGAAATCGCTTTCGTGATCGCCGCGCTTGTCGAGCTCCCGCAACTCTTGCAACAACGCCTGCGCCGATGAGAATCGGTCGTCGGGTTGCTTCGCCAGCAGTCGCTGAATCAGCCGGGTGAGGGCCATCGAAACATCAGGCCGCGAGTCTGTCAGTGACGGCGGGGGCGTATGAACTTGGTGATACGCGACCGCAATCGCCGTCTCCCCACGAAATGGCGGCCGGCCAGCCAGGAGATGAAAGAACGTCGCACCCAGCGAATACAGATCGCTGCGTTGATCGACCTTCATTCCCTGCACTTGCTCCGGGCTCATGTAGAGCGGCGTCCCCATCGTCATGCCCACCTGAGTCAGTCGCAGGTCGCCCCCTTGCGTGAGCTGAGCCAACCCGAAATCGACCACCTTCGCGACCCCTTTGCGAGTCAACAAGATGTTCTCCGGCTTGATGTCGCGATGCACGATCCCCTTCTCGGCCGCCGCTTGCAGCGCGGCGGCGACTTGCTTCATCAGATGCACCGCGATGTGGACCGGCGGCGGACCTTTCTTAAGGATGTAGTCCCGCATGTTCATACCGGCGACGTACTCCTGAGCGATGTACCGCACGCCATCCACTTCGCCGATCGCGTAAACCTGAGCGATCCCCGGATGATTCAGCCCGGCCGTTGCGAACGCTTCTTGCTCGAATCGCTTGCGACAGGTTTCATCCGCTTGGACCGCCGGCTTCATGACTTTCACGGCGACTTGCCGCTTGAGCGACGTCTGCTCCGCCAGCCAGACCTCCGCCATCCCGCCACCGCCGACACGTCGCAGCAGCCGGAATTCGCCAAGCATCTTGTCCTGCAAGTCCGCGACACGCAGAAACCCGCTGACCGGTGCGCTGCCGATCATCTGACTCTGTGAGACCGCGTGCATCGGCGACGAGGACGTCCCGCCAATGTCAGCATCAGAAGGCGTATTTTCTGCGGAGCGTTCCGTCATCCGAGCCACCTTATCCGCACTCCGAAAATTAGCCGCGCGGCGCTAGCCCCGGTTCATGCCGTATAACCGGGGCTAGTGTCCTGAGTTGTAAGTTCGTTGCATTGAAAACGCATCGAAATCCCGACAAATCGCGGGCAAAGTTTGTCAACGAATTAACAACTCAGGACACTAGCGCCGCGCGGCTGATTTCTGCGACCCCTATTACGACGACTGCCCCAATTCCTTCGATCGAATCGTTGCCGCTTCGACTGCGTTCATCAACGCCGCACGCAGTCCGCCCCGTTCGAGCGCGTGCAGGCCGGCAATCGTGGTCCCGCCGGGCGAGGTCACAGCATCCTTGAGAACTCCCGGATGCTGTCCCGTTTCGAGCACCATCTTCGCCGCGCCGAACAACGTTTGTGCCGCCAGCTTCGTCGCCACCGCGCGCGGCAACCCGACACGCACTCCGCCGTCGCTCAACGCTTCAATGATTTGATACACGTAAGCCGGTCCGCTCCCCGATAACCCCGTCACCGCATCCAGCAACTTTTCATCGACCGAAACCGCCACTCCCACCGCCGACAACAATTGCTCGACGAGCACCGCATCATCCTTCGTCGCCGCGCCACCAATCGCGAAGCCACTGGCCAAGGCTCCCACCAGGCAGGGCGTGTTCGGCATCACGCGCACCAATCGGGCCTGTTCTCCCAAGCCAGCAACCAGCGTCTTCAACAGAATTCCTGCCGCGATCGAAATCACCAGATGCTGCGAGGTGACCTTCCCCTTCAACTCCGCCAACACACTGCTCATCTGTTGCGGCTTGACCGCCAACACCACGATCTGCGAGGCAGCCACAACCTCCGCATTCGATCCGGCAGTGCTGGCTTTCGTTTGTTGCACAAAGTGCTCACGCGCCGCCGGGACCACATCACTGGCCACAATCAGATCGGACGAGGTGAACCCCGCCGCGATCAACCCACGAGCCAACGCCGTCGCCATCTGACCCGCGCCGATAAATCCCACTCGCCACGCCATGTTGTGTTCCCCAATCCCAAGCCACTAAGCCCGAACCGCTCATTCACAGCACACCGTACTTGCGGTATGCCTCGCTGGCCAGCATTCCTCCGCGAATCGCATCGCGAGTGACATCCTCCGCGTACACCTTTTCCCAAGCTCGGCGAATCGCTTCCGTCTCCAATTCGCGCGGCACGACGACTACGCCGTCCACATCCGCGATCACCAAGTCGCCCGTACGAAACTCAATCCCGCCGACTTCGACGGGCACATCCACGTCAATCACCCGCTGCCGGTGCAGGCTGTCGAGCAGATTCGTTCCCAGAGCCCAGACGGCGAAACCCATCTTCGTCATTTGCCGAACATCGCGAACCATGCCATCCACGATCGCTCCAACGCAGCCCCGATTGCTTGCTGCCGTACTCAGCAATTCGCCCCAGATTCCCGATCGGTTGGAGCCGTTCGCCGCACAGATCAAGACGTCGTCCGGCTGACACGCATCGACCGCCCGCAACTCCAGTTCATAGGGCTTCGGATCGGGATGCGCCATATCGGCCCACAAAGTTGTCCGACATCGGCCCACCAGCACTCCGTCGCTGACCGTCAGCGGCCGCAAGGGCACCGTTGGCGTATGCCGCCGATGCCCCAATCCATCCAACGCATCCGACACGACCGCCGCCGTCAGCGACTGCCGCATCAACTCGATCGTGATCTCCGCCGGCGCTGTGCTCACAAGTTATCTCCGCTTCGTAGTTCGCGCGGCTCGCGTGAATGGAGCCAGCGTTCCCGAATGTGATAGTCGAACCGCCTGCGGAATCCAATCGGCTTGACGACGTGGCGGAATAGGACGGGGCCGGGAGTCCTTTTCAGGTCGGCAACTGGCCGTTCAACATCGAACGGAATCAGACTGTCAATCATCATTCCTCCGACCTGAAAAAGTCTCCCGACCCGATAGCAACTGCCGACGTGCCTGTGCGACCCGCAAATTGACGCTTGCTGCCCACGTGGCTATCTTCGCCCGACACGAACAAAAGACAGCAATTTCAGGAGTTTGAGTTTGACGACTTCCGCCCCCAGCCCTTCGGTTTCGTTCGCCGATCTTGGCTTGAGCGAACCAACGCTGAACGCCCTCCGCAACGTTCAATTTGAAAACCCCAGCCCGATTCAAGCCGGGTTCATCCCCCTGGCGATGACCGGCATCGATTGCATCGGACAAGCCCACACCGGAACCGGCAAGACCGCCGCGTTCGTCCTGCCGCTGCTCGAACGACTCGACTTCGAAAACCGCGCCGTCCAAGCCCTTGTGCTCGCACCGACTCGCGAGCTCAGCGAACAAATCGCTGCGGAATGCAAACGGCTAAGCTATTCCTCCATGTGCCGCAGCGTCTGCATCGTCGGCGGCCGGCCGATCCGATCGCAGATCAACGAACTCGAAAAGGGCGTGCAAGTCGCGATTGGCACTCCTGGCCGAATCATCGACCTGATCGAACGAGGCTGTCTCCGATTGGATCAGCTCAAAGTCGTAGTCTTGGATGAGGCGGATCGGATGCTCGACATCGGCTTCCGTCCCGACATCGAAAAGATCCTGCGCCGCTGCCCGACCGAGCGACAAACCTTGCTGCTCTCCGCCACGTTGCCCGAGCCGGTCGAACGGTTGGCCAATCGTTACATGAAGTCGCCGCAGAAAGTGGACTGCTCGACGAACGGCATCGCGGTCAAAACCGTCGAGCAGTATTACCTGACGGTCGATGAAGACCGAAAGATGGAGACGCTGGCCAAGCTGTTGCTCGATCAGCGACCGCAGCAAGTGCTGGTCTTCCTGCGTACAAAACGGGGAGCCGACAAATTGCACGCGAAGTTCGCGCGGAAGCTGCCGGACGTCGCGATCCTGCACGGCGACTTGCCTCAAACGCACCGCGATCGCGTGATGAAAGCCTTCCGCGCCGGTGAGGTTCGCATGTTGATCGCCACCGACGTTGTCGGCCGAGGCATCGACATCAGCGGCATCTCGCACATCATCAACTACGACGTTCCGGAGTACTGCGACGACTACGTCCACCGCGTCGGCCGCACCGGCCGGTTGTCGTCGGATGAAAAAGGCTACGCCTTCACGTTCGTCACGCGCGATCAAGGCGAGCAACTGACGAACATCGAACTCCGCATCGACACGATGCTGCCGGAGTACAAGATTCCCGCTTATGAATCCGCTCGCCCGAAAGAGAAGCGAGCCGAGTGGTCCGGCGGATTCTCGAATAGCCCAGTCTCGTAGGTCAGACTTTCCAGCCTGACCCGAATTGGCCATCGACGCTCGGTGAAGCATTCAGGTCAGGTTGGAAAGCCTGACCTACTTAATGCCGTCGATGTACTTCACGAATTGCACATCGAGCCAATCGATGTCGGCGTGAATCGTCTCTTTGAAATCGGTGAGCCGTTCTTTCGCCGGATACTCGGCAAACGGATCGCGAGCAGCGATGCGTTTTAGATAGGCCGAGTAATTCCGCGGCCGAGTCTCGACCAGGAAGAACGTCAGCGCCCACGACTGCGCGTAAAAGTCGAGCACCGAGGTTTCGTACAAATCCTCCGACTCGATGAATGAACGCAGCGACTTTGACGGACGGCGCTTGGTCTGCACAAAGTTCTGAAACACGAGGTGGCGTTCCCAATTCAGCCGTTGCTTGGGCAAGTTGCCAGCCGTCACCGTACGCATGGCTTCCGGCTCGAAGACGGTCGCCATGCCCTCCACGACCCAGCGCGGAGTCTCGCCAACTCGCGAGTGCAGGCCGATGTTGTAGGCCACCTGATGCGTCGCCTCATGAATCATCGTCTCCTTCAAATCGGTCTTGATCGCGCCGAACACGGGAGACCGGGACGCCGAGAGCGGATCAATCGCCGAGACCGCGACCGACTTGCCGGCCGTCTCGAACAGCGCCACGCGATTGGTGCGCGGAGAGTAGTACCCCTGCATGTTGGCCATCACTTTCGAACCGTCTCGATTCGCATATTCGATGAACTGCTTCTGCGTGGCGAACACAAGTGCGATCATCGGGAATTGCGGATCGGTCAGCGTGAAGCTGCGTGTCTTGAAGTAGCGTTGCAGCGTTGTGTAATGCTCTTCAAAGACCGCCGCGTATTCAGCGGCTCGGCCGGAGGGAGCGACGACAACGTAGTGCCGCGTGGTTCCAAGCTCGTAGTCCTTGCCAAACTCGCGAGACAATTGATTGCGAAGTTCCGTCATCGGCAGCGACTGAAAGCGGCTCGTCGTCGGCTTCAACGTGACTGAGTCCAACTTCAAATCATGTAGTCCGCCCACACGGTCGAGCAGCACCGCCCGCTCTTTGTCCTGGGCGAGCAACTTGCCGGTCGTGACGGTTTTTCCGTCGCGAACTTCGATGAGCGAATCGTTCTCGGCCGCCTGGCAAGTCAAAGCCGAAAGCGCCGCCAACACGTAAGGCAGCCAACTGGTCCGCATGTTGCCGTTCCGACACAGGTGGAATGGAAATCGTCCATATCCACTCTAGGTCAGAAACAGCGGGCGTGGCGGAAGAGGGGCTGGGGGCTAGGAAATATGAACGAAGCTGCTTCCTAGCCCCTAGTCCCTAGTCCCTCCATCAAACCGTAAACGATTGCTTGAACTGCGGGATCACCGGATCTTCGTTGCACTGGTCATGAAGCAGCTTGGCGACCGCCTGAGCAGACTGGGCTTCGCCATGCACGATGAAGGCTTTGCCGATGCCGCCGTGCTTTGCGAGATGGCCGAACCACCATTGGAAGTCCTCGGCATCAGCGTGGGCCGAGAGTCCGTTAAGGACTTCGACTTTCGCTCGCAGATCAATCTCGCGGTCGAAGATGCGGACTCGCGGCTGACGCTCCACCAGCCGTCGGCCGAGCGTGTATTCCGCCTGATAGCCGATCATGACGATGGTGTTCTTCTCGCTTCCGACCGCGTGCCGCAGATGATGAACGACTCGGCCGCTTTCGCACATGCCGCTGGCGGAGATGACTAAGAACGGACCTTTGCGGTCGTTGAGCGCGCGGCTTTCTTGCGGAGTGGCGATGTAAGTCAGCCCGCGGAAGCCAAACAGATCGGTATCGGAATCGCGCTGCTCCTGAGCTTCTGGATCGAGCGAACCTTGATGGTCGCGATGAACCTGGGTCAGTTTGCGCGACAACGGGCTATCGACAAACATGGGAATTTGCGGGAGCCGGCCTTCATTGAACAACTCATTCAGGAAGTAAACCAGCACCTGGGTTCGGCCAAGGCTGAACGCTGGGATCACGACTTTGCCTCCGATCGCGCAGGCCTCCTTCAAAATGCGGAGCAATTCCGTTTTAAGATTCTCGGCCGGTTGATGCACGCGATTGCCGTAGGTTGCTTCGGTGATCAGCACGTCGCACCCGTTGTCGATCAGCACCGGATCGCCCAGCAGTGGCAGGCTGCGCCGCCCCAAGTCGCCGGTGAAGATGACTCGCTTCAGTTCACCCTGATCGGTGATTTCCAATTCGGTGATGGCCGAACCGAGAATGTGCCCCGCTTCGTGAAAGCGCAAGCGGGAATCCTTCGCGAGTTCATGCCACTCGCCGTAAGAGATCGTCTCAAACCGCTTGCACAACTCGTGGACGTCACGCTCGACGTACAACGGTTCCACCGAAGGATGCCCCGGCCGCAGTCGGCCGCGCAGGTACTTGGCGTCCTCGCCCGCAATCTTCGCGCTGTCCAGCAGCATGATCTCGGCGATGTCCGCCGTCGCGGGGGTGCAGAAGACCGGACCACGAAAGCCCGCCTTGAACAGTCCCGGCAGGTTGCCGCAGTGGTCGATGTGCGCGTGCGAGAGAATCACCGCATCGAGCTTCTTCGGCTCGCAATGAAAGCGTTCGTTCTTCGCACGAGCTTCCGCGCGGTGTCCTTGAAAGAAACCGCAGTCGAACAGAATCCGCCGCTGATCCGTTTCAAGCAGATGCTGGCTGCCAGTGACTTCGCCGGCGGCTCCGAAAAACGTGAGTTGCATGGCGGGGCTCCGAGAAAGAAAGCGGGGTCGGGTCTACGATTTTTCGGAATTGGCCGATGCCCCGTTGTGGTGTCCAACAGACTGTAACCGGCCAATTCCGAAAAATCGTAGACCCGACCCCTTAGTCTTTCGCGTCCGTTCAAACAGAACCGCAAAGAAACTGAGCTACTTCGCAGGGTCGCTCGGCTTCTTGTACAGCCACAGTGTGACTGTCTCACCGGGAGCGAGAGCTGTTTTCGCATCCGGTTCCTGGCGTTCGACTCGGCGGATTTCCTCGTCGCGATTCGCTTCTGAGCCCCATTCGCCAACGACCTCGTAACCAAGTTGAACGAGGATCTCTTTGGCCTTCTTGCCATCGAGTCCAACAACCGACGGGACTCGCGGAGTCGCGGCGGCTTTTGGCGCGGCTTTTGTTCCAGCAGGATTCGAAGCCGGCTTGGTAGAACCATTGCCCACGGATTTCGTTGCCGGTTTGGTCGCTGAGGCAGGCGTCACTTTGCGGTCTTGGCCAGCGCCATCCGCTTGCTCGGCCCGCTCGTCAATCGGAGCCTTTGTGACGATCTTGTAGTTGCGGTCGCTGAACTTGAATGGGTCGCCTCGGAACAGCTTCGTGATGCTCTTCGAATTGACTTCCAGTTCGCCGAACTTGAAGGCGGTCTCTTTGGTCCCTGCCGGGTCGATCAATCGAACGGCATCGGGTAGGAATGTCTTCAAGTCCAGGATGATCGTCGCAAGCTGATAGTTGGACCGATCGGTCTGCCAGCGCGGGCGCGCTTCGATCCAAGCCTTGTTGGTCTTTTTGTCTTCGTTGATCAGTTTCATGTCGTACCGTTGGATCGCCTTGGCCGCAGGCATTCCGAACAAGAACGGCAGCGGGCCATCGGAGATGTGTTCCCCCTGAGCCTGCGGCGGAATAACCATCTGCGTCGCCGTCTTGGATTGATCATCAACCTGTGTGATGAGTTGGCCGGTGCAGTACCACCGTTCGGCGGGACCGGGAGACAATTCGAAATCCATCTCCTTACCGGTCAGCCAATGCTTCTTGTCTTTCTCCATCGGCGGCGGAGGGTTCTTCACCCCCTTGGGGGGATCGGGATTCGGAACCGGCTCCAGATCAATGCGTCCTTTGTCGGGAGCCTCGTAATAGAACACGCCTGTGTTCCGCTTCAAAACTTTGAAGACGTAGTCGTACTCCCAGCGACGGTGCTTACCTTCCAGCTTTTTGATCTTGGAAGACGAGACCTCCCAGTCTTTGAGGATCTTCATCAAGTCGGGAGGCACATTGTTGACTCGCAACGGCTCTCCGGCGGGACGCAGTTTCTGGTCGCCCGCGACTTGTTCTTGAGCGATGGCATTCGCCAGCCAACACAAACCTACGGCCACCGTGGCCGTCCACACGAGTCCTCGCATCGGCATCCTTCCGAATCTGGATCGCGGCATGATCGTCCTGTGGAGAGAAGACATCCTTGTCACCCCGCCCAGCGTTGAGGCCGATCCATCGGCTTACTCGCTGGACAACTGGGGCGGGATGTTAGGTATCGCCGCAAAATGCCTCTACCCCGGTTTTCCGTTCGTCAGGCAACCCCAGACCGGTTACTCGTTGGTCGCCAACAACGCTCGCACCGCCTCATCCAGCCAGCCGCTTTGCCAGGTGTGCTCGCGTTTTGGGCCATCGGTATAGACGTGCGGAATTTGCAGTTCGTTGAGTAGGGTTTCAGCCCGCTGGTGGTGGTCGCGGAAGTTGCCATAACCGAGATGTATCAATCGCCCTCGTTCCAATCGAACGTCCGCAGCGCGGTCGCGCAGCAAGCGGTCGAGCCGATAGTGCTCGAAGTTTTCGGGAGTGCCGTAGATTGGTCCCATACCGAACTGGTTTGGAGCCGCCTGCATCAGTGGAGTGTCCCACGCCGCGGCTTTCGCGAAGGTCGCCGAATGTCGTAGCAACAGACTCCACGCACCGTATCCCGATTTGCTGAAACCGACCAACAATCGGCCGTTCCGTTCCGGCATCGCGGGATATCGTTTCTCGACAGCCGGGACGACCACTTTGACGAAGTAGCTTTCTTGCTGGATGGCTTTGTCGGTCGGGTGATCGGCATACCACGGCAGATGCGAGAATGTCGGCGCGACGCAGATCAACCGATGACGGTTCGCGAGATCCAACCGCTTGGCCTCGATCAAACCGTCCCCGTAGCGCCGCTCGGTGCCGGCTTCGACCGGCAGCACGTAGAGCACTTTGAGACTGCTGCCCGATTCCATGCGATCCGGCAAGAGCACGCGGATCAGCGTTTCGCCACGTTGAAGCTCCGATGTCACGCGATGGACGCGGAAGCCCTGCTCATCGGTGACGGATTCTGAAATGGACGGGGCGTCCGCCGCGAAGAGCACCGAAGCAATCAGCAAGGAGTTCAGCATCGCATCACCTATGAACGAAACAGGCGAGCGGGGTGGCGACAGCCCCCCGGTTCTGTGGCCAATTCGAATGCACCGGGGGGCTGGCGCCGCCCCGCTCGCCTAAAGGCGAGGTCAGCGTGCCTCCGACTCCAATTTGTAGTCGCTGATTTTCTTGTGCAGCGTGTTGCGGTTGATGCCGAGTCGCTCGGCCGTTTTGGTCTGCGTCCCTTGGCAGGAGCGCAGTACTTGCAGAATGACTTCGCGTTCGACGAGTGCGACCGCTCGTTCGTGGAGATCAACGGCGTCGGCTCCGGCCTGCACGATGCTGGTGGAGACGAGTTCGGTGGCCATCTTTTGCAAATCGCTGGCCTGCGGGCGGCCCATGCGGACTTGAGCCAGACCACGCACATGCGACGGGAGCAGGTCGGCGGTCAACGTGTCGCCGGGAGCCAGGACGATGGCCCGCTCGATGTAGTTTTGCAGT
>SXKJ01000404.1 GCA_005778115.1 Planctomyces sp. | reverse complement strand
GGCGATGGTGAACCGCACGGCGTCGGTGCCGTACTTGTCGATCAGGTCCAGCGGATCGACGCCGTTCCCCTTCGACTTCGACATCGTCTGCCCAAACCCGTCGAGAATCTTCGGGTGAATGCAGACATGCCGGAACGGCACGTCCCCCATGTTGTACAACCCCGTCAGCACCATCCGAGCCACCCACAGCGTGATGATGTCGCGAGACGTCACCAGCACGTTGCCGGGGTAGAAGTATGAGAGGACTTCGTTCCGTAGGTCAGCCTTTCCAGACTGACTCGTCGCGCGATCGACGTTGGTTGGAGCGTTCGGGTCAGGCTGGAAAGCCTGACCTACGACGGGCGGATTGTGCTCCGTGTCCGGCCAGCCGAGCGTCGCGTGTGGCCACAGCGCGGAACTGAACCATGTGTCGAGGACGTCTTCGGACTGCACATAGCCCATCGTCGCGAGCGTCTCGCCAATCGCCTTCTCCACTTCGGGACTCTGGATGCACAAGTGCAGGTTGTCGCCACTGTAAGTGCAAAAGATGCCGTCCATCGCTTCCCGCGCACGCTGCTCGTCGCCGTCGAACGCGGGCAGCACGACCCACTTGTGCATGTAGGCATTCACGGCCGCTTGCGTATACGACTCGCCTTCCCATTTGGGGCGGGTCCACACGGGAATTCGATGTCCCCACCAGAGCTGGCGGCTGATGCTCCAGTCCCGTTTCTCGCCGAGCCAGTCCATGTAGCTGGTCGTGTAGCGCGACGGGAAGAATTTCACTTTGCCGTCGCGGACGGCTTGCATGGCGGCCTCGGCGAGCGTGTCCATCTTCACGAACCACTGGTCGCTCAAGAACGGCTCGATGGGGGTCTTCGAGCGGTCGCTGTGCATTAGCGGGATCGTGCGGTCCTCGACCTTCTCGAAGTGCCCCATAGACTGCATGTCCGCGACGACCCGCTCGCGAGCCGCAAACATCGTCAGCCCGGCGTACGGCCCGCCGTGCTCGTTGAGCGTGCCGTCCGGGTTCAAGATGTTGATGACGCCGATCTGCTTGTTGCGCTGATAGCACGCATAGTCGTTCGGATCATGAGCCGGCGTGACCTTCACGCACCCCGTGCCCAGCGTTTTGTCCGCCAGCAGAGCATCCGCAATGATCGGGATGATCCGTCCGTTGAGCGGAATGAGGACGTGCTTGCCGACCAGATGCGTGTACCGCTCGTCCGTCGGATGCACGCAGACGGCAGTATCGCCGAGCATCGTTTCGGGACGGGTGGTGGAGAAGGAGATGCGGGTGCCGGTTTCTTGTAGGTCAGGCTTTCCAGCCTGACCCTGCGCGGCAACACCCTCGGAGTCAGGCTGGAAAGCCTGACCTACTTCGACCACCGGATAATTGAACGTCCAAAAGTGCCCGGCGACGTCTTCGTGGAAGACTTCGTCATCGGCCACCGCCGTTTGCAGGTACGTGTCCCAGTTGACCAGCCGCTTGCCTCGGTAGATCAGGCCGTCGCTGAAAAACTTGAAGAACGTGCGGCGGACGGCTCGCGAGCAAACCTCATCCAGCGTGAACCGCACGCGCCGCCAATCGCAGCTTGCTCCGAGCATTTTTTGTTGGCTGATGATTCGCTCTTCAAACTTGTCCTTCCATTTCCAGATGCGTTCGACGAGCGCCTCGCGGCCGACGTCGTGCCGCGTCTTCCCTTCCTCTTCGAGCATCCGCCGCTCGACGACCGCCTGAGTCGCGATTCCGGCGTGATCGGTGCCGGGCATCCAGAGCGCCTCGTACCCCTGCATCCGCCGCCAGCGAGTCAGCAAGTCCTGCAACGTCCCGTTGAGCGCATGCCCCATGTGCAGCGCGCCGGTCACGTTTGGCAGCGGAATCATGATCGTGTGCGGCTTCTTGTCCGGGTTCGGATTCGCGTCGAAATACCCGCGTTCCTCCCAAAACGAAAACCATTTCGATTGAGCTTCTTTCGGTTCGTACTGCTTGGCGAGTTCGGTCATGTTTGGATCAGGGCTAAGGGATGAAAGATGAGGGAAGAAAGTGATACAAGCGCGATTGAATTGGGATGCCGGTCAGACATCGGACGGTATCGAACTGATGGCAACTTCGCGCTGCGAGATGACTCGCATTCGAAGGTCGTGTTGGACCAGCATCGCCATTCCGACAAGTGGGTCCGTATCCGCCGCTTCGACGTCGATCTCGATCAGCTTGCCGTCCCACAGTGCGATTGCCGTGAAGAGATCACTGACAATTTTGCTGCCGTCCGCCAGAGTCACTCGGACTTGAGAGCCACACTCCAAGCCCATTTCAAGCAACCAGGAGGGCGGCAAAGTCAGGAAGCCATTAAATCCGGTGTCCAACAAGGCTTGCACAAGATGATTGTCACCGTGTCGGTCCTGAATCGCCAATTCGATCCCAGGTTCCAGACACTCGTTGACGGCCCCGCAAATCATGCTGAGGCCCTCGGTGAGCGACCGATCCGATGGAATGACCGAAACCCAATCCGCACGCACCAAACTTGTGCATCGGGATGTGAAGACCGGAGTTCTCGGGAAGCGACGGCTGCCGTCGGCCCAATCCGAAAATCTTCGGAGAAAATGTCGATGGCCACGACTTGCCCCTTCAAAGCCGGATCAAGCTGACCCACAACCTTCTGCGCGTAGATCTGATCGCCGCAATCGGCAACTTCGTTTGCCGGTAACTTCTTTGATGGTGATGAGGGACTTGGTTCGGACATGACTCAGACTCCAGACAATTCAACGTGTCGCGAAAGCGATGGGAGTGTAATCGGAATTCGTGTTTGGCTAGAAGACCCGCTCGATCCAGCCATTCTGAATCCAGAACCAGAGACGAGCGCATGGCACAGTCCAACCAAGATCTGCGGACGTTGTTTCAGCGTCATCTCGAACAAGAAACGGCCAAGCTTCCGAGTCGCGATGCCGAGCACCGGGCGGCGGTCGCAAGTTGCCTCAGGGATTTTGCGAATAGGGGCGAACGCAGTCTTCGGCAAATGGAGCAACGGAAGATTCGGACGTTGGGAGGTCTCATCGAAACGCTTCCCAATTTACCTCAAAAGTTGAAGGACTTCGGCATCTCGCTGTTGGAAGCTCTAAAAGCCAAACAAGCCGTTCCCGTCTTGCTGCAAATGTTGGTTGATGATGCGGACTGTCGGTATTCGTGTGGTTGTGCGTTGTACGCGATTGGCGGGAAGCAAACCGAGAGAGCATTGGTGCGGATCGCTCGCCTCGAACTGAATTCCGCCGTCCCAAATCGCTTCGTCCTGGAGTCGGTCATTCACGGTTTGAAATCTTCAGACAGTGACGAAGTGAACGATGTGCTGGTTACGATTTTTGAGCGAACCGATCTTGCCGGCTGGCTGCGGGGCGACGCGGGCGACGCAATCATCCTTGCTGACCGCCGGACTCGGTTGTTTCACCGAACGTGGGTGGCTGCATTGCGCGGCCTGACCGATACCGACATCGACGTTCAATTCTGGTCGATGTTCGCCATCGCGCGACTCGCGTCGAGAAATCGCATCGGGCAACGAATTTGCAATGAACGATTCCACGCGGCGCTGCCCAAGCTTCGGGAAATCGCTACTCACGATCACCGATTGGCTCCCGGATTCTGGTGGCCGATGTCTGCGGAAGCCGAAGACACAATCGCCTGCATCGAAACGGGGACCGGCTTGCACCCTGAAGCGGCAGAACGCTGGATTGGCAACAAGGAACGCGGGCCGTGGATTCGAGACTGACCGGCTGCTGGGCGATGTCAGTCATTCATTGCTTTTCAATCGCCCTTAATTCCTACGCAAGACCAACGGAGCTTTTCCTCATTCCGGGATTCTGCTGCAATGTCGTGAGCGGATTTGTCCGATTAGGAATCGCGAAGGAAGTCTGATGCGGCTGGCTCTGATGCTGTTGGGATTGCTGACGCTGATCGGCTGCGGCGGAAAGCCGGAGCCTCGTCGAGTTGCCGTGCGCGGTTCAGTAATCGTGGGCGACAAGCTGGTGCCAGACGCGACGGTTCGATTTCTGCCGCAACCGGGGAATCCGGGGCCAGTCGCTTGGACTTCGGTTTCTGGAGGGCTCTACAACTTCACGAAGTTGGATGGACCGTATCCCGGCAAGTACAAGGTGAGCGTGAATCTGGAACTCAGCAGCGTTTCGAAAATCGCCAGCGACGACCCCAATGCTCCGCCACCGCCGACGCAGTGGGAGCAAGAGATCTCTGTGCCTGATCAAGAATCCGCGACTCAGCACTTTCTTTGGAAGAGTGCCGATGAATTGTAAGCCGAATCCAAACGGTAGGTCAGCCTTCCCAGGCTGACTTGTTCTGGGAATGACATCAACTGTCTGTTTGGGTCAGGCTGGAAAGCCTGACCTACGAAGAGTCGCGGGAGATACGCTCGAACCATGCCGCAGTCTTCCCGATGCTCTGCAAACGCTCGGCCGACCGGCTTCACGCTGATCGAGTTGTTGGTTGTGATCGCGATCATCGGTGTGCTCGTCGCAATTTTGCTGCCGGCGGTGCAGAACGCTCGCGAGTCGGCGCGGCGGTCGCAGTGTCAGAACAATCTCAAGCAGATTGGCATCGGACTGCACAATTACCACGACGCCAACAAATGCTTTCCGATGGGGAGCCATGTGCGCCCCGGTCCCACGTTCTCATTGGGCAGCTTGCTGGCGTTGCTGCCGTATGTCGAACAGCGCGCGGCCTATGCCACGGTGGACTTCAACGCGCCGGATTGCTGTATCTCGACCAAAGCCATTCAAGCCGCCGGCAAGCCCAACGCGCCCATGACGCGAATTCTCACCTACACCTGTCCGAGCGATCCGAATGCCGGCAAGACGCTGCTCTCTGGCCCGACGGGCCCACTCCCTCCATCGGTCGATTGCGGAGTGCTTTATCCCGGCAACTATCTCGGAGTGTCGGGGGACACTGGCATCGGGTATCCAGCCTGCTTCTTCAGTATCACCGCCACCACGAATGGCAGCGGCATGATGTTTACACGCAGTTCGACTCGCTTCGATCACGTTAAGGACGGCACGTCGCAGACGTTGTTGTACGGCGAGCGTGGCTTGCCCAACGATCTGGGTTGGGGTTGGGTGATGTGCGGCGGTTCGGAATGCGAGCATTATCTCAGCCTGCAAAACGGATTGGTTCCGCCGCACAACCTGCCGACCACCAGCATCACGGTCAGCCAGTTTTGGAGCTGGCATCCTGGCGGAGCCCATTTTCTGCTGGTCGATGGGCATGTCCGTTTCTTGAATCTCAGCACGTCATACAATGTGCTCAAGGCGCTCTCGACCAAGTCGGCCAAGGATTTGGTGGGAGAGTTTTAGTCCTCATTGAAATCCTCTCGGAGCAAGGCTCAGAAATTCGCGGGAGACGTCGTTATGATCAGCAATCGATTCGGCTTGATGGCAACTGGGCTCGTGATGGTGTCTCTGAGCGGCTTGCTTGTCGCTCAAGAAGGTTCTCCAGCGAAGGAGAAGGCCACGGAAAAGAAGGCAGAGTCGAAGTCTGCGGACGATCCGGTTCCGCCGCCTCCACCACCGCCTCGCGCGGTGAAGAAGCCGAGCACCACCAAAGAAGCGCCGCCCAAAACTCAATCGACCGCAGTGGCGATTCCAAACGCGGCGATGGCTCAATTGGCATTGTTCAAAATTCAAATCGCGCTGGGTCAGAACCCCGAATGGGATGGCGTCCAAATATCGAGCGTGCAGTTTGAGAGCGAACAGGACCAGGTGCTGCTGGTTGTTGATGGCCGCTTGTCGGAGGGACGACTCCGCTCGAAAGCGCAGAAGGTTTGCGAGTCGGTCCTGCAAGAAATCTTCTCGTCGGAAAACGGAGCCCTTCCTCAGCCAAAGCTCGATTCATTGAAAGTGATCCGGCCCGCTCCACGCGAGGCTGCGACGATCTTTGACGAAGGGCTGCAACACTACCGCAAAGGAAACCATGAAGCGGCCAGCCGAGAGATCACGCGAGCCATCGTCGAGAACCCCTTCAATCTGGGCTACAAGTATTGGCTGGTTGTCGTGGAAGTCGCTGCCGGCCATGACGACCAGGCTCGCCGGCTGCTGCGGCCGTTGATCCTGCGACGTACGCAAGCCACCTCCACCAAACAAACCGACGAATACGTCGAAGTGCAGCGTCGATTGGAATCCGTGCAGGGCGTGGTCCGGCAAAAGATGAATCAGCTCGAAGAAGAACTGCTCCGCGAATCGGCCCCAAAGTAGACGAGTCACGGAGTGGCAGTGAATGAATTGGCGAGCGGGGTGGCGTCAGCCCCCCGGTGGTTGCGATGTCCGAGGAATACGGGGGGGCTGACGCCGCCCCGCTCGCCTTCGCGTCATTTGTTTCTCGGCCTTGGAATGACTCTTCGAATTTGCCGGCGACAGTCTGCCGTCGCTTAACAGCCCTCGGCGCGAACCGTATTCTGGCTGCGAGTTTTGGGCTCGGTTTTTGTGGGGGATGCGGAAATGTTTCGGCAGCAGATCTGGATCGCACTTTTGATTCTGACGATGGGGTCGCTCGCTCAGCGATCGGTCGCGGAAGACACCGAGGCGGGGACACGTCAATTCGCCGTCGCTGTTGGGTTCCAAAATCAAAAGCTCTATGAACTGGCGATCGACGAGTGGGCGACGTTCATCAAGAAGTTTCCGAAGGACTCGCGGCTCGATAAGGCCCAGCATTATCTCGGCACCTGCCACTTGCAGGCGAAGCAATACCCGGCCGCCATCGCCGCCTTCGAGACGGTCACCAAGCAGTTCCCCAAATTCGAGCTGCTCGATCAGACGCTGCAAAACCTGGGGACCGCGTGGTACAGCCAGGCTCAGCAGTCCAAGAAGGCGGACGACTACGACAAAGCGGACAAAGCCTTCAGCCGCATGTTGGAACGATTCCCGAAAAGCCCGCTCGCCCCGCGCGCGTTGTTCTATCGTGGCGAGAGCCTCTATCAGCAGAACAAGTGGGACGACGCCGCCAAGATCTACGCGACGCTGATCCGCACCTACCCGAAAGATGAACTCGTCGCCGATGCCTCCTACGCGCTGGGTGTTACTCAGGAAGCACTCAAGCAAACTGATGAGGCTCAAGCGACGTTCGCGCAGTTCCACAACAAGTTCCCCAAGCACGCGCTGGCCACCGAAGTCCGCATGAGGCAGGCCGAACTGCTCTTCGCTAAAGGGGACTATGGCCCCGCTCAAACCCTGTTCGCGCAGGTCGGCACCGTCAAAGAGTTCTCGCTGGCCGACACCGCGTTGTTGCGGCAAGCTCGCTGCGCCTATGAACTCGGCAAGCACGAAGAAGCGGGCAAGATCTATTGGGATGTGCCGCGACTGTTCCCGGAAACGAAGCACTACGACACCGCAGTGTTGGCCGGAGCGAAGTGTTATTTCTTAATCGGCAAGTACGCGGCGGCTCGCAATGGTTTGGAGATCGTCGCCAAACGCGACGTTCCAGAGGCGGTTGAAGCCAAGCAGTGGATCGCGCGGGCCTACCTCAAAGAGAAGAATCCAACGAAGGCGTTGGAAGTGCTCGACGCTGCGATCAAGGAGAACTCGGACAGCACGACGATGCCGCAACTGGTGCTGGCCCGGATCGATGCCTTGTACGAGATCCCCGATCGGCGGCGCGAAACTGTGCTGCTGTATGCCGACTTCGCACTGAAGAACCCGAAGCACGAATTGGCCGCTCAGGCTCAATACATGGCCGCACTGACGGCGCTCGATGCCGACAACCACGCGGCGGCGAAGGCACATAGCGCGACGTTTCTCACGCAGTTCCCTAACGACAAGCTAGTCCCCGATGTGCTGTTCATCGCCGCCGAATCGCGGCTCTTGGTGAAAGAGTACGCCGACGCCGAGCAACAATACCGAGCGTTCCTCGCGAAGGCCCCGACTCACGCGAACGCTCCGCAAGCACGAGTGCGACGCGGGCTCGCGCTGCACTTGGCCGGCAAGCACGCAGACGCCATCACGGCGTTGGAGTCGGCCAGCAAGGAAGTCAAAGACCCCGCATTGCAAAGCGAAGCACAAGCGTTGATCGGCCGCACTTGGGTGGCTCAGCAGCAGTTCGCGGAGGGGGCTCAGGCGTTTGAAGCGTCCCTGAAAACGAAACCCGATCGCGAACAGACCGACGAGACGTTGCTGGCGCTGGCGGATGCCTATCGCAAGTTGGATCGGCAGTCCGACGCGGCGGCGAAGTTGCAACAGCTCACAAAACAGTTCCCGAAGAGCACTCGCGTGGAAGAGGCGACCTTCCGCATGGGGGAAGCGGCGTATGCTCAGGACGCCTTCGATCAGGCGTTCGCGCATTACACGGAAGTCACCGGCAAATGGCCGGAGGGATCGTTCGCCCCGCACGCTCAATATGGTCTGGGTTGGACGCACTTCAAACGGGGCGACTTCCAGAAGGCGGCAGACGCGATGACGACGCTCGCCACCAAGTACGCAAAGTCCGAAGTCGCGACGAAGGGGCTGTATGTTCGCGCGATGGCGCGCTATCAGCTTGGAGAATTCGCGACTGCGGCCGACGATGCCACCGCGTTCTTGCAGAGCAAACCGGCGAAAGCGGACATGTTCGACGCGCAGTACTTGTTGGGCCTTGCCCTCGCGGGACAGCAGAAGTTCGAGGAAGCGGCGAAGACGTACTCCGCTATCTTGAGCGGCGATCCCAAATACGCCGGTGCAGACAAAGTCGCGTATGAACTCGGCTGGGCGTACACGGAACTTGGTCGCCGCCCGGAGGCCGTTGCCGCGTTCCGCCGCTTGGCCACCGATTATCCCAACAGTCCGCTCGCTGCCGAGAGCCTCTTCCGAGTCGGCGAGTCGTACTACGACGCCGGTGAGTTCGCCGACGCGACGAAGGCGTATGCCGAGGCATCACAGAAAGCGGGCAACGGCGAACTGGGTGAGAAGGCAGTTCACAAGCTCGGCTGGAGCTATCTGAAATCGGACAAGCTCAAAGAGGCCACCGAAACCTTCGGCTCACAGTTGAAGTCGTACCCAACCGGCCCGCTCGCCGGTGACGCGGGTTTCCTGTTGGGCGAGTGCCAGTTCAAACAGAAGGATTGGAAGGGAGCACTCGATCGGTACGCTCAAGTCATCGCCGCGAAGAATGCGACCTATCACGCCCTGGCGCTGTATCGCTCAGGTGAGTGCGCCGCGGCCCTCGAACAATGGGACGCGAGCCTCAAGTTTCATCAGCAGACACTCGACCAATTCCCCGATTTCGAGTTGCGCCCTGAAGCTCGTTACGGAGTCGGCTGGGCCTTGCAGCAACAAGAGAAACTCGACGAGGCGATCAAGCAGTACGAATCCGTCACCGAAGAAACCGAAACCGAGACCGCCGCCAAAGCGCGGTTCATGATCGGCGAGTGCTTCTTTGCCAAGAAGGACCACAAGACGGCCTCGAAACATTTCCTGAAAGCCGCCTTCGCCTACGGCCACAAAGAATGGTCCGCGATGTCCTTCTTCGAGGCCGCTCGTTGCTTCGAGGTGCTCAAGGACATTCCGCAGGCGAAAAGTTCCTACCAACAGTTGATCGAGAAATACCCCGAACACCCCAAAGCCGCCGCCGCTAAAAAGCGACTCGCGGAATTGGGGGCGTCGTGAAAGAAGGAGCTATGAAAACCCTGGACCTCACCCGCAAAAGATTAACCGTCGATGACCTCTTAAAAATGGCGAGAGGCGAGTCGCTGAGAATCGTGGCTGGTGACGGAGTGGCATTTGTGCTCGAAGAGGCCGACGACTTCGACAAGGAAGTGGAGTTGCTCGGCAAGAGCGAGAAGTTTCAGCAATTCTTAAATGACCGTGCCTAGGAACCGGGGATCATGTCACTGGATGACTATCGCCGGTCGTTGAATTGAGTCGCGTGTCACAGGCTATTGAGAGATCGTTCATGCGTGCTTCCTATTCTCAGTCGCGAACTTCACTCGGACGTTTGCGTTTCGTGATCGTCCTGTTGGGGCTGTGCGTCGCGGCGATACCGCTCTGGAGCCGCGCTCAGGAGGCGGCTGAGCAAGCTCAACCGGCTGAGCCAGTCGCTGCCGAACCGGCCGCCGCGCCGCAGCCAGTCGCGGCTCCGGCCAAGGCACCCGGCAAGCCGCCGACGATGCCGTCGGTTTGGGATCTCACAGTGCAAGGCGGCATCTTCATGATTCCGCTGTTCCTCGATTCGATCATCGTCGTGGCGTATGCGATCGAACGCTTCGTTGGTCTGCGTGGCAAGAAGATCCTGCCCCCGAAGTTGTTGATCGCCATCCAGCAATTGAATTCTGAAGACAACGGCATTGATCCGAAGCAAGCCTATGAAATCTGTCAGCAGCATCCGTCGCCTCTGGCGAACGTCATCCGCGCGGCCATTTTGAAAATCGGCCGCCCGCACTCGGAATTGGAGCAAGCCGTTCAAGACGCCGTTGGCCGCGAGGCGGACGAGATGGCCGACAACCTGCGGCCGATCAATGTGTCTGCCAGCGTGGCTCCGCTGATCGGACTGCTGGGAACCGTGCAGGGGATGATCATGGCCTTCATGGTCACGAGCACCACGACAGCCACCGGCGCGGCGAAGGCTCAGGAGTTGGCTCAAGGAATCTACACCGCGCTCGTCACGACGTTCGGAGGTCTCGTCATCGCGATTCCCGCCGTGATGGTCGCCAGCTATTTGGAAGGGTGCATTGATCGACTGCTGCGTGACATGGAGGACGTCTTCCTGGAGATCCTGCCGCAGTTCGAACGCTTCGAGGGCAAGCTGCGTATCCGCCGCACGGTCGATGGCGAAGGAGTCCTGGTGAAAGGCACGACCGCCAAGCCGGCAACGGCTGCGGCAAAACCCGTAACAGCCAGCAAGTCGCCAGCCGATGTTGAGTCACCTTTGCCGAAGGGCAAGGGACTCTGGAGTGTGATGGGAGCCAAAGGCGAATCGAGCGGTGAAACGTAGAGAATTTGAGATTTGAAATTTGAGATGACCTGCCATGCGATTCCGACGAAAACAAAACAAGCGGTCGATGGACATGACGCCGATGATCGACTGCGTGTTCCAATTGCTGTTGTTCTTCATGGTCTCCAGCCACTTCGATGAAGAGGCTCGGAGCAGCGGAGAAGGATCGCTCGATGCCAATCTGCCGGAGGCCGCTGCCGCCATGCCGATGGTGATGCGGCCGAAGGAGATGATTATCAACATCAACGATCGCGGTGAGTTCTACGTCGGCGGCGAAAAACACTCGGAACCTCAACTCGCCGAGCGGTTGCGGCGTTCGGTGGTCGATAATCCGGGTCAGCAATCGGTCGTCATTCGCGGGGACGAGCAAGCCAATTGGAAATACATCGCCCGCGTCATGAGCCTGTGTAATCAAGCGAAGATCAACGACTACCGAGTCGCCGTGGTTCCCGAAGCTGAACGCACTCCGAATGGCCAGCCATGAATTCGTAGCCGAAATCGTCAGATTTCGGTGACCGGAACAACCGAAGTCTGACGACTTCGGCTACAGATGACCTATGAGAGATCTGCTGAAACTCTCTGAAGAAGAACTCGCGGAACTGACCGCTCGGCAGATGCTGCGCGCGTGGATTGCCGTGGGCTTGGCGATCGGCAGTGCCGTGCTGGCGATGTTGGGCATGATGGCTCGATTCTCCCCCGGCCAACAGACGCCGCTGCCGGGGATGAATTATTTCTGGGGTCAGCTCGGTTGGTCAGCGACGCTCGGCGTTTCATTAGTCGTTGCCGCGTGGCTGGTGCGCGGCGTGTTCATGCGGCGCTTGCAGTGGGCAGTGGCGATCAGCTTGCTGTTGCACTTGCTGCTGGGCGTTTCGTTGCAGGTATTTCGATTCGGTGTGCCGTTGTCGCAGGTCGCACAAGCGGACGACTCCAGCAGTTCGCGTGAGGAAATCACGCTGCCGAATTACGGCGGCATGGAAGCTCCGAATGCCGAGGCCGCATGGCAGAAGCCCGCCGACTCGAACACACCGGAGACACAGGTCGAATTGGACCGGCAGAAGTCGGAGATGCAAACGCCCAATCAGCCGCATGCGGTGGAGGTCGAACGTCAGACCGAAGTCGCCAAGCTCGAAGAGATGAAGCGGCAGGAGCAGGCGGCTTTTCAGAAGGAGCAGAAGGCAGAACTCGAACGTCAGGTGCGAGAGCAACAGGTGCCGACTCCGCAAGCGGTCGCCGCGCCGAAAGTCGAGACGTCGAAAACGACTCAACCGGAGTTGGACACGAAAGTCGAGCAAGCCAAGCAGGCCAGCCAACTGGCGAGGGCCGAACGCGAACAAGCGGAACTGAACTCGACCGACCCGCAGGTGGCCGCCGCTCGGTTGAAAGCCAATCGCGCGGACCCGAAGACAAAAATGTCCGAGCAGCCCGTTGAATTCAACGAGCGGCAAGCAGCGGAAGCGAAAGCCTCCGCCGCGAAGGCGAATGAATCCGTTGAAGTGGCAACGGCGAATGCCAAACAAATGAGTACGCAGGAACGAGCCATCGAGGCGGCTCGTCAAGCACAAGCCAGCGTCCCGGCCTCACAGCGACTGACGAACAATGTTCCCTCTTCATCGAGTTCGCCGAGTGTCGGCAGTGCTCGGCCAGTCCGCGCGGCCAACGCAGGCAATCCAGGAGATGCCACGCCCACCAGTGGCGGCTCAGCACAACTCGCGCGGAGCAACAACGGACAACCCGGTGGTGCTGCCAATGCAACGGCCCAGTCGGTCAACGTCGCGGCCGCTGGTGGAGCGAGTGCTCCGAAAGTATCCGAGTCCTCCGGCGCAAGCGCGGCGACTCGCGGTGCTGCGGCGACGGTGCCGATTGGCAATGCGGGAGCAGGCACCGGGGCGGCGCTGAGCACTCCGCAATCGGGCACGCCGTCGCGCGGGAACACGGGCAACCTCGCTCGGCAATCGACTGGCGCGGGGCAACCGCAACTGGGACAAGCCGAAGCCTCGAAACTCGGAAGTGGGGGAACAGGTCGACAAGCCAGTGCCGTCGGCACACAAGCAGGTGAAGTGAACGTCGCGAGCGCGGCGGGAAGTTCGACCGCGAAGTCCGGAGTACTCGGCAGCGGGCCGGCGAATACTTCGGTTGGAAAACAAACGACCGGCGTCCCCGCGCGTGAGACCAATGGAGCGGGTGACGTCACTGGCCCGACCACCGGAACAGCCACCAGTGGGCCGACCGCCGTGCGATCATCTTCCGGTGGGGGACTGGCCGCGAAATCCTCAGAACCTTCCGCGAAGCTCGATGCCAACGCCGGCTTCGCGAAGGGAAGCACAACTGGCTTATCAACCTCGCGCGCAGCGGCCGCGCCTGTGACCTCCAGCGCGAGTGCTGCCGAACAGAGCGGCACGCTCGTCTTTTCTGGGCCGCAGGCGCAACCATCCGCTGGTGGCAAGTTGGCAGGACCACAATCGACCGCGTCGGTCCCACGTCGCTCGGCCGGATTGCCCGGCAGCAGTGGGCCAACTGGTGTCGGCGCGCCGAGCGGTTCGAGTCCCGCGCAACCGACGCGAATCGCTGGCGGCCCCGCGCGGCCTGGAGTCGGCGGCGATGGCCCGAAGCTCGCCTCCGAAGCGCAAGTGGCCGGCCTCATCAAACGAGCGGCACCGGGGATCGGAGCTTCCCCCGAAGCGAAGATCGCAGCAGGCTTTTCGATGCGCAAGACCGAATCGCGCCGCGAAGCGATCAAGTCATTGGGCGGCTCGGAAGAATCCGAGAAGGCGGTCGAGCGCGGACTACTCTGGTTGGCCAAACATCAAGATGCCGGCGGACATTGGGGGATTCACGAACTGCATTGCAAAGATCATCAATGCACGGGACACGGCAGCTTCCAATCGAACACCGCTGCGACGGGGTTGGGGCTCCTCGCGTTTCTCGGAGCGGGTTACACGCATCAGTCGGGCGAGCACCAAGCCGTGGTCGATCGTGGACTCAAGTGGCTCGTGCAGCATCAGAAGGCGGACGGCGATCTCTTCTCGGAGGAGAGCGAGTTCGTCTGGTTCTACAGCCACGGAATGGCGTCGATCGCACTCTGCGAAGCGTATGGACTGACGCGCGATCCGGCTCTGCGAGAGCCGGCTCAGAAGGCGCTGAACTTCATCGTCGCCTCGCAGCATCCGCAGTTCGGCGGCTGGCGGTATCGACCGAAGTTTGAGTCGGACACGTCGGTTTCCGGCTGGCAATTGATGGCGCTCAAGAGCGGCGAGATGGCCGGCTTGACTGTGCCGAAAGAGGTTTATTCTGGCGTGTCGAAATGGTTGGACTCCGTCGAAAGCAAGACGTCGAAGGGACAATACGCCTATCACCCCAGCCGGCCGGAAAGCCTGGCGATGACGGCCGAGGGTTTACTGATGCGGCAATATCTCGGAGCCGTTCGCACGGATGCTCGACTCGTTGCCGGTGCCGATTTATTGCGGCAGCGCCTTCCAGACCTCGCCGACCGTGATGCCTATTACTGGTACTACGCGACTCAGGTGATGTTCCACATGCAGGGGGCCCACTGGGACGAATGGAATACTCGCCTGCGAGACACGCTGGTCAGCACGCAACTCAAAGATGGAGACCCGAACGGAAGCTGGAGCCCCGATCGCCCGACTCCAGAGAAATGGGGAGCGGCCGGTGGACGGCACTATGTCACCTGCATGAATCTGCTGATGCTCGAAGTCTATTACCGGCATCTGCCGCTCTATATCGAGTTGGGTAAGTGACAGCGAACCTTTTGTCTGCTTCGCGCACTTCGCGGCCTTCTGTTCAATCCAGTGATTCTGTTTTTGAACAGAAGGTCGCGAAGGACGCAAAGTGAAAGCTCAATTTCAGGATTTGTTCAAAACTCAACTCTTGGGAGAACTCTATGCCGTCGATTAGGCACTGCGGATGTTTGTTCGCGGTGTTGATCATTGGATCGTCGTCATCCGTTGACGATCGCTTTGCCATTCGTGTCGTCGATGATCAAACCGGCCGAGGTGTGCCGCTGGTTGAATTGAAGACGGTGACGAATCAGCGATTCATCACCGACTCGGCTGGTGTTGCGGCGGTTCGTGAGCCGGAGCTGTTTGGCCAGACGGCGTTCTTCTATGTCAGCAGTCACGGCTACGAGTTTCCGAAGGACGGGTTCGGCTATCGCGGCAAGCAAATCAAAATCGAACCAGGTGGCGAAGCGACGCTGAAGATCAAACGGCTCAACATCGCCGAGCGGCTGTATCGAGTCACCGGCGCGGGGATCTATGCCGACAGCGTGTTGCTCGGCGAGAAGCCGCCGATTGCGCAGCCGCTGCTGAATGCTCAGGTTTCCGGTTCGGACAGTGTCGTCACGGCGGTCTATCGAGGTCGGCTGCATTGGTTTTGGGGAGACACGAACCGGCCGAAGTATCCACTCGGCTTGTTTCATGTTCCCGGTGCGACGTCGCGATTGCCCAGTGACGGTGGACTCGATCCGGCGGTCGGTGTGAACCTCGATTACTTCGTCGGTGAGGACGGCTTCGCGAAGGCGATGTGCAAGATGCCGGGGGATGGTCCGACTTGGATCTTTGGTTTGACGGTGCTCAAGGACGACGCGGGGAGAGAGCGGCTCTTCTGCGGCTACATGAAAGTGCTGGGGCTGTTGGAGGTTTACGAACGAGGCATTGCCGAGTTCGACGACGAGCGAAAGGAATTCGTTCATCGGCAGCGATTCGACAAAGACACGCCGCTGTATCCGGACGGGCATCCGGTGCTGCACAGGGTCAAGGGAGTCGAGTACGTCTACTTCTCCGAGGCCGCGGCCGTCATGCGTGTCCGCGCGACGGTCGAGGCGTTTCGTGATCTCAGTCAGTACGAAGGTTTCAGTTGCCTCGTCCCTGGCGGGCGAGAGAAGTCGCCGAAGGTGGAACGGGACTCCGCAGGGAAAGTCGTTTGGAGTTGGAAGCGCGACACCGCTCCGATTCGTTGGTCGCTGCAAGAGAAGTTGTTGAAGAGCGGTCAGCTCAAGCCGGACGAAGTGTGGTTGAAAATCGCCGACTCCGACACGGGGAAGCCAGTGATCGCTCACGCTGGCTCGGTGGCGTGGAACGAACATCGTCGCCGTTGGGTGTCCGTCTTCACGCAACACTTCGGCTCGTCACTGCTGGGCGAGATCTGGTATTCCGAAGCCGCCGCTCCCGAAGGTCCGTGGCGCAAAGCGACGAAGATCGTCACGCATGACAAATACAGCTTCTACAACCCGAAGCAGCATCCGTATTTCTCGGCCGGCCGTTTCGTGTACTTTGAGGGGACTTACACCCACACGTTCTCCGGCAACACCGACCAGACGCCGCGCTACGACTACAACCAAATCATGTACCGACTCGACTTGGACGACCCACGATTAAAGAGCGTGCCGTCGTTTCCGTGATGTCGCGTCTGCGCGAGGGTAGCCGCGTTCGC